>DASXUQ010000005.1:600000-900000 GCA_036504735.1 bacterium
GGAGGCCATAACGCATGTAGTAGTTCTGCAGATCGCACTCGCCGGCGTCATCACAGATCGGGCAGTCCAGCGGGTGATTCTGCAGCAGGAATTCCAGCGCCGAGGCGCGCAGCGTATGCACCTTCTCGGAAGTGGTGATCACCTTCATGCCGTCGGCGGCCGGAGTATTACACCCCAGCACGACGCTCGTGCGGCCATTCTGCTCCATCTCTACCTGGCACATGCGGCAGGAGCCGACCACCGTCAGTCCCGGATGGTAGCAATAGGTGGGGATCTCGATGTTCAGCAGTTTGGCCGCTTCCACGAGATTGGTTCCCGCCGGAACTTCTACCGGTTTACCGTCTATTTCTATCTTGGGCATTACCGTTCTTCGATAAGAATTGCAGGCCGCCACGCGGGCCGCCCTACCCTACTCTTTTACCAGTGCGTCGAACTCGTGACGGAACTTGGTGACATAGCTCTTGGTCGGCCAGGCCACGGCTTGACCGAGCGCGCAGATTGTCTTGCCATCGATATTGTCGGCGATCTGGAACAGATCATCCACGTCGCGTTTGCGGCCCCGGCCTTCCAGAATCCGCGTAACCAGTCTGAGAATCCATCCGGTGCCCTCGCGGCACGGCGTACACTGACCGCAGCTTTCGTGCGCGTAGAATCGTGCCATCCACAGCGTCAGACGCGGAATGGATACAGACTCGTCAATGGCCATCACCGCCGCGCTGCCCAGCATCGAACCCGCTGCCGCCACCGATTCGAAATCCAATTTCAGATTCTCGCATTCTTCGGCCTTGAGAATGTGCGACGACGACCCACCGGGAATCAACGCTTTCAATTTGCGGTTGCCGCAGATGCCGCCGCCCAAATCATAGAGCAGCGTTTGGAGCGGAGTGCCCATCGGCAGTTCATACACGCCCGGATTCTTCACGCATCCCGAAAGCGAAAACAGCCCGGTGCCGCCGTTCTTGGGAGATCCCATCCCGGCAAAGGCTTCGGCCCCGATTTCGAAAATGCGCGGCACAAAGGACAGTGTTTCCACGTTGTTCACGATGGTCGGCTTGCCCCACAGACCGATCGCCGCAGGGTAAAATGGCGGCTTCAGACGCGGCCAGCCTTTCTTCCCCTCCAGCGACTCGATCAGACCGGTCTCTTCGCCGCAGATATACTGCCCGGCTCCGGTCGCCAGTTGCACGTCGCAGGACCAGCCGGTGCCGAGAATATTCTGCCCGATCAGCCCCTTGGCGCGGGCCTCGGCAATAGCCTGCTCCATCACGCGCCACGGATAGAAATATTCGCCGCGAATATAGATGTAAATCCGTTCCGCCTGCACGGCAAAAGCGCAGATCAACGCCCCTTCGAGCAGCAGATGCGGATCATATTCGAGGATCAAACGGTCCTTGCACGTTCCCGGTTCGGACTCATCGGCATTGACGCAAACGTAACGGGGAAATTTGTCTTTGGGGACAAAGCTCCACTTCATGCCCGCCGAGAATCCCGCACCGCCGTGGCCCCGCAGACCGGAGGCCTTCACCAGCGCCGTCACATCTTCCGGCTTCATCGCCACGGCGCGTTTGAGCATTTCGTAGGCGCCGCGCTTCATGGCGGACTCGATGCCGGTTTGACCGGGGAGGCCGAAATTCCGGGACAGGAACCGCACGCCGCCGCTGACATTGGGTGTCGCGCTCATTGTCCCGCCTTCTCTCCGACATTGCCGCGCAGCGGCGTCGGCTGATCGGCCATCACGGGCTTGCCCGCGCGGAAACCGTCGATAATCTGGTCAAGGCGCGCGGGCGTCAATTGGTAATACTGTTCCTCGTTCACGATCATCATGGGCGCCCAGGCACAGCCGCCGAGACACTCCACGTAGCTCAGCGTGAACATTCCGTCCGTCGTCGTCTCACCGTTCCGAATGCCAAGTTTCTTCTCGATGTGAGCCTGCAGGTCTTCCGCACCCGCGAGGCAGCATGCGATGTTATGGCAAAACTGAATGTGATACTTTCCGACCGGAGTGGTGCGGAACATGGAGTAAAACGTCAGCACTTCCCGCACCTTGACAAGGCTCACGCCCACGATGTCGGCAACCCACCGCTCCGCCTCGGGAGTGATGCAGCCGAATTCGCGCTGTGCCTCGAACATGACGGGAATGAGCGCCGCTTCGCGGTGTTCAGGTGGGTAGCGGAGAAAGATACTCTCCGCCTTCTGCACCAGGGATTCAGAAATGTTCATCGCTTAAGGGTATCGCTTCATGGCGGACCGGCTCATGACGAGCCTTCCGTCCTCGCTCAGTGATCTAACTCGCCGCCGATCATGTTCACCGACCCGAAGGTCGGGACAATATCGGCCACCATATAGCCGTTGATCTGCTCGGGCAGCGCCGCCACGAAATTGTAGCACGGCGGCCGCACGCGCACGCGCCACGGCATATCATTGCACCCGTCCTGCGCGTTCGGATCCGGATGGCTCACCACATAAAACCCCAATTCGCCGTTGCCGCCTTCCACCGCAAAATAGGCTTCGCCTTCCGGAACGCGAATACCGTGGCCGTACATGATGAGCTTGAAATGGTTCATCAAGCCCTCGATGTTGCCGTAAGTATCCTTCTTCGCGGGCAGCACCACCTGCTTGTTGTTGGAATTCACCGGGCCTCCGGGAATCCGCGCCACGCACTGGTCGAGAATGTTGCAGGACTGCACCAGCTCTTCCATGCGCACAAGATAGCGGTCGAACACGTCGCCGTTACGGCCGACAGGCACGGTCCAGTCGAGCTGGTCGTAAATCAGGTACGGGAAATCCTTGCGGACGTCGTAGGCGACTCCGGTGGCCCGCAGCAGCGGCCCCGTCCAGCCCCAGGCAATCGCCCGCTCGGGAGACATCACGCCGATGCCCTGCGTGCGGTCTACGAAAATGCGCAGATTGGTCAGCATCGTGTCACACTCGGCCAGCACGGCGCGGGTCTCCTTGACCGCCCACGTCACCTTGTCCAGCCAGCCGTCGCGCAGATCAAACGGCATTCCGCCGACACGGCAGGCATTGGTGGTGACGCGCGCGCCGCAATAGTCTTCGAGCAACTCGTACATCCACTCGCGGGCCTTGATCAGATAGAGGAACACGGTAAACGCGCCGAGCTCCATCGCCTGCGCGCCGACACAGGTCAGGTGGTCCGAAATGCGGGAGATTTCCGAGAGCATCACGCGGATATACTGTCCTCGCGGCGGCAGCTCAATGCACAAGAGCTTCTCGACGGCCATGCAATAGCCGACATTGTTGATCACCGGGGACACGTAATTCAGCCGGTCCGTGTAGATCAGTGCCTGGTTCCAGGTGCAGTCCTCGGTGTGCTTCTCGAACGCGCGGTGCAGATAACCGATTTCCACTTCGGAATCCACCACCAATTCGCCCTGGAGCCGGGTGACAATGCGGATAATGCCGTGCATCGCGGGATGCGACGGCCCGACATTCAGCAGCATGTCCTGCGTCTGAAATTCGGGTTCCGCGGACGGAACCGCGGAGTCCACGTCGTAGGGTTCGACAAGGGGGCCGGTATGGGTCGTCATATCCTCTCGCACATCAAAGCTCACAAATGGTGACGGATCAAAGCCGTCCGGTTGTGTCACAAAATAGCTCCGCGCCGTGCGCGGGCGGCCATCACTCGGTCAATACAAGATTGTCGATGTACGTGCGGTTGCCCTGGTACGATCCCGATGTGCCCGCCGTGACGGTATAGACACTATTGGTCGTGTAATAGAAGTGCAACTGCGAACCGCGCAGCACGCCGTCAACGTACACGTCATACAGATCCGAATCGCAGTCGAAGTCTATCCGAACATGGTACCAGCGGTTCGTCACATAGGACTGAAGCTGCTGGCTCCCCGAATACGTGTAGGCGTAGATCGAATTGTCCTGGAACACCACGTAGGCCACAACGTTGCCGCTGGATGACGCCAATTCGAGATAGGCTCCATTTCCCTCGGTGCGGATGTCCGCCTCAAGGATTCCCCGGGTAACGGGATTGAACGCGCCGCTGCGGCTTTCGATATACGAGTATCCCGAATAGCTCGAATCCACAAACATGCAGGAGTGCGTGCCACCGGAAGAAAGACTGTTGATGGCAACGCGGCTGGGAGAGTAATAGCTCACGTTCCACAGCGTGCCGCCGCTGAACGATCCATATCCGTAGGATTCGAAGGTCTCCGAAAACAGCGGCGTGCGGGTCACGAGCAACGGCACCTGCTGTGTGGTCACGGCACCGATTTTGGCCCATACCGACGTCGAGCCGGCCCCGCCTGCTACAAAAACGCCGGGGGCGATAAACGTGCCTGCGATTCCCTCGGTGCTGATCCACTCGGCATAGGTGGTCAAATCCTGGGGCGCGGTGTGGCCTTCAATCACTCCCATGGCCGTGAAACGCAAGGTGTCGCCACGCCGCAGCGTGTCCGAGATCGACGACGGCGTAATGGAAAGCGAAACCACGTTCCACACCTGAGTGGACCATCCGGACGAACTCTGACCGTTCAAATCCACCCAGACATTGTAGGCTCCGGGAGCCACAGCGACAAATACTCCGTCCGAGATGTACGCCATGCGCCCCGGATCGGACGTCAACCAGTTCACCCGGTTGCCGACATCCAGCCGTCCGGATACCGACGTAACGGCCGATGCGCTGAAGCGCAGCGTATCCATCGGGAAATAGGGGCCGGTGCTGATCTCGCTGCACGACACAGAAAGCACGCTGTCTACAACAAGCACAACAGGCTCGGTGGACATGCCGGAGAGCGATGCCGACACGGTGGTAACTCCCGCATGAACTCCGCTCAGGGTTCGCGTGTCAATCGCATGTACCACCGAGGGGTCACTGAAATGCCAGCTTACGGGAATCCGCGACGGGACGGTTTGCGAGTAACCGTTGCTCAGCAGTACACTCAGCTCGATCCGGGTCGTGTCATTGCGGAACATCACCGGCACATCCGCCGTCATCGTAATCGCGTTGATGCTCTGAATGGTAAGCGAACGCTGCGCCAGCCAGCCTTCGGGGCTGGTGGCCATCACTTCACCCATTCCGGTGCGCTTGGCCCGCAGTACGCCAGCGGGCGTGATCGTTCCGAAACTTGAATCCGGCACCGACCAGACGACCCGATTGGTCCAGTTCTGCTCCGCGTAGTTGCCGTACGAGCTGTTTCCATACGAGGCAATCGCCCGCAGTGGGATGTCCACCCCGGTCACCAGCAGGCAGTCCGCGGTCGTCGAAATGTTCAGATCGCGAAATATGTTATCATTAGAATTCGTGTAAACCGTGATCTTGTCCGGATCCTGTTTACACCCCACCCCCACAAACCCCGAGATCACAGCGACCGCCAGAAAGAAAGCCACGCAACGTACGGAAGATCTGCAGCTCATGATCGGACCCTCTCAAAAGTAGTTTTCGAGCCTGCCAGCTATAATAGTGCAGCACATGCTTGAAAAGAGAGATGCGGCGGAGCCTGCAGGTCAGTCTTTAGGACCGATCAGCGGCTGGCGGCCGGTGCGGGGATAATCCTTGCGCAGGGGATGCCCTTCGAATTCTTCATAGAGCAGAATGCGCTTCAGATTGGGATGGTCGCGGAACGTGACCCCCATCAGGTCCCAGACTTCGCGTTCCAGCCAGTTGGCAATTGGCCAGAGCGGCGTTAGGCTTGGTACCTCCGGATGCAATTCATCCGATTGTACCTTCACGCGCAACCGCGCTTTGGTGTCGAGATTCATGAACTGATACACGACCTCAAAACGCGGCTTGCGCGGCAGATAATCCACCGCGGCAAGGTCCACCAGAAAATGGTAGCCCAATTCCGTCTTGAGCAGCCGGGCGATATCCAGAATGCGCTCGCCGTCCACTATCAGCGTACGGTCGCCATGCTGGGCATGCCAGTCCAGCACAGAACCCGGAAAGCGCTTGTCGATGGCCAGATGCTCGGGAAAGCGTTCGTCGCTCATGATCCCCACTCCTGCTTGGAGTCCTGGATCAGTGTCTGCAGTTTGAGCAGCCCGTCCAGCACGGCTTCGGGACGCGGAGGGCAGCCCGCAATGTATATGTCCACCGGAATAATCAGGTCAATCCCCTGCAACGTCGAATAGTCGTCATACGGTCCGCCGCAACTGGCGCAGGCGCCAAAGGCGATCACATATTTGGGATCCGCCATCTGATCATAGACGGTCTTGAGCAGCGGCGCCAGTTTCTGGCTCACGGTTCCGACCACCCACAGCACATCCGATTGCCGGGGGCTGAAACGGGGAAAGGCCGCGCCGAAGCGGTCGATATCATAATGCGAACAGGCCGTGGACATGAATTCCATGCCGCAGCAGGCCGTCACAAAGGGATATTGAAAGAGGGAATACTTGCGAGCCCAGCCCAGCAGCTTGTCAAACCGCGTGGTAAACACCTGCCCTTGAAGGGCCGCGCCGGGATCCGGGCTCTGACCGTTCGTGGTTAACATACGTCTATTTCCAGTCAAAGACCCGCTTTTTAACAGCGTAGTATAAACCCACCAGCAAAATGCTGAGGAAAATCATCATCGAGACGAAGCCTACCCCACCGAGGCTCTTGAAGCGCACTGCCCACGGATACAGGAAAGCCGTCTCGATATCGAACACGATGAACAGGATAGCCACAAGGTAGTATTTGATCGGGTACGGCCTCTGGGCTTCGGCTTCCACCAGAATGCCGCATTCGAACGGGCGGTCCTTTGTCGCATTCGGGCGTTTCGGTCCGAACCATTTGGAGAGTGCGACAAACATGCCGACCAGCCCCCCCGCCATGACCAGCAGGACAAGAAACGCAACAAGGTTGTTTTCTGAAATGGGCGGAGTCATGATGCACTCTTCCGTCGCTTAGTGTCTTGCTCCACAACCGGCTCGGGCTTTTCAATTCGGCTGGCAATCAACGGAATAAAGATAAGCTGCGCAATGATCCCCGGGATCGCCGGTGTTACCAGCACAGATAGATAGTAGCTGAAATTCTCCGCCGTGGCGAACACTGCCGAGGCGAGAATGTAGGCGCCGCGTCCAAGGACCATCGCCACCACCATCGCCAGCGCCATCGCCGCCATGCGGCTCTTGCGCGCGGCCAGTCCCGGCACCGTGGGCACTATCCGCAGCATAAAGGACGTGGCCAAACCGTAAACAGCCAGTTCCGGCATCATTCGCAGGACCTGTTCAATCGTTGGCTGCCCCGTAAAACCCGAAGACAACGCCGGTGCCATGATACCCACCAGCGCAGCATAAAGCGGGGAAAGCAGCATCCCGGCGAGAAATACGGAAAAGTGCATCGGCAGGAATGCCCGGGGGGACATGCCCAACGTGTGCACAATCAACGGGAGGACGATTCCCAGTCCGACACAAATCCCGGCAGTCCCAAGGGCTTCTACCCCTTTGGCCGGGACATACAGGATCGGAGCGGACTTGAGATCTCTTTCACTTACTCGTGCATTCAAGGGCGAACCATGTGCTTGAGCTATCTACGAAATTGAATGATGTGAACTTGTGATGGACGGTTCGTATCCCGAAGGGCTATGACAAACCGCAGTTTTGCAGGAAAAAGTAAACTACAGAGAAGTTTTCAGAATGTCAAGAGATTCTGGATCTACAAATCCGACACATGACGTGCAAAAGTCTATTATCAAACGAAAACCATTGCAGACCTGCTTGTCCGATTTAACCCACTCCCCACCCCTTTTGATCCCCAGCCCTAATGCCGCTTGTGCAGCTTTCCGGCGGGTTTCGGCTTGGCCTTGGCCAAAACCGGCGCAACCATGATCTGACGGTTCTTCTCGGCCTCCACAGCCTCGAACGCCGCGCGAACCGCCGGATAGTCGGCGACGGGGATCTGATCGGCCTTGACATGTACGGACTTTGTCCACTCCAAACCCTGCGGCAGAATACGTATGGAAAGTTCGATATAAACGTAAGGATTCTGGATAATCAGCGGAGGGGGCCATGAAATCAGCTTATAATCTTGCGGAACGGTGATTCCACACTCCGTGATAAACCGTCCGTGAACCGGAAATTCTGCCGGATAACGCCGCGCGACCGTCGTGTCCAGGCTGCAGTCCGCAAAGTCAAAGGGGCTGTCGGGTATCTGGAGAATCAGCCTGCCCGAATCCACATGGGACGCTCCCGGACAATCGAAATTAACACGCGTGGTCAGCGGCGTGACCATATCGGCCACATTGGACATGTAGAATTCGGTGACCCGGGCTTCCGAACCGAAGCGGCGCACGGTTCTCTGGGCATACTCGTTTCTGGCTTGATTCCCGGCATTCAGGAAGGCCTGGCGGACATGGGCCGCCGCATCGCCATGCGGGCTGCCTTCGGCAAATCCGGACAATCCCCCGGATGGATCCAGCGACGCGCGGATCTCTGTGCGCGTTGCCAGCGAGTCCCCGGTTTGCGGCACCTTCATAATCAGCGGCGTTCCTGCCACCAGGGCGCAACCCATTCCATAACTGCACGCATGCGGCAGATCACCCGGGGCATAAGATTCCGCCGCCGGATCCAGCCACAGGGTATCTTCCCCGCTGGGGACCGCCAGAATTACGTGGCGGAACTGCTCCAGCACCGGAAGCTGGCAAAAGGGAACATTCTCCATCGGCACAAACACCGGCACCGGATTATAGCCGTATGCGCGCAGAATGGCGGTCAGCAGCACCGCCTTGTCCACCGGTGTGGCATAGCGGGTTCGCCACACCCAATCGGCCGAGTGCAGCGTGAAGCCGGTGATATCCAGCGGCAGTTCTACCGCATGAACGTTCAGCAGATTCCACAGTGTGGCATTCATCAGCGCCGGAGTGCCGCGCAGTTCGGGTGACGTAATCAGAAAGAACCCGTCCACTGCCGCCAGCGAAGAATCCACCTTCCCCCAGAAGATGTCGCCGGTCCAGATTCCCAGGGCTTCCCAATCGGGAAACAGTGTCCACAGCAGTCGGGGCACCAGATTTGCCAGCCCGACCTCTTGCGGTTCGGGATCGACCTGCATGCAATCATGAAAGGTCCAGGCGTAGGTCCTGATGCCGTTTTCTTCCGAAATAGTTGGGAAGGCATCGCTGTTCTGCATGGCAAAGTGCACTATCGTGCCAATCGGGCACTTGATCACAAACTGCTTGTCCATGATGTGCACGTAGTCCCCAAACAACACGGTGCCGCCCTTGCGGGAAGGTTTTGCGCCAGGCTTGGGCTCAATCCGGTAGACCAGATGAGCCATCATGCCCGGCTGCAACTTAGGAAACAGCACGGTTTGCTGGCTGTAGCGGCTGTACGCCGGCGCTTTAGGCGCTTCCGGAACCACAGGCGTGTCAAACCCGTTGACCTCGGCGTTGCGCCACGTGCCGTCAAAAAGCCGTATGCGCGCAGACTCGATAATCACTGTGTCCGCATCTGTGTCCACATGGATAACGCGCCGCTGCAAACTGTCCGCGCCGCGCTGGTCCAGCGCCTTGCAGAGCAGTTCGCGCCGGGTGTGGAACCGCCCTAACGAGTCGATCTGCAGGGATTCCATATCCGAGAGCACCACAATCGACGCCGCCATCCCAGCGGTAGAATCGTCATTTCGCGAAGGACTCGCGCCGCTTGCAGCAGGCGATGCATGCAGGGGCACAGCAAACGCAAAGGCTCCAATCATCAAGAGCCTTGCAAGAGCGCGCCGCAGGTAGGTCAAACCTTTAAAAATCTTCGTCACCTCAGGTCAGATAGCCGCGCTAAAGTAACGACTTTTTGAGTATAAATCAAGTCAAATGACAAAGCTACGCCACTTGGACGCAAAAGAAGCGGCCCTCCGGAGACTGTCCGAAGGGCCGAAAGTGCGAAGAAACGGTATGAGACGCCGGTTACTTTGCCAAAACCATTTTCCGGGTCTGGGTAAAGGAACCTGTGGTCAGCTTATAGAAATAGATTCCGGACGGCAAGTTAGCCGCATTGAACGTTACGGTATGTTCGCCGGCGGACATCGCGCCGTCAGCCAGCGTCGCCACTTCATGCCCGGTAATATCGAACACTTTCAGTGTCGTATGGCCGTTTTCAACGAGTGAGAAGCGAATGGACGTTTCAGGATTGAACGGATTCGGATAGTTCGCCGCCAGTTCATAGTTCAGCGATGCCGCTGAAGCCGCAGGCAGCGTGGCTGTGCGCTGCATGTCGCGATGAATCGTGCGCGTGCCGTTGAGGTCCACATCCACCAGACGGTAGGTATTCGCCACTCCGCGCAGTGCGGTTTCGTCCACAGCGTGGTAGCTTTGACCCGTGGCGTTGTTCGCCGCGGCAACGATTGTCAGGACGGAAAAGGCTGCGCCGTTTTGGCTGCGTTCGATTTCCCAGCGGCTGATATTGCTTTCCGACACAGAACGCCAGGTCAGCTCGATGCGATGGTCACCGATGCTGGCATCAAACGACGCCAGTTCCGCCGCCAGCCAACTGTCACCGGGGATAACACGGTCGACACACAGGCTGCAACGGTTTACGGTTACTACCCGCTGATTGGAGTAGCCTTCGCACGGCGTAATCGTCTTCAACCACGCGCCGTTGGTGCAGACCTGAAACTGAATATCCGCGTGGGAACCGAGCGGCTGAGTAATGTAAGCATGAACCTGTCCTGCGGCATCGGTGAAGGCTTCGCTGATATTCAGGTTACCCGCGCTGGCAGACATCAGCAGCTTTACTCCGCTGAGAGCGGTATTGCCCACCGCAGATGCATTCGCGCCGCGCAGCAACTGGACGGTCACGGGAACGCGCACCACATCCGAGACCGAGTCCCGCACTCCGACAATCACGTTCAACTGGTCATCGCACAGCGCCACATTTTTGGGCAGGCCGTCAATGGTACCCAGCGCATCCACGATCCGCGCATTGGCGGCATCGTTCACATCCGGCACCGAATTGTAGACCGTGTTCACATAAGGATACACCGGCATGTCCCCGTTGGGATAGCCGCGCCCGCCGTTAATCGTGTACCACGGCGCACCGGATGTAGGGCTGGCGGGCCGTTGATCATTGGTCATCTTCCAGAGGGAGAGCTGCATGATCTGATCTTCGATGGCGCTGGTCGCCGGATGCCACGCCAACAGATACGCCATGGCCGGATACTGCTCCGGATAGGCGGCCCGCACCGGCAGGTCCTCGATGTCCGCGCAATACGCGCCGTGCTGCAAGGCATGGTCAAGATCTATACAATATCCGAACAGCGTGTCGCCGGTCTGGCAAGAACTGGTCAGCATGTAGCCGGTCATATAATAGGTGCCGCTGCCGCCCGGCCAGGTCTCGGATCCGCTGTAGGTTCCGTAGGTGAAACCCAGGAAGTTGAAGGTGCATTCTTCGTCAAGACTGGACGACGAGCGAACCGGACCCGCAACGCGCGGCATATCCTCTGCGCTGCCCACGAGGGCGGCGGCTTGAAGACTTCCGGCGATTGCAAACACGCACAGCACAAGCGTCAAACCCAATAGCTTTTTCATCGAAGCATCTCCTTGGCATCCGTTCGGTTTGTGCACGAATTCCATCTATGATTATCCATCAGATCGAGTCTCCATAAAAGCGGTCCGATGTACAGACCGGAGGCGCAGCCACATTAGATTAGGAGGCGTGGGTTGGGTCAGTGTCATTTCACCATGCTTCTCTATTCAGCATGGGATGAAGCACAACCCACCCTATTTAGGCTACTTACACACGTTACCATTCCAAATTCGACTTCGTTACAATATACACATAAAAGCTTCGAGCGTCAAGTTAGATATAGTTGAAGGATAGATGGGGCAACACTATTTTGGGATATATAATTCTTTATTTAACAATACATATATAGTAAGCATAGTTTCACGTTCCGTAGTTCTAAGTAGTTGTTAATTTGTGCGGCATGGATAGACGGTACAGGGACTTGACTTTGCCAATCGGTTTGAATATCTTTAGGATTCTTTAGGGCCAGTAGCTCAGTTGGGAGAGCACCACGTTCGCAACGTGGGGGTCGGCGGTTCGAGCCCGCTCTGGTCCACGTCCGCACTTCTTCGAAGTCTCGGATAATTTTCGCTGGAAAGGTGTCGCCGGGTCCCGCGCAAGGGTTGTGTGCCCAACCCCGCCAGGACCGGAAGGTAGCAACGGTCAGCAATTCGACTCTGTGTTGCGGATCAGCCTGGCGATTCCTTTCCAGCGATAATTTTGCCCTGAAAATGAACATTTGGTCAAGTTATGACCATGCAGTTCATACTAATTTTTAAGCACTTACCAATGCCGTTGCCCCACAAATTCTCTCGCAACCGAGTTGACTTTGCGGAGTAAAAGGGGTATCTTACCTTGTTAAATTGATCCGGTTTTGCAATGGTTTTGATACCTGCTCTGTAGCTTGCACCTATGTCTTACCAAGTGCTTGCCCGCCGCTGGAGACCCAAGAAATTCTCCGATGTGGTTGGTCAGGAACATGTTACGCGCACCATTCAGAATGCCCTGAAACAGGGACGTCTGGCGCACGCCTTTTTGTTTACCGGCCCCCGCGGAGTCGGCAAAACCTCTACGGCCCGTATTCTTGCCCGCGCCGTCAATTGCCCGAATATCGACCTCACGGGTGACGCGGAGCCGTGTAACGTCTGCGAAACCTGTCGGGCGCTGTTCGAAGACCGCGAGATGGACGTCATCGAAATGGACGCGGCGTCCTACAACGGTGTGGATGACATCCGGCGCATCAACGACATCTGCCGTCTTGGACCGGTTGCCGGCAAGCGGAAAATCTATATTATCGACGAAGTCCACATGCTGTCCAAGCCGGCCTTCAACGCCTTCCTGAAGACGCTTGAAGAGCCACCGGAACATGTGATCTTTATTCTCGCGACCACCGACGTGCACAAGGTCCCCGCGACCATTCTCTCCCGTGTGCAGCGGTTCGACTTCCGCCCGGTTCAACCGGCAGACGTTGCACCCTATTTAGGAAAGATCTGTGCGTCGGAAGGCTGGGCGTATGACGAAGAGGCCCTGTGGCTGGTAGCCCGTCGCGGCGAAGGCTCGCTGAGAGATGCTGAAGGTCTGCTTGATCAGGTCGTCTCTTTTGCGGGAAATCAGGTCACACTGGAAGCCACGCGCGAAGTGCTGGGCATCCTCCCCACGGAGCTGCTTGGTCAGGCAACGGCACTGATTGCCGGACACAACGTTGCCGCGGTTCCGGAATTTCTGGAGCATCTTGCGCTGCGCGGCGTGGACTACACCGAACTGTTGAAATCGCTGCAAGGCTACTGGATGGATCAGATCTTCCTCAAAGAAGAACTGAAACTGACAGGCAAGACCGAAGAAGAACTCAGCGCCATGCGCCAGGCGGCAGCCAATCTGTCGATTGAAGACCTGTTCCGCCTGATCCGTCTGGCGGAGAATCTGGAAAATGCCCTGCGCTGGTCGACCTCGCCGCGTGTCCGCTTTGAAATATCTTTTTTGCGCTGGGCCACGCTTGACCGCTCGGTGACGATTCGCGAACTTTTGGACCGGCTGGACAGCGGTGCGGATTTCCCCATGCCGACTCCGGTTGCCGCTACACCACAGTCTGCAGCCACTCGGGGACCCACCATCCAACTGCCATCCACTCCGGCACCCAAGCCTCCGATGGAAGCTCCGGTGAAGAGCGTGAGCACTCCGCCGCCCGCCCCGCCACCTCCTGCCCCGGAAGCAGAACCGGAGCCGGAAGCGCCCAAGGTCGCCAGCGTTCCGGAAGGCGACCTCTCGCTGGATAGCCTGCGCCAGATGTGGCCGGATATCATGAAAGTACTGCGCAAGAAGGATCCCGTCGCCGCTGGAGTCGGCGAAAGTTCCTGGGCGCTGGATGCTTTTGATGGAAAGAAACTGACGCTCTGCAGCAAGATTGCGAATTCCTTTGCCACAGAGCAGTTGAAGAGAAGTTTTCCCAATCTAAGGCTGGCGATCAACGAGGTGACGGGCCGCGACCTGATGCTGGTCGCGGGACCTCCCTTGCAACAGCCTGCCTCTGAACCGGCCGTTAAGCCGACGCCGATTGCCGATGCAACACCACCGACCGAAGGCAGTGACCTGTTTGCGAACGTCATGAACCGTTTCGGCGGCATCGAGATCAAGCCCGGCACGACGCGCGAACCGAAATAAGATTACCCCATGGATGTAGCCCGTTTCTCACCGTCGCTCGAGCGACTGGTTGAACTGATATCCAAACTGCCCGGTCTGGGACGCAAGTCCGCCGCGCGGCTTGCCCTCCATATTCTGCGCCACTCCGAAGATGAGGCCGAGGCTCTGGCTCAGGCAATTCTCGACGTCAAGCGCCGTGTACACCTCTGCCGTGTCTGCTCCAACTTCACCGAAGGCGAGATCTGTTCCATCTGCGCGGATCCCAAGCGTGATCAGTCCGTAATCTGCGTGGTGGAGACTCCCAGTGACGTGCTGCGGCTCGAAAAATCCGGCGCGTTCCGCGGCCTCTATCATGTACTGGGGGGAACACTGTCTCCGCTGGATGGCATTGGACCCGACGACCTGCGTATTGCCGAACTCACACAGCGCACCAAGGACGAAGCCGTGCGGGAAGTCATCCTCGCTACCAATCCGACCACCGATGGCGACGCTACCGCGCTGTATCTGGTGCGGGCACTGAAGTCAAACGGTTTGGCCGTCTCGCGAATTGCCCGCGGCGTGCCGGTCGGCGCAGAACTTGAGCACGTCGACGAGGTCACCATCGCCAGCGCCATGGAGTCCCGCACCCGTCTTTCCTAACCTCTTCGCTCGCGGCTTATGCCGCGAGCCGTACGTAATCCACGAACCGCAATTTATCTCCGAAGGCGACCACTCGTGATACCCGGTTTCAATCTCGCGAATCAACTCACGCTCTCTCGGCTTTTTCTGGGTCCGCTCTTCCTGGTGGCCTTCCTGAGCAAGTGGGACTTTTCGATGGAGGCCGCGTTGTTCGTGGCCATTTTGATCGAGGCATCGGACGTCGCCGACGGAATTCTCGCCCGCTCCCGCAAGCAGGTCTCAGACGTCGGCAAACTGCTCGACCCGATGAGCGACTCCATTGCCCGGCTAACGTATTACATCGGTTTTCTGGTGATGGGCCTGGCCTCGGCCTGGATGATTGTGATCCTCATTTACCGCGATGTAATGATTGCCTATGTGCGCGTCTTCTCGGCGTTAACGGGGACGGCCATGGGGCGGCGGACTTCGGGCAAATGGAAAGGCATTCTGCAAGGGGCCAATGCCCTCGTGATTCTCGCGCTGCTGATTGTGGATCGCCGCATTATCGAAATTCCGTGGCTGAACCGGATCATTTACGGTCTGATGGTCTTCATCACCGCCTACACCGTCTTCTCCTGGATCGAATATCTGCGGGGGAACAAGGAGTTGCTGCTGGAAATCCGCCGCCGGGGCGCGGCGTGAGCAAACTGTCGTGGCCGGAAATGCTGGCAGTGACCGTGTTCGGCACGGGTTTCTCGCCCATCGCACCGGCAACCGTGGCATCGGCGGCAACGTGCGTGATCTTCTGGTTTATTCCGGCGGCGCTCCGCTGGCCGTGGGCCCTGCTGCTCTTCCCGGCGACCTACGGCGGAATTCTATTGTCCACGCGGGCGATCCACGCGTTCGACGTGATCACCGATTCACGCTTCCAGAAACTGCGCCGACCCAATCCGCACAAGGAAGACCCCGATCAGGTTGTCATCGACGAATTTGTCGGTCAATGGATTGCTCTGCTTGCCGTGCCGCACAACATCCTCGGATTCACCGCCGCCTTCATTGCCTTCCGCGTTCTGGACATTGTCAAGCCATTCGGTATCGAAGCTACCCAGAAACTTAAGGGCGGCTGGGGCATCATGATCGATGATGTCCTTGCGGGAATCGGCAGCGCCCTGCTTCTGCTGCTGGCCTCCAAACTGGTAACGGTCCTGCTGCCTTGAGCACCTCCCCCACATCCTCCCCACGCTTCCGCTGCGAACTGATTACCGTTGGTGATGAGGTGTTGCGCGGGGATATTGTCAACGGCAACGCCGCTTACATCGGTCGCGCGCTCTCCGCTATCGGTTTTCCACCGAGTTGGTCCAGCGTGATCGCCGACAAGATGGATGTGATCAAGAGCGCACTGCAAACGGCTCTGTCGCGGGCGCACGTGATTGTGCTGACCGGCGGCTTGGGACCGACTCCCGATGATTTGACCAGAGATGCGGTCGCGCAGTTTTTTGATCTGCCGCTTCAGGAAGATCCGGTGCTGCTCGAGCATGTTGAGGCCCTGTTCCGCTCCCGTGGAATGGTCATGCCCGAGACGTCGCGCAACCAGAGTCTCTTCCCCATTGGCGCCAGCAAACTGCCGAATCCCCACGGCACCGCCGCCGGGATTCATATCGAGCGCGATGGGCGTCATGTGTTTTGTCTGCCGGGTGTGGCGATTGAAGCCCAGCAGATGACGGATGAATCCGTTGTGCCGATTGTCCGTGAAATATTTCCCGACGTACAGGTGTTTACCAAAACGCTGCGTCTGGCGGGCATCGGCGAATCGCACTTAATGCAGCAGGTCGGCAGACAGGAAGAAATCTGCGCACACGTGTCTGTAGCCTACCTGCCGCATCATGGACTATTGGATTTGCGGCTGACGGCTCACTCCACGGACAGGCTGGAAGCGGAAGCACAAATTGCCTTTGCCGAGGCGATTATCCGTGAGCACGTGTGGGAGCATATTTACGCCACGGGTTCGGCCAAGCTCGGCGCGGTTATCGGCAATATTCTGATCAATCGCGGTCAGAAACTGGCAGTTGCCGAAAGCTGCACCGGAGGGTTGGTGTCGGATATGATCACAGATATTCCCGGATCCTCTCGCTGGTTTGATCGCGGTTGGATCACCTATTCCAACGCCGCGAAAACAGGGAACATTTGTGTAGATGAGGAGTTAATTATCCGGCACGGGGCCGTGTCGGAAGAAGTCGCCTGCGCTATGGCGCAAGGTGCTCGAACAAACGCCGAAACTTCGTGGGGTATATCCACCACCGGAATCGCCGGACCTGACGGCGGGACAGCCAGTAAGCCGGTCGGTACGGTGTGGATTGCCGTTTCATCGGAGTCCGGCGCGCACGCCCGGCTGCTGCAACTTTCCGGCCTGCGCGAGACCATCAAACTCCGCACCGCACACTCGGTTCTTTATCTGCTTTACCGCAACCTGATGGGGTACACAGACTGATGCGGCTCTTCATTGCCATCGGTCTGCCGGATGCGTGGAAGCAGATCCTTGCGCTGCCCGAGTCCAGCATTGGCTGGCTGGGACGCGGCGTAAAATGGGTGGAACCGCGCGGGATGCACCTGACGCTGAGGTTTCTCGGTGAAGTGCCCGACAACGAGCTTTCCGCACTCCAGTCTGCCATTACCGAGGCCATCGGCGACACTGCGCCCTTCGCCATGCGCATTCATGGAACCGGAGTATTTCCCAATGCCCGGCGGCCACGGGTGTACTGGGCGGGGATCGAAGCACCGGGCACGCTGATCGAGATGCAGAAACGCATCGAAGAGCGCATGCAGGACCTTGACTTCGAAAAGGAAGAGAATCCGTTCCGGCCACATCTGACGCTTGCGCGTATCAAAGAGCCGATTGGCAAGGAACGCATGACGGAAGCCTTGTTGAACTTCCGCCTCGAAAGCGACCCCATCAACGTCACTGAAGTGCTTCTGATGCAAAGCCATCTCTCCAAAGACGGCGCGCAGTACGAAGCCATCCGGCATTTCCCGCTGACCGGCGGGCAAACGCAAATCAACCCGAGATAAGTATGTCCCGACAATCCTGGATTTTGGAGATCAACGCCAACAAGGATAAGGTGTGGAACCTGCTGGCCGATCCCAAGGAATTTGCCTTTTGGGCCCCTAACGTGCGTGATCTGGCGCTGGAGCCGAACAAGCTCGACGTGGATACGATCCGCCATTTCCGTCTCGATATCAGCGGCAAAATTGAAACCCTCGAAACACGTATCACCCATTGCACCCCCGGCGAGAGTTTCGCCGAGTCGCCCGTGGGGGGATCGCTGAAGATCCACGAAAAAGTGACGCACCTCAAAATGGTGTATCGCGTGGAATCGCTGGACGACAAGACCTGCAACTTCATGTTCACCATGGATTGGGAAATGAAGGGCTTCTTGAATCAGATGCTGGAGAAGGTGGTTATGGGCGCCTTCACATCCCAGCTCCGGCTGTGGTTCGACCGTATGAGAACCTACGCCGAGACCGGACGTCCTGTCTAAGGACATGCGGCCCTGCGGGCGACATCTCTAACTTTCAACATATTAACTAAGAGATCGGTCATGACCAAAGAAACCGACGACAAAAAGAAGAATCTCGACATTGCCCTGCAGCAGATCGACAAGCAGTACGGCAAGGGATCGATTATGCGGCTTGGCGACAATGGGCCGATTCAACGGGTAGAGGTCATTCCCACCGGGTCGCTCGCGCTGGATTCAGCTCTCGGAGCCGGCGGCGTGCCGCGCGGCCGTGTCATTGAAATCTACGGACCGGAATCTTCCGGCAAGACGACCCTGGCGCTGAGCATTATTGCCCAGGCCCAGAAGTCGGGCGGCAGCGCTGCGATTATCGACGCGGAACATGCCCTCGATGCCACCTATGCCAAGGCGCTGGGTGTGAACATCGACGAGCTGCTGGTCAGTCAGCCCGACACCGGCGAACAGGCGCTGGAAATCGCCGAGATGCTGATTCGCTCCTCGGCGCTGGATGTGGTGGTGGTCGACTCCGTGGCAGCCCTGGTGCCCAAGGCGGAAATCGAAGGCGAGATGGGCGATGCCCTGCCGGGTTTGCAGGCGCGACTGATGAGTCAGGCGCTGCGCAAACTGACGGCGGTGGTCTCCCGCTCCCGCACCAGCCTCATCTTCATCAACCAGCTCCGAATGAAGATCGGCGTTATGTTCGGTAACCCCGAAACCACCACCGGCGGTAACGCGCTGAAGTTCTACGCCACGGTGCGGATGGACATTCGCCGCGTCGCGTCTCTCAAGGACGGCGAAAATATCGTCGGAAACCGCACGCGTGTAAAGGTCGTTAAAAACAAGTTAGCGGCCCCCTTCCGTGAAGCGGAATTTGACATCATGTACGGCCGTGGCATTGATCACACCGGCGACGTGCTGGACCTCGCGTCCAACCTCGGCGTGGTGAACAAGAGCGGCACGTGGTACAGTTACAATGAGGAGCGGCTGGGCCAGGGCAAAGACCGCGTGGTGGAACTGCTGAATGAGAATCCCACCACTCTGGCCAGCATCGAGCGGGCCGTCCGCACCATGCTGGGCTTTGAAGCTCCCGAACTTGCCGAGGCGGCTCCCGCAGCCGAACCGGCGACCGATGGTCGCACGTCGAGAAGCAAAAAGAACGCTTAAGCCGGCCCTACCGGTGAAGATTAGACATCATCATGGGCGGCGGCTGTTGTTGGCCGCCGCCGTGCTGTTCCTGTTGGCCACAGCAGTACAGGCCCATCAGCTTGTGCTGTCGACGGGTTACGCCAATTCCAGCGCACCCAAGACCGGAGGGGACATCGACAAGGTCAATCCGCCCTTCACAGGCGGCGGTGGCTTTGCGGTCGGGGTGCGGGCCGACCTCGACACGCCCAACAAGCGGATGTGGATCAGTCCGGCGTTCCTCTTCTGGAACAATCTAACCGGCGCGCCCGACCTGAATTCCCGCGTGAACTATTTTCAAATGGAAATCGGCGGCCGCGTGTCGGTGCATACGCGCACCGATCCCACCTTCTATGGTGGCGCGGGCGTGGGCTATACCCTGTCACACGGCGTCAAGCGTCCGCGCTACGCCGGCGACGCCCAGACCTTCGACGGAGATTTTCCTTCAGCGTCCATACATGGCGGGGTCAAACTGCCCAATCCCTCGTCCGGCGTAACGGTGCTCGCGGAAGCATCCTATCACTTCGGGTTGGAACAGCCAACGGGGCATCTTGCCATCGGCCCGGCCCGCGCGGCGTTGATTCAGATCGGCGTTGCCTTCGACTTAGTGAGTGGAGCGCAGCCGTGAACATCGAATATCCGCAGCGAACAGAACGCCGCTCCCGGCCCAAGGTCAACTCCCTGCAGTATGCCGTAAGGCTGCTCTCCGTTCGCTCCTATTCCGAGAAGCGGCTGCGCGAAAAACTGGCAGGCCGGCAGTTTACTCCCGAAGAGATTGACAGTGCGGTCAAGCGGTTGCGCGACGAGCGGCTGCTGGATGACCGCAACTTCGCCGAAGAATTTGTGCGCACGCGGTTGCTGCTCCGTCCCCGGACGGGCGCGGCTTTATTGCGCGACCTGCTGCAGCGCGGCATTTCCAAGCATCTGGCACAGGAAGTGATTGCCGAAATGGCTCCCAAAGACCAGGATGAGGCGCTGGCGCGCGAACTGCTGCGGCGTAAGGCGTCGCTCTATGCAGGATTGGATGATCAGACCCGCCGCCGCCGCATCATGAGCATGCTCGCGCGGCGAGGTTTTTCCTACGATACCATCGATAAAGTGCTCAAGGCCGGTCCCGGCGACCTGTCCGATGAGTCCTGACAGCCGGGCCGTAATTTCCCTTTGCATCTTGCCAACGAAGTGATATGACCTCCAAAGAAATCCGCCAACAGTTCCTCGAGTTCTTCCGCGAACGCGGCCACACCATCGTTCCTTCCGCCTCCGTGGTTCCGCAGGACGACCCTACGTTGCTTTTTACCAACGCGGGCATGAACCAGTTCAAGCCTATTTTTCTCGGCCGCGTCAAGCCGGACTACACCCGCGCCGCGGACACGCAGAAGTGCATCCGCGTCTCCGGCAAGCACAACGATCTCGAAGAGGTCGGTCCGTCGCCTTACCATCATACGTTTTTCGAGATGCTGGGCAACTGGAGTTTCGGCGACTACTTCAAGAAGGATGCGATTGTCTGGGCCTGGGATCTGATCACACGCGTGTATGGCATGCCCAAGGACAAGCTTTACGCCACCGTCTACGAGACCGATGATGAGGCCGAAGCGCTGTGGAAGAGCGAGACCGATATTATTCCGTCGCACGTGCTGCGCTACGGCAAGAAGGACAATTTCTGGACGATGGGCGACACCGGCCCCTGCGGCCCGTGCAGCGAACTGCACATCGACCGTGGCCCGTCCTTCGATTCCGATCCGAACGCGTTCGTCAACACCGGCTCGCCGCGCTACATCGAACTGTGGAATCTGGTCTTCATCCAGTATGAACTCCAGAAGGACGGCACGCTGCTTCCCCTTCCCGCCTGTCATGTGGACACCGGCGCGGGACTGGAGCGGCTGACTACGGTCATGAACGGCCTGCGTTCGAACTATGACACGGATCTTTTCCAGCCGATCATTCAGACCATTGCGCAGATGTCCGGCAGACCGTATGCCGATGATCCGAGCGGCGTGCCGCACCGGGTGATCGCTGACCACTTGCGCTGCCTGTCCTTTGCCATTGCCGACGGCGCCATGCCCGGCAACGAAGGGCGCGGCTATGTGCTGCGTCGCATTCTGCGCCGCGCGGCGCGTTTCGGGCGCAAACTCGAGATTCATGAACCGTTTATCTACAAGCTGGTACCGGTGCTGATCGATGTGATGGGCGACGTTTTCCCTGAACTCAAAGAGCGCCACCTGCACGTCACCCGCGTCATTCAGTCCGAGGAAGAGCATTTCGGCAAGACGCTGGATCGCGGCCTCGAACGCTTCGACGAAGTGGTTTCCGAGTTGCGCCAGCACAAGTCCACCATTATCCCGGGTGCGGAAGCCTTCCGCCTTTATGACACTTTTGGTTTCCCGCTCGATCTGATGCAGCTTATGGCCCGCGAGCAGGAATTAACGGTGGATGAGGCGGGATTCGAAAAGGAGATGGCGGCGCAGAAGGAGCGGGCCAGAGCGGCAGGAACGTTTAAGGCTGATGGTGGCTTCAAGAAATTCGTTTCAGAGATATATGGACCGTCCCAGTTCGTCGGATATGATCATTGGAATAGCGTTGAAGCAGATCTTCTAGGCATCGAGCCGCAGGATGTGGATGATAACTCCTTCTATCTTGTGACGGACAGAACCCCCTTCTACGCGGAATCTGGTGGACAAGTCGCCGATCGCGGATTCATTGACCTCGTTACAGATGCAGGTCTTCCAGATAGATTGGAAGTCACCGAAGTTCAGCGAATGGGACAAGCGATTGTCCATACAGTTCAGCCCGCATCGCCAGACATTAAGCAGTCGCTCGTCAGGAAGGTCCGATCCGACGACGAAACTTGGGTGAAACGCACGAAAGCTCGGCTGTCGGTGAGGCGTGAACATCGCATCCCCACTCAGTACAACCACACGGCCACGCACTTGCTGCAGGCCGCGCTCCGTGAGGCGCTGGGAACGCACGTGCATCAGACCGGCTCGCTGGTAGATCCTGACTATTTGCGCTTCGACTATTCCCACTATGAGAAGCCAACGGAAAGCGAACTGAAGCAGATCGAAGAGCGCGTCAACGAGTTCATCCGCATGAACTATCCGGTTAAGCCGCGCACTACGACCCTTGCCGAAGCTAAGGCCGCCGGTGCGATGGCGCTGTTCGGCGAGAAGTATGGCGAAGAAGTGCGGCTGGTAGAGATCGGCGAGAATGGTCAGTACATTTCCCGCGAACTCTGCGGCGGCACGCACGTGAGCCGCACCGGCGACATCGGTGTGTTTGTGATCGAAACCGAAACCTCCGTCGCCGCGGGCATCCGGCGCATTATCGCCCTCACAGGCGAGCGCGCGCTGCGCTATCTGCTTGAACGCCGCGACAAGGTCAATGACTTCACCGGAGTGTTGCAAAGCGAAGGCAGCGACCCGCTGGACAAGCTGCGCAAGATCCTCGAAGATAAGAAAAAGCTCGAGAAGGAACTCGAGCATCTGCGCGCCCAGACGGCGGCCTCCTCCATGCACGATCTGGCATCGAAGGCCGTATCCATCGGCAGCGCAAAACTGGTGGCCACGCAGGTGGATGCTCAGAATATGGATCAGCTCAAAGAGATCGGCGACGCATTGCGCGAGGCACTGGGCTCGGGCGTCGGCGTGCTGCTGTCCGTATTTGACGGCAAGCCCGCGCTGGTGGTGGTGGTCACTCCCGATCTGGTCAAGTCCGGCGTGGATGCTGTGCCCATCGTCAAGGAACTCGCTAAGTTCCTGCAAGGCGGCGGCGGCGGCAAGCCGCATCTGGCCACGGCAGGCGGCAAGAATCTCGAGGGTATCGCTGACGTGCTGGCTAACGCGCAGGACCTGGTCGGTAAATACGTCAAATCGTGAAAATGGAAAAAGGGCAGCCTGATGGGGCTGCCCTTCGCTGAACTCCTGTGGTCTCCCGCTGCGCTACACGAGTCTGGAAAGATACGCGAGCACTTCCTCGTTGTGAACGGGAGCGGAGACCGGGTCCCAGATCTTCTCAATCCGCCCGTTGTCGTCGATCATGAACGACACACGACGCGCACGCACACTCGCTTCATCCGGTTTGTTCGCCACACCATAGGCCCGGGTTACCGTGCCGCCGGTATCGGCCAACAGCGAAAAAGGCAGCGAGTATTTCTGAGCAAAGCGTTTATGTGATTCCGGCGTATCCGTACTCACACCGAGCACGGCAATTCCCTGCGCGGCATACTGACTGATGCTGCGAGCGAAATTGACAGCTTCCAAGGTTCAGCCCGGCGTGTCGTCACGCCCGTAGAAATAAAGCAGTACGCGTTGGCCGTTGTAGTCCGGCAGACGGTGGCGCCTGCCATCACCATCCATCAGATCGAAATCCGGCGCGGGTTGGCCTTCCTGCAAATGAGTGTGCATGTTGCATGCCCCGTTTCTAAATTCACACCATTCTTTGACTAAAAATGTTCCATTGCGCTTGCCGCATGGGGACTAACATAGCCACAATCCTTCAGACTTTCAAGTCACGGGTAGGGTCAACAGCGATGCAATTATTTCTACTTGCTTGCACTAACTTCTTCATCGTGCCTTCAGAATGAGAATCAGGAGAGGCGTCCCACTGCGCGGGACGTCATCAGAGTATTTCGGATCAGGAACTGCCATGAACGAACCTCAGATTTCCGCCATCAAGAAGTCCCTTGAAACCGCCGTTCAACAGGCGGCAGAAATGCATGGCCGCATGGACGAAACCCTCCCCGCTCTTTCGGCAATTGCCCAGGCGTGCGCACAGGCGTTGCGTAGCGGGGGCACGGTCTACTTCTGCGGCAACGGAGGTTCTGCGGCGGAAAGCCAGCATCTGGCCACGGAATTTGTCGTCCGCCTCTCTTCACAGCGAAATCGCGCGGCCCTCTCCTCTATCGCCCTGACTACCGACACCAGCCTGATTACCGCCTGCTCCAATGACCTCGGATTCGACAAGATTTACTCCCGCCAGATCGAAGCTCACCTGAAGGCCGGCGACGTGCTGATTCTCCTCTCGACCTCCGGAGCATCGCCCAATCTTCTCGAAGCCGCCAGCGCGGCGCGACACAGGCGGGGAACTGTGGCGGCGTTTGTCGGTGAAAAACAGACACCGCTGGACAAGCTGGCCCACCACACCCTGCACATCCCCTCGCCGCACTCGCAGCGGGTACAGGAAGGTCATTTGCTGTGCGGTCATCTGCTGGTGGAAATGGTGGAAGACCTTCTGACTGAAACGCCGTCATCCGCGCCGGAAAATAGTCGATGACTTTTCTTAATGCCATCTGGGCGGCGCTCGCCCTCGGCCTCGCGCCGATCCTGATTCACCTTCTGATGCGCCAGCGCTACAAGAAGGTGGACTTTCCCACGTTGCGATTCCTGCGGGAACTACAGCGCCAGAAAATGCGGCAGCTCCGCTTCCGGCAGATCCTGTTGCTTATTCTGCGCACCCTCGCGGTGCTGTTCCTCGTGTTGGCCATAATGCGGCCCGTGCTGAAATCCACGGCGGGAATTCTGCCCGGCGGACAGGCCCGCACCACTGCCATTCTCATTCTGGATCGTTCCGCGTCCATGCAGACGGAGACTCCGGACGGTACCCGTTTCCGGCAGATGCAGACCCGCGCGCAGGAGATTCTGGCCGCACTGCGGGATGGCGATGACGCCCAGATTATCTGGGCCGATGACAATCCCGAACGGTTCCCCGAAGCGCCCACCGCGCAGATCCGTCTGCTGCGCGAAGCGATTGTAGATGCCCACCCCACGGAGCGCGGCGGCAATCTGGTTAAGGCTTTTCAGCAGGCGCGGCAAAGCATCGGAGCCTCGCAGAACCTGCACAAAGAAGTCTATGTTCTTTCCGATCTGAGCCTCAGCGCCTGGCCCGAAAAGCTGCCCGAGGCGCAGTTGCTGCCCAAGGATGTGCGGCTCTTCCTGCTGCCCGCCGGCGGATCGGCGCCGCGCAATATCGGTGTGACGGAAGCCTCCATCGTCTCGCGGATTATCACCCCGGGACGGCCCGTGGACGTGCAGTTTACCGTGCGCAACTCGGGAACTGCTCCGGCGACAGATCGCATTGTGAGCGTCTATGCCGGCGGCCGCCGCGTGGCGCAAACCCGCGTGACGCTTGCTCCCGGTGAGGCGCGCCAGCAGGATATCCGTTTCGTGCCCGATTCCCCCGGTGATCAGGTCGGCTCGGTGCGGATTGAAGAGGCCGATGATTTTCCCGCCGATGACCAGCGCAACTTCGTGCTGCGAGTCCCCGCGAACCTGCATGTGGCAGTCGTCGGCAGCGACGGCCCCGCGCGCACGCTTACGGCTCTTGCGCTGAATCCTTCCGCCGATCCGGCCTCCTTTGTGAACGTGAAAGTCGGCACTCCTGCCGCGCTGGAGTCCGACGACTGGACCACGTTAGACGCGATTGTGCTGGTGGATGCCGCCGGTTTCAGCGGCAATTTTCCGGCGCGGCTCCGCAGCTATGTGGAAGGCGGCAAGGGAGTGCTGATTATTCCCGGACCGCAGACCGATATGCGCGAATCTTCCGCATGGCTGGCAACCCTCGGCCTGCCTTCACCCGGTGACGTGTGGCAGGGACCGAGTGCCGCGCGCTGGACTCACGTCGACCTGCAGCATCCGCTGTTTGAAGGCCTGTTTCAGGAGAAGCCTGCAAGCATTTCTCCGGATCTGTCGAAGATCATCCGCGTCGCACCCACAACCACGGCCACGGAAGTCATCGCCACCTCCGCCGGTGTTCCGTTTTTGCTCGAGGCCCGGGCCGGACGCGGCCGCGCGTTACTAATGACCAGTTCCCCCGATCCATCGTGGTCCACCCTCTACCGCAGCGGCATTTTCCCGCCGCTCATGGTCAGTGGCGTCGCCTATCTTTCGGGCATCGGCACATCCGGTGTGGACTATCAGTTGACGGCAGGCGTCCCGGCGCAGATTCAGTTCAACGGCGCTCCGGGAGATCAGCGGTTTGAACTCCGCGGGGATCAAACCGTTTCGCCCGCGGTCGAATCCGCTCCCGCCGGTTTTCAGGTGAAGATTCCCCCGCTGGACAAACCCGGCGCGTATGAACTCTGGCAGGGCAACCGGCGCTTGGCTTCGGTGGCGGTGAACACTCCGCCGCGCGAATCCGAGTTGCAGCCCGCTCCCGAATCCAGTTACCGCAACATTCTGGGCGGACAGATCACCTTCCTCGGTGAACGCGCCAATGTGCAGACGGCGATACTGGAAGGCCGCTTTGGACGCGAACTGTGGAAGCTCTGCCTCTACATTGCCCTTGCGCTGCTTATCGCCGAAATGCTTATCGCTCGCGTCGGAAAGCGCGAGGTTGCGCCGGCTTGAGTTCCGCGTCAGCGTTGAAATGCAGCGGGCCCCGATCCTCGGAGCCCGCTTTGTTTTTGTCTATCGCACAAGCAGCAACCGCCGCGTGAGGTGCGGCGAACCGCGCAGCGACACCCAGTACGGCCCGGATGCCAGACCCGATAAGTCGAGCGGTATCGTACTCTGGCCTGCGGGTAGAAAGCCCATGTGCCTTACGAAAACCGTTCTGCCCGTAATATCGGTGACCATCATCGCCACACTCGCGGCATGATCCAACGTCAGTGGCAGAATCGTCGTGCCATTGAACGGATTTGGAAAATTCTGCCCAAGGAAGATACGGGATGGTTTTGCAACATCCGCTGGTTGCACAGACATGCCGCGCCACGATGCGTCATACATCACATCCGTGTCTCCCAGCGGAAAACGCGCCGCCCACAGCGCCGTCGCCCCAAGATGTCCCGCCGCCGCGCACAGGCCTCCGTCGCGCACTGCCGCGCCGGTTTCGCAGAGCGGCGTTGGCCCGCTGAGGGTCCACGGCGTGGCCACGTCCCCTCCTCGCACCAGCACTGTCGCCGCTTCATCCACTCCGTTATCACACAGATAGAAGATGTTGAAGGCCGACCCGTCGTCGCTCATGATGACCTTGGGAGAATGCTCATCGGCCATGCTGTCGGTGATCGCCATGGCCGGAGAGAAGCTCACTCCGCCATCGGGAGAGTAGCTCAAAAAAAGGTCCCGCTGGCTGCTGGCGTTGACCCGCCGCGAGTACACCAGCACAACCATGTTGCCGTAGGCGGCCAGCGACGGTTCGCGCTGCGCATAACCGGCGTCGTCCACAGCGGTGCTGTCCCCCCATGTAACGCCTTCATCACCGCTCGTAAAGATCCGGATCTCTTCGGGAATGGATCCGGGCCGGTCCACGGTCGCCGCCACAATGAGCCGCTCTTCTCCACCGGACCATGACGCAGTCACATCAATCCCGTCGGGAATGGCATCCGGGCTGTCGAAGGAGCACAGAGACCGCGTCGGTTGAAATGTGGCGCCGCGATCCTGTGTCTGGGCAAACCATAGGGAGTAGTGATTGGTTTGCGGAGCCCGCTCGATCCAGGCCAAGTTCACATAGGGGTCACCCAGTTGAGCGGCTTCATCATTCATCATCGCCGACGCGACGACGTGCCCGCTGCACTCCGCCGCCACCGTGCACTGCACCGCCGTGTGCCAGTTGTTCGCTCGTGGTGTGAAGCGATAGAGACTCTTCGCAGCTGATGCGCCGCTCAAGAACACGTACTGAAACTGCCGGTCTGCGGCAGCCCTGATCCTCGGGCTCGGGATCGGCGCAGGCAGGGTGTCGCACACGCTCCAACTGGCGCCATCGTCGGTAGACGTTTTCATGCAAAGAATCGCTTCATCCGAGACGCAAAGCGCCCGCAGGGTCCGTCCTGCGGGCGTAATGATTACAGCGGGATCACGTTCATTGCCGGAGGTAGCGAACAGCGGCATGTCACCTGACCAGTCGAGGGACTGCGCCGCGGCGAGCGCGCAAAGTGCAAGCAGTGTGCAGGTTGTTACTGTCCGGCGAACCCACATCGTTCCGCCTCCAGATTTTCTGAATCGTACATCGACTCAAAATCGAACCCGGCGACGCAGCGCCGGGCTCACACCATCAGTCCTTGAATAGCTCCATCAGAATCTGCACGGCATTGGACGCGGCCCCTTTGCGCAGATTATCACCCACCGCCCAGAACTGCAGCCAGTGCGGATCATCGCGGTGAATCCGCAGGCGGCTGACAAACACATTCTGCTGCCCCGCAATCTCCAGGGGCGTACGGTAATCATTCGCCTGATAGGTCATTCCCGGCATGGCGCTCAGCACCGCTTCAATCTGCCCGCGTGATGCCGTTCGCTCGCATTGCACCGTTACCGCCGCCGAATGTCCGACGCGCACCGGCACGCGGACCGTCGTAGTGAACACGGTCATCTGTGGCCTGCCGAGAATCTTCTTCAGCTCCTCGACGACCTTGCGCTCTTCGTCGCACATTCCATCTTCATCGAACGGGCCGATTTGCGGAAACACATTGTGCGCGATCCGCCTCGGGTAGACCCGCGGTGCATGCGCGCCGTCTTCCAGTTCCGCATCGAGTTCGGCCAGTGCATCCTGTCCCGAACCGGAGACCGATTGGTAGGTGTCCACGATGGCCGTTTTCAATCCCAGCAGCCTGTCGAGTGCCGCCATCGGCAGCACCACCACACTGGCCGAGCAGTTCGGATTCGACACCAGATTCCGGTGCGCCGACAGTGTGTCCCCGTTAATTTCGGGAATCACCAGCGGCACCTCCTCGTTCATCCGGAACTCCGCCGAGTGATCGATCACCGTGACTCCCGCCCGGGTAAACTGCGGAGCCCACTCCCGCGAAATCTGCTTGGACGTCGCAAAAATCGCCGCATCCACACCGTTGGGAACGCCGTCCAGTTTTTCCAGCGGCAGCGCGCCGCCGTTGAACGCCACCATCTTTCCCGCGGATCCGTCGGAGGCAAAAAGCCGCAACGACGTCAGCGGGATCTGCCACTCGGTCAGGACGTCCAGCGTGGTCCGTCCCACAAGTCCCGTGGCACCCACAATGGCAAGGCGAATCGGTTTCAACGGTTTCTCTCTCCGAAAATAATCAGCAGTCCCAGCGCCATAACCGCAATCGGCCAGATGTCCACACGCTCCAGCCATTCCACGCCGGAATTCTTCCCCAGCCAGATCAGCCCCAGGATCAGCAGCAAGATACCCACAAAAACGCGAGCCAGACTGTTTCGCGGCCGCCGTACAGGTTCCGTGTCTCCGGCAGCCTCGTGCACGATACGATTCGTCAACGCATCATCAAGCCTGCGCTCGAGATCGCTCATGCGGTGTTCCAACGATTCCAGATCACTCATGGCATCCGCTCCCGTGATTGGTGAAGATACCCGTTAATCGGACAGTCGAATCTTGTGCCCGGCCGTCACTGACCCCACAACCGCCGCCGCCGTGACGCCGGCCTTGTGTAATTCTTCCACCGCACTGCCCGCCTGCTTGTGCGGCAGTGCAGCCAGTAATCCACCGGAAGTCTGGGCGTCGTAGAGTAGCCACACCGTGCGTTCATCCGCGCCCACACTCTCCTCAACCAACGCTTCGTAATACCGCTTGTTGGCGAACGTCCCGCCGGGAAATTTTCCGCTCTCGGCAAGGCTCAGCGCGGCACGGTAGAACGGAAAGTCGCTCAGGCGGAATTCCATACCGACCTTCGACGCCACGGCGATTTCCGACGCATGCCCAATCAGGCCATTGCCCGTAATGTCCGTGCACGCGTGCACTTCAAAATGGGCAAGGGTCTCTGCCGCGACCTTGTTCAGGGTCTTCATTCCCGCAATTGCATCCGTCGCCTCGGCCACAGCCACCGTTTCGTTCTTCAGCGAGGTGGTGATAATCCCCGTGCCCAGCGGCTTGGTGAGAATCAACGCGTCGCCGACCTTCGCGCCTTCATTGGTCCAGTATTTCCCGGGCTGCACGATACCTGTGACCACCAGGCCGTATTTCGGCTCCTGATCGTCGATGGTATGTCCGCCGACAATGGCAATGCCTGCTTCCATGGCCTTTTCCGCGCCGCCGCGCAGCACCGCATTCCACAGCTCCGCCGGATATTTGCGCGGAAAGCAGCAGACGTTCAGTGCGAACAACGGACGCCCGTTCATCGCGTACACATCGCTCAGGGAATTGGCCGCGGCAATCGCGCCGTAATCGTAGGCGTCATCCACCACCGGCGTGAAAAAGTCCACCGTCTGCAGCAGCAGCTCACCTGAGGGCAGCCGGTACACCGAGGCATCATCCTTATGCGAAAACCCGACGACGAGGTTCGCATCGGGATGAACGGGAAGACCGTCGAGAATCCGATCCAGCTCCGCTGGATCCAGTTTCGACGCTCAACCCGCGCAACGCACGAGATGCGTCAGCTTAGTGAGTTCGTCTTTTGTGTACGCCATAGGCAGCACGAGGCTTTCGTTGTGGAGCCGGCGATTCCGCCGGCGTGTTCAACTGCAAAGTAGTCACGATGTCCGGATACAAGCGGCGGTACGCGGCCGCATGCTCGATATTCCGCTTCACATACATCCGGGTTTCGCGATAGGGAATATGCTCGATAAAATCGTCGCGGTCCTGCGAATGGAATTCGGACGCCCAGGATTGCGCCGCGGACGGACCCGCATTGTACGCGGCAAGGATCAGCACGGAATCGCCGCGGAAATCGGCAAACAGCCGCGAAAGGTGCGCGACGCCGATCTGCAGATTGTAGTCCGGATCGCGCAGTTTCCGCGCCGCATAGCCGATGCCGAGGCTGCGGCATTCCATGTACGCCGTTTTGGGCATAAGCTGCATCAGTCCCGTCGCCCCTGCCGGGCTGACAATGCCTTCTTCAAAATGGCTTTCCTGGCAGATCAGGCCAAATACAAAATAGGGGTCGAGATGGTACTGCGAGGCCAGCCGGACGATTTGCGGATCGAAGTCCAGCGGGTAGGAGACCGCATTGAACGCCGCCGGGCGCGAGCCTGCGGTGCGAAGATACGTTCCCAGTTCCGTAAGCACCACCCGCCACGCCGCCATGCGCTGCCCCTGCCATAGCAGAAACTGCGCCTTCCACCAGGGCAGTCCGTTCGCTTCCGGCATCTCTTTGATAGCCCACGGCAATTCCCGCAGCGAAAACTCCGGAATGCGCATGGCGGCCAGCAGCGCGAACTTCTTGCAATGCTCACCGCCCGCTTCCCACACATCGTCGAGACTCGGACAGGCCAGAGGATGCTGCTCGATCACTACGGAGTCCGGCTTTACAGGTGCAATAATCGCGTTGTAGGAATACGGGAAGCGGCTCTGCAGCAGTGCCCAGTTCTGCCGGGCTTCCGCTTTGTGCCCTGCCTTGGTCGCGGAGCGCGCCAGCCAGTAGAGAGCCGCCGGAGCATAATCGGCATTCTCGTTGTAATCGTACAGACTCTGGTATGCCTTCTCCGCCTCGGCGAAATGCCCCCCGTCCCACAGGGCCCGGCCCAGTTTCCACAGGCAGTCTGCCTCTACCCCGGTGCCTTTGCTGACCGTCTGCCAGTGCTGATACGTATTTACCGCTTCCTGCGGGCGATTACGGTCCAGTTGCAGCGTTCCCAGCAAATCCAGCGCCTTGCCGGCAATGTCCAAGTCTCCGGTCTGGCTTCCGGCCTCGGTCAATGCCGGAATCGCTTCGGCGTCCCGGTCAATCAGGTAAGCCGAGCGTCCAAGATAGTAGTTTGCCTTATAGCGAAATTCGCTCTGCGGAAAACTGGTCAGAAACGCCTGAAGCGTCTCGATAGCATCACGGTGGTGGGAGAGCGCATTCTCGAACCGGCCCTTGTAAAACCTCAGCACCTCTTCGATCTGCCGCGGCTGGATGCTCTTCAATTCCCGTTCGATGCGTTCCAGCCCCAGCGCGTACTGTTTGCGCTGATCCATGGCGCCGAATTCGCGTTCCCGTTCATCGGATGTTTCCATCCGGGGGTTGTGCCCGAACCGCTTCGCGTAACCGTCGAGCAAGGTGCGAACCCGGCTGCCCTCCCCGCTCAACGGGGCAAGGACATAGGCCCTCCAGAGCGCGTCCACCGCCTCGTCGTGCCTCCCCAGCATGGCCAGAGTCTGACCGCGCACGAATTCGATATGCTGCCGGTCGTCCGTATCGGCGCGAAACCGGCTGTACTGCACCGTATGGCCGAGGCAATCGTCCAGCATGCCCTTTTCGAACTCATGATCGGCAAGCTGGTAGAGTGCATCCGGACACAGCGCCGACGTCGTATCGTCCGCCAGTTTTTTCCACTGTTCCATCGCCAACGCGTCCTGCCCGGCGTGGTTCAGCGCGTCGGCTCGCAGCCAAAGCGCATAATCAGCCAGATTCGCCGGCACTCCCAGATCCAGAAACACCGGCACGCTGCCGTAGTCTCCGCCCGAAGAAGCCCGCCACGCCAGCAGAAAGTTCGCCATCTGTTCCGCGCAGCCACGGCCTTCGCCTCCCACGTCCATCAGAGTATCGTGCGCCGCCTTGGCTTCGCCGCTTTCCACCAGACTCCAGTATGTGGCAAAGCGGGCGGAATCCTCAGAAAGAAAACCGCCGAAACAGACTCCGGCATGGCTAAGAGTGGTAACCAGCAGCAGAAAAGCGGTAACGCCCAGCGGGCGGAAGATCCAGCGTTGCATGACTACTAAAGTACGGATTTGCCAAGAGAATTTCAAATGCCGACCGTGTTTATGGTGCGCTAAAGTAGTGAGCGGGAAGGGATATTCTCTTATGTGGAGATAGACACTTGAAAGTTCCGTCAAGAATGGTTATTTTTAGTCTCTTCATCCACTCAACTGGCCGTGAACCCCACCGCGCCCCTCTCCCCCTATGCTCAAGGTTTGGCTGTTTTTTCTAACGCTAACAATTTCAGTTGTTTGTGCGTTGGCTCAGGATGTCTCTATTTACGACATCCAGTTTACTACGAATCCCTCCGGAACGTCCCCCGATAGCGGGCTGACCGTCTCCACGGGAGGTTTCGTCACAGGGATCAATTACTCATCGAATTCCCTGTACTACTTCCTCTCGGACCGCGCAGGAGGCCGCTGGCACGGTATCCTCGTCCGGGACAACCAGGACCGCCACCTTGCCATCGGGGATTCCGTCCACCTGTCCGCTCAAGTCTTTGAATCCAGCGGCCAGACCCGTTTGCAGAATATCGTGACCTGGGACTCGGTTCATGCCGGTGTCGCCGTCCCTACGGCGGTCATCACCTGCGCCATCCTAAGCGATTCCACCACTCTCAGCCGTGAGTCCACGGAAGGCGTGCTGGTTGAATTGCAGAATGTGACGGTCGCATCGGTCAACGGTTCGGACTTTACGGTCACGGACGGCAGCGGTACGGCTGTGATTACGTCCTACGGTTGGACTCACGCCATGCCGATCACAGGAGATTCCATCCTCTACGTGCGCGGCCTGGTCTCCAGCACGCCCAATGGTTTCCGGATCAATCCCCGCAACGACTTCGACCTGATCTACACGTCCAATCGTCCTCCGGTCATTTCGCAGGTGCGCAACATGCCGGCGGCTCCCTCCAGTCTGGAATCGGACACGGTAACGGCACGCATCACGGATGAGACTGTGGTCGCCGACGCGCGGGTTTACTACCTGTTCGGCACCACCGGAGACTATCTGCCCCTGTCCATGTTCGACGATGGCATGCACGGCGACGGCGCGATGGGCGACAACGTGTGGGGCGCGATCATCCCGCAGGGGACGCCCCGCTCGACCTGCCATTACTACATCTGGGCCACCGACGATTCCGGACGGTTTTCCACCAGCCCGCCCTCGGCGCCGCAAACTACCTACAGCTTTGTGGTCAGCCCGACCATGGCTGACATTTACAACCACTATGCCGATTTTGACAATGCCACCATTACCATGAACGGCGTTGTGAATTTTGTGGAAGATGTCACCACCTCCAGCGGTTCGCGCCGGATTTCTGCCTATATGCAGGATGAGAGCGGCCGCGGGTTCTATCTCTCGCAGTCCGGTGCGGCATCCACCTATCCCGGCATCGTGCGCGGCAATCGCATCAGCGTCCGTGGCGTTGTGCAGATCTACGCGGGCGCGGTTCAGATGGGCGGTTTCACCGCGGCGGACATCACCGTGATGGCCAGCGGTGTGCCCATGCCTGCGCCCATCGAACTGAAGACCGGCGACCGCCACACGCAGCGCGAAATCATTCGCACCTCTGCGGCGGGAGCTTACGGCACGGGAACATGGTGCAAACTCACCGGCACGGTCTATCGCGTGGATGAGAATGTCGGCGGCGGCACCAACATCGCCATCGATGACGGCACAGGGAGCACCACCGTTCGCGTGTGGGATTCCATGAACATCGACAGCGTTCAATTGGACGGCGCCTGGCATCCCCTGCATGACCTCGCCGGCAAATTCGTCAGCATCTACGGCCCGTCCTCCAGCTACAACGGCGACTTCCAGTTGCTGGGCGGTGGCGATGTCAGCGATTTCGAGACTCCCGGTTCGGGAACGCCCGCCCAGGGGCTGTCACTGGACATTCCCAATCGCCCCTTTGCCCCGGAGATCGGGCAAACCCTTAAGATTTCCTACAATGCTCCGGCGCTGGGACAAGTGCGTGTGCGGATCTTCGATCTGCGCGGTCGGCTTGTCCGCACCCTCGTCGATAAACTGTCCGGCGGCCCCAATGTAATCCAGTGGGATGGCCGTAACGAGTTGAATGAACTTCTGCCCATCGGCACCTACATCGTGCACCTCGAATCCGTCCAGAGCGGAAATTCGAAGACAAAGGTGAAACCTATTGTCGTTGGTACTAAACTCTGAGCGGAGTGTTGGCTAAGTTGTTTACGCATTGTGAGGCGCTTTTGAAATCCTTTCTTACAACGTTGTTACTGTTGGCTGTGCCGCTTCTGGCGACTGCTCAACTCATTTCGAATCCCTATCCGCCGGTGCCTGCCGCCATGGCCGTCGCCGGAGCCTATACCGCCGCCGCCATCGGCGCGGAAGCCCCGTTCTACAATCCTGCCGGTCTGGCCTATGGCAAAGGCACCGAAGGACGTTTTGCCTATCAGCAGCCTTGGAGCATGGTCGGCATCTCCCATCTGTCCGCCGCCGGTTACACGACTCTCCCCCGCAAATTCGGCGGGATTGCCCTCGGCGTTCAAAGCCTCGGTACACGGTCAGACGGCCACACGCTGGCTGCCGAGACCGAAGCTTATCTGGCTCATGGCATAATGCTGCAGAAGGACATCCACTCCTCGCTGGCATTCGGCTACACCCTGAAGCTGATCAACTATGACCTTGGCGAATCGGTCGCCAATGATCAGGGCGTCTCCCAGAATCTCGGCAGTTCAACCACATTCGGTCTGGATGTCGGCGCCACGGCACAGCTTTGGGACCGCTTCACGCTGGGTGGCTCCTTTAAGAATATCAATCAGCCGCAGCTTGGCGCAAATCTTAAACGCGATCTGCCGCGCATGATCTCCGGTGGTCTCTGCTATCAGCCCTACTACGGCGTCCGCACCACCCTCGACATCGAGCGCGTGATCAGCGGTGAGACCCAGTTTAAGGGCGGTATCAACGCCACTGTGGTCAAGCCCCTCGACATCCGTTTCGGCGTCATGTCCAATCCCAACAGTTTCACCGCCGGATTTGGTTTGCACTGGCGGGAACTGGTGATTGACTATGCGTTCATCTATCACTCTGTCCTGAATCCTTCGCATCTTATCGGTGTCGGCTTTAACCTCGACAAATCACTGGCGGACATATGGCAAGCCAAGTGATCCGGTTGTGTGCGATTCTGCTGCTCGCGTTCGGGCTGGCGCTGTCCGCATCCGCTGCGGAAAAGCCGGACCTGAATTCGATGACAGCAGAGCAGATTCATGCGCTCCCTGTAACGCAGGAGCAGGCCGACGCCATCTGGCAGCGGCTGCAGTTTGAGGGCCCGTTCCACAACATCTATGAACTGCGCGAACTTCCGGAAATTGACGCGACGACCATGGCGGCCATTGAAGCGCTGGTGCGCGTCACTCCGCCCCGCCCTGCCGAAGAACGCATCCAGCGCATCGAAGACGCCTATTACCGCATCGAAAATCTCGGCACGGAAGAAGGCACCAATGTCGGTCTGGTGGATGAGTGGATCGACCGCCTGATGGAACCGCTGAACGTCAACGAGGCCAGCCTCGATGAGTTGATGGATCTGCAGAACGTGTCGCCCGCCGACGCCGTGGCCATCTACATGGCGGTGCAGCGTCAAGGCGGCATTCGCGGTTCACGGGACCTGCGCGCCGTGCCCGGCCTGTCCGACTGGGGCTACCGCAATTCGCGGAACTATCTGGGCTATGACCAAGTCACAACTCATGGCAAGCTGCACGGCAATTACACTTTCCGCAGCTATAACACGCCGTTTTTTGCCGATGAAGAGCTGGCGATCAATCCCGATCGGTTGGTTGACCCGCGCCCGGACGTCAGCCACAAGCTGCGTTTCACCTATGAACGCCGCTACAAGGGCGGTCTGCTCTGGCACCGCAACCTCGGCGAACCGACCTACTACGCCAACAGCGGCAGCGATATCAAGATTCCCGAGATGAAGTGGTTTGCCGGAATTGAAAAGCAGAAACTCGGTCCCGTGCTGCTCGACCGCGCTTACATCGGAAACTACCAGACATCTCTCGGCCAGGGCGTGGTCATGGAAAGCGGCGACTATTTCAGCCCGCGTTATTCCGGTTTCGGCTTCGACAAGCGCATCACCGGCATTGCTCCCGACCTGTCCCGCGCTCAGGAATTCACGCTGCGCGGCGCCGCGGCGGAAACTTACTTCGGCCCCTTCAAGGGCACAGGCTTCTTTTCCAAGCAGAAGAAGGACGCCATTCTGAACCCCGACGGTTCACTGAACCGCCTCGTGACTCTTGTGCCCCGCGACGACGTAGACATGTATCCGACCGCACAGGTTATCGGCAACAAGGACACGGTGTGGGTTCCCTCTTTCGAAGGCAATCAGTCCATGCTCAACAACGTCACCGAAGTCGGTTTCGGCGGCGAACTGGCCTGTCGCCCGTGGACGGGCGTTTCGATTGGTTTTGTCGGCACGGAGTTTCTTTATGACCGCCCGCTGAAACCGGACTTCGGCCAGAGCTACAAGGATTCTGCTTATACCCGCACGCTGCACAATTCGCTGTTGTCCGACACCACCGGCGCCGCGGCCACGACGCCTCCGGATACTCTGGTGGACATCTATCCGCTGATTGCCGCGCCATCCGTGTACAAGGTTGGCGCCAATGCGGTAAACCCGGAAATCACGCAGGGCTATTACAATTCGTCGACGTCCGCCCTGTGGTCTGCCGCCCGTTCGGTGCGCCAGATCTACGGCCTTAACATGCTGTCTGTGGTCAATAACTACACCTTCCAGTTCGAATACGGCGAGTTTCAGGACCAGGGCCACTTCCTCCGTCTCGGCGACGATCCCCACGCTCTCGTGGCATCGGCCTATGCCCAGTGGAATTCCCTGTCGCTGCTGGCGGTGTATCGCGACTACAGCATCGGCTACGACAATCCCTACTGCCGCGGCTTCTCGAATTATGCGCGCTGGAAGGGGACGACGTACGAAGACGAGTTTTACCTGTCCAATCCGGTGTTCGCGCAGATCCAGCGCAATTCGGCGGTTCCGCAGGCCGAGCGCGGCGTGTATCTCGAGAGCCGCTTCCAAGTCTCCCGGCCTATCACCTTCGACGCTCAGGTGGACAATTGGACGCGCGTCGCCGATCAGGCGGACTACTACCGCTGGGTAGGCAATATCACCTACCGTCCCGTATGGCCGGTAGTGGTGCGCATTCGCCAGAAACTGCAAGGCCGCTGGCACTTCGATCCGGCCAAGGAAACCGGATTCACCACGTACGAGAACCGCATCAATCTGGATTTCCGACTTTCCCGTTTCGACGGACTGAATCTGCTCTTTGCCAACGGTTACACCAGTTTCACTCCCCGCCCGCGACTGACGGGCGAAGCCAATCCGACCGGTGTCTCCCCGATCGATGCCAACGGCGCATCGCCCACGGAAGCCATCGGTGTTCAGCTTACCCACTACTTCTCGCAGCGGTTGCGCGTACGTGCCGCCTGGGAAATGTATGACGGCTTCTTCTGGAATTTCGAGGACAGCGATTTTGCGGTGCTTCAGGGAAAAAGCGCCCGCTGGTGGTTTTCGGTATCCGACCGCCTTTCAGACAATCTTTCGGTCCGTTTCAAATTGACTCGTGACAGCAGTCTTCCCGGGACGTGGATCCAGTCACGCAACAACAACGCTTATCCGACTCAGACTCCAGGACGCAACTACTCGGGTGATAACGCGACCGTGAAATCCTTCTCGTTCCGCGTCCAGTTAGATTATCTCTTTTAAGACCCACAGGCGCATGGCGCCTGTTCAACCCTTTGATGAACTATGGCTATTTTGATTGACGAAAACAGCCGCGTAATTGTGCAGGGCATCACAGGAGGAGCCGGCCAGTTTCACGCAGGCGAGATGAAATCTTACGGAACCAACATCGTGGCCGGAACCTCCCCCGGAAAGGGCGGCTCTTCGGTGCATGAGATTCCGGTCTATGACACCGTTAAGGAATGCGTCAAGGCGCATCAGGCGGATACGTCGGTGATCTTCCTCCCCGCTGCCGCCGTAAAGGACGCGGTGATCGAAGCCATTCATGCGGGCATCCGCACCGTCGTCGTTGTTCCTGAACATATTCCCATCGCGGATATGATGATGGTGCGGCGCGAAGCGAAGAAGCACGGCGCGTTGATCCTCGGCGGCAACACCGCGGGCATTATCTCGCCCGGACGCGCCAACATCGGTATCATCCCGCCCCTCGCCTTCAAACGCGGACGTGTCGGCACGGTGTCACGCTCCGGTTCCATCACCTATTATCTGGCGGATACTCTCTCCCGCACCGGTTACGGTGAAACGACCTGCGTCGGTCTGGGTGGTGATCCGGTTCTGGGCAGCACCTTCAACGACGTGCTGGAACTCTTCGACAAAGATCCCGAAACCAAGGCCGTTTGCCTCGCCGGAGAAATCGGCGGCGTGTATGAAGAAATCGCCGCAGGCACCATCGGCAAAATGAGCAAGCCGGTCATTGCCATCATCGGCGGCGTGTTTGCCCCTCCCGGAAAGCGGATGGGACATGCCGGCGCTATCGTGGAAGGTGAAATGGGAACGGCGGCCTCGAAAATCAAAGCGTTGCAGGACGGCGGCGCTCATATCGCCAAGACCTTTCAGGACATTCCCGAAATCCTCGCACGGCTGGGCGTTTGAACCACAAACACCGCCACCCTCACAAAGAACACAACCACAGCGAAGAGCCGCCCGCTAAGAAGAGCCTCGGCCAGTGCTTTCTGGCGGACTCGAGTTATTCGCGCCGCCTCGTCAGCGCGCTTGGCCTGAAGGCGGACAATACGGTGCTGGAAATCGGACCCGGCCGCGGCATCCTCACAGAGGAACTTTTGCAAAGCGGCGCGCGTGTTATTGCCGTTGAGATAGATCAGCGCCTCCTCGATCCGCTCGTGCAAAAATTTGGATCTTATCCGAATTTCACCCTCTGGCATGAAGACTTCGTCGAGACCGATCTGGAGCATATCCTCCCGCAAGGTTCGGTGAAAGTGGCCGGCAACCTGCCGTATCATCTTGTGTCGGAAGTGCTCTACAAGCTGTTCATCCATGCGCGCAAAGCACGGCAGGATTCTGCTCTGCCTTGGGTCGAAACCGCCGTGCTTATGATGCAGAAAGAAGTAGCGGACCGCGTAACGGCCAAACCCGATTCGAAAGCGTGGGGCAAACTATCCGTATTCGCCCAGCTTGAAGCATACTGCCACGCGATGTTCACCGTTCCCGCCGGAGCGTTCCGTCCCGAGCCTAAGGTCGATGGCGGCGTCGTAAGGCTGGATTTCCAGCGCATCCCCGAAGCTTATCCCGAAGACTACCAGACGCTGGAGCGCATCGTCCGCTACACATTCCATCAGCGGCGCAAGATGCTCAAAACTTCCTTATCGGGCTTGGCAGGCGTGCATCCTTTCTGGCAGGAAGCGGAGATTGATTTCAAACGCCGTCCTGAGACCCTGACGCCCGCCGAGTGGGTCTACCTTGCCGATGTCGTTTTTCGCGCCCATTCGCGCAAGAACGCCTGAGAGTGTTTTCAGTTACTATTCGATGTCACGCCGGCTTTTCCAGGCCGGCGCACTCGTGAGCAGTTACCTCCATGTCCGTCCTTCAACAAGCCACCGGCATTGTGCTGCACCGCGTGCGGCACGGAGAGACTTCCCTCATCCTGACCGCCTTTACACGCGAGATGGGTAAGCTCGGTCTGATGGCCAAGGGTGCGCGAGCCAAGGGCAAGTTGGGCGGTTCTGCCGGATTGGAGCTGTTTACCGAAGCGCAGTTCGTTTTCTACCGGAAATCCGGACGGGACTTGCAGCTCCTCAAAGAGTGGGCAACCATCTCGCCGCACTCTGTGGTGCGTGAGGATTTCGAGCGCCTGACCATTGCCAGCGCCGTAGTGGAATTATTAGCGCGCTGTCTGACCGACGAGGATCCGCATCCGGATCTCTATGACGCCGCATCTGCCACGCTGCATGCGCTGGATCAGCGTCCCGAGTCTGCACTTCCCCTCTTGTGGGCTTTCGAGACCAGTCTCTTCCAGACTCTTGGCTTTGGTCTGCAAACAGAACTGGATGCGCTGACGGGCCGCCCGCTGACTCCACCCTTTCCGTCCTACATACGGTATCGCTGGTCCAGCGGATCCTTTTTTGTGTCCGACCCGCGCAACAATCCGCCGTCCGACGGCGAGATGTCCGGTGAGACCTTTGCCGTTCTGTCGGCGTTGTCACAATTCAGCGTGCAGGCCGCAGGACAGATCGCCTTTGGGCCGCGTGTGCGCAAAGAGCTGACCTATTTTCTGTCGCGCTATCTCGAAACTCATCTGCCCGTACGCGGCAAAATCCGCTCCCTCGAGGCCCTGAACTGGGGCGAGCCGGAACAATCCTGAAATCTCCCACGGGCATGGCAGGCCATGTCCCCACCCTACCGATAATCACGAGAACCTTATGGCGAAGCAAACTGTGATGGACAAAGTCGTCAGCCTCTGCAAGCGGCGCGGCTTCGTGTTTCAGTCATCCGAAATTTATGGCGGCCTTTCTTCCACGTGGGATTACGGCCCGCTCGGAGTCGAACTCAAGAACAATATCGCCGCCTTCTGGTGGCGCGAGATGACCCAACTCCATGAGAACATCGTGGGTATCGACGCGGCCATTCTGATGCACCCGCGCGTGTGGGAAGCTTCAGGCCACGTCGCCGGTTTCGTGGATCCGCTGGTGGACTGCAAGCAGTGCAAAGCCCGCTTCAAGGCGCAGGATCTGGTGAAGACCTGGCGGCAGAAGAAGAAGATCGAAGCTCTGGGCGGCGCGGACATTCCCGAGGGCGGCGAAAGCCACATGGAAAACCTCAAGCTCATCCACTGGAGCGAGGCCATGTGCCCCAATTGCGGCACCACGGGAATGCTTACCGAGCCCCGGCTCTTTAATTTGATGCTTAAGACCTTCCTCGGCCCCGTCGAAGAAGCCGCCGCCGCCGTCTATCTTCGCCCCGAGACTGCGCAGGGCATCTATGTCAACTATCAGAATGTGGTGAACACGGCCCGCGTGAAGATTCCCTTCGGCATCGCGCAGATCGGCAAAGCCTTCCGCAACGAGATCACGCCGGGAAACTTCATCTTCCGCACCCGTGAATTCGAGCAGATGGAAATGCAGTTCTTTGTGCGTCCCGGTGAAGACAAGCAGTGGCTCGAAAAATGGCGTGACGCCCGCTTCCAGTACTACCTGAAGCTGGGTATTCGTCCCGAGAAGCTCCGCCTTCACCAGCACACGCCGCAGGAGCTGGCGCACTACGCCGCCGATGCGTTTGATATCGAATATGAATTCCCCTTCGGCTGGCAGGAACTGGAAGGCATCCACGACCGCACGGACTTCGACCTCAAGCGCCACGCCGAATTCTCCGGCAAGGATCTTTCCTACTTTGACGAAGAAGCCAAAGAGCGTTTCATCCCGTACATCGTCGAGACGTCCGCCGGTCTGAACCGCACGCTGCTCACCTGCATGGTGGATGCCTACGATGAAGACACGCAGGAAGGTGAGCCGCGCGTCGTACTGCATCTCTCTCCGAAGATCGCGCCGATCAAGGTCGGGATCTTCTCTCTGGTCAAGAAGGACGGCCTGCCCGATGTCGCCGACAAGATCGCTTCGGATCTGCGTAAGGTCTGTCCGGTGTTTACCGACCACCAGGGTTCCATTGGCCGCCGCTACCGCCGCATGGATGAGATCGGCACGCCCTGGGGCATCACCGTCGACTACCAGACACTCGAAGATCACACCGTCACACTGCGCGACCGGGACACGCTGGAGCAGGTTCGCGTTTCCACCGACAAGGTGGTAGACATGATTCGCGGACGGTTGGAAAAGTAGTCTATGCTCATTCATGAATTGGAAGAACAGGGGAACTGGCTGTTTCGCTGGCGGACTTGGATTCCCCTTGTGCTGCTGCCCTTTGGGGTGCTGGCGCTGGCCGAGCACAACCACTACCTCGGCGACTCGGAAGGGATCGAACTCTTCTACGGCATCGGTTGCTTTCTGATTTCTCTCAGTGGACTGGTGATTCGCGGCATCGCCCTCGGATATGCCCAGCCCGGCTCTTCCGGCCGCAACACCCAGCGGCAGATTGCCGATCATCTGAACACCTCGGGCATCTACTCGGTGGTCCGCCATCCGCTCTACCTCGGCAACATACTGATGGTATTGGGCGTCATGCTCTTCACCAAGTCCTTCATGTTTGCGTTGGCTGGAATGCTTTTCTACCTGCTGTTCTATGAACGCATTATGGCCGCCGAAGAACTTTTTCTGTCCGGCAAGTTCGGAGACACCTATCGCGCCTGGGCCGACCAGACCCCTGCCCTTCTCCCTCGCTTTTCTCAGTGGCGCTCTCCCGGCTATCCCTTCTCCCTGCGCGCCGCTATCAAGGGAGAATTCTACGGGTTCACGGCGCTGGTATCGGTAATCCTGTTTATGGACTTCCTCAAGTACTGGTTTACTGAAGGCCGTCTGGGGGTAGATCTGGTCTGGCTGGCGCTCTTCGCCCTGTCTGTAGTCACGTTCTTTGTGCTTCGCCACCTCCGCAAACACACCGCATTTTTTGAAGGGCCACAGGTAAAGACTCAAAATTGAGTCGCTCATAAGGAACGAAGAAAAGGCGCACCGCGAAAGGTGCGCCTTTTCTGTATCGAAAACTAACGGTCTCGTCAGTTCGTCTTGATCACGTCCACGGTGACGTTGACCACGACGTCGCGGTGCAGCTTGATGGGCACTTCGAACTCGCCAAGATGGCGGATCGGCTCATCGAGCTGGATCTTGCGGCGGTCGACGTCAACCCCGCGCTCCTTAATCAAGTCCGCAATGTCCGAAGCCGTGACGGATCCGAACATCCGGTCTTCCTCACCCACCTGAACCTGAGCAATGACGCGCAGTCCGGTCAGTTTGGCGCCCAGATCGCCGGCGATGCGGCGTTCCTTGATATCGCGGCGGTCCGTTACCTTGCGCTCGTCGTTCAGACGGGCCATGTTGGACTTGTTGGCCTGATACGCGATTCCGCGCGGAATCAAATAGTTGCGCGCGTACCCCGGCTTGACCGTGACGATTTCCCCCGGCTTGCCGAGAGTTTCAAATTCCTTGCGAAGAATGACCTGCATGTATCACCAAATGAGATTATAGAAATGCGACATTGGATAGTGAGCGGACGGCCAATACGGCCACATCCCCTCAGACTGTCTGTGAACTCTTAGAGCTTGATTCCGCGATAACCGAAATCGAAATCGTTTTCCGTCTTTGGCTGGTCGTGCGGTTCGGATTCGGGAGCAATATCTTGCGAATCGACACCTTCCGGCACCGCTTCGTGCTCGTGGTCGTAAACCCCCGCCTCATCGTGATGCGCATCGCGATGATTAAGAAACTGAATTCGCCTGGCCTTGATTTCCACCGTACTGCGGTTGAATCCGTCTTCCGTCTTCCAGCTCCTGCTCTGCAACTCGCCTTCCACCAGGACGGCGCTGCCCTTCCGCAGGTTCTCGTAACAGGATTCCGCCAGCTTGTACCAGGCGACTACACCGATAAAACAGACATCCTCTTTGATCGAACCGCTATTGTCTTTAAACTTGCGGTTGGAAGCGATGGTGAAATTCGCAACCGGAACTCCCGTCGTCGTGCTCCGGAAGGTCGGATCCTTGATCAGATTCCCGACGATGATTACGCTGTTAATATCCGGCATTCGCAAATCAGCCATAATGTACTCCCCATTGCTTATCCGGTCATCATACCTCGCGGATAACCCCGTGGTTTAGCCGCGTACATATTGCGAGGATCAAGCCAAGGTCTCCGGCCCTTCAATCGTATCGGAGCCCAGAGCAGGCACTTCACTATCACTGGGGATGACGTTAACGGCGGCTTCGGGCTGCGGTGCAGCTTCGGCGGGAGCGGTCACGGGCTCGGGGGCAGCACCCAGCGTACGCACGGATTCCAGATCAACTTCCGGAACTCGCTTGGGTTCAACCACGGTAATCAGATGCCGGATAACAGTCGGATTGAGACGCACGGAACGTTCCAGTTCCGCCATAAACTTCGGCTCGGAGTCATACACGGCCAATACATAGTAACCGTACTGGCGGCCCTTGATTTCGAAGGCCAGACGGCGCTTGCCCCAACGCTCCCAACGACGCATGACGCCGTTCGCCGAAATAGTATCATTCAGTTTTCGCAGATCGGTCTCGACCTGCTCCACTTCCAATGCCGGATCATACACCAGCACGAGTTCGTATGTACGCATTCGCTAAACTTCTCCCTGTGGACTCGTTTCGTCCGGAGAGCTTTTCCCTCCGGAAGGGTTAACATCTTTCTGTGCCGGACGCTTGGTGTTGTAAAGATTCATCGCGGTGCCGAGTCCCTCTTTCAGGTAACATTCCACGGCATCCGCCGACAGATCCAGCGCCGACTCGATAATCTCCCGCTCTGCGCGGGAAAACTTGGATAATACATGGTGAGCAACATTGGCTCCCGGGTGCCCGCCCCCCACGCCGATGCGCAGGCGGCTGACCTCATCCGTGCCCAGATGCTGAATCACCGATAGAAGCCCCTTCTGGCCTCCGGCTCCACCTTTCTCGCGGATCCGGATGTGGCCCAAAGGCAGATTCACATCATCGCAGACCACCAGCAGTTCGCTGATCTGAAACCCGTGCCAGCGAAGCGCGGCACTGACCGGCCTGCCGGAAAGGTTCATAAAAGACAGCGGGCGAAGCAGCACGACCTTCGGTGACGCGGGCACAACGGCCTCTTCAGCGTCACCGCTCCGCGAACGGCGAAACGCCACTCCGGAGCGTTCAGCAAGGCGAACCAGCACGTCGAAACCGACATTGTGCGGGGTACCCTCGTATTCCTTGCCGGGGTTGCCCAATCCGACAATCAGCGGCATGGGCAGTTTCCAAAGGTTATGGCGACCATCAGAGCAGGCTCTGAGACCGTTACTTCTTCTTTTCCGTCTTGGACTCTTCGGCGCCTTCGACCTTCTTCTCGCGGATAACTTCCGGCTCGGCTGCACCCGGCGTCGCCGCGGCTGCACCTTCGACTTCAGTCCGCGGCGGAATCACGTGCACGACGGTCGCGCTCGGATCACCGATGACACTGATGCCTTCATAATGCAGATCGCTGACGCGGAAGCCTTCATTCATATGAAGGGCCGTCACGTCGATATCAAGGTGAGTCGGCAGATTCGCCGGCTCGCACTCAATCTGCAGATCGCGGAATACCAACTCGAGCGTGCCGCCATCCTTGATACCGGCGGCGATGCCGACGATATGGACCGGAACGCGCGCGGTGATCTTCTGGCCCTTGACGATGCCCATCAGGTCCAGATGCACGATGTCCCGGCGCACAGGATGGCGCTGAACTTCGCGAATAATACAGTCGAGGGATTCGCCGTCGACTTCCACCTTCAGCAGACCAATTTCCTTGCGCAGAAGGTTGTTCAGGGTATTGCGCTCAAACTGGAGGCAGCGCACCACACCGTCACGATTGTAATAGACGGCGGGAACGAAGCCCGACCGGCGGAGCGCCTTGCCGGTTCCTTTGTTGGGGTCGCGCGGCTGCGCGGAAACACGTGTCTCAGCCATGAGTCGGAACTATCTTTCTATTTTTTCTATTGCAAACGATTGGGTTGCGCTCACAGAGCGCGGGCCTTGGTCTCGGCATCGCTGGGGACATCCAGCAATGGTACACGCGGAACGGCGGGTTGATCGAGGAACAGGTCACTGATCGATTCCTCAATATGAATGCGGCGAATCGCCTCCGCAAACAGTTTGGCCGTCGAAAGCCGGCGGATCTTCTGGAAAAGATGCTCCTTCGGCGTCGGCAGCGTATCACAGATCCACAGGCGTTTGATCTCGCTGGACTCAATCCGCTCCACGGCCTTGCCGGAAAGCACCGGGTGGGTAATCGCCGCGTAGATGTCCAGGCCACCGCGGTCCTTCAGCATCGCCACCGTCGCGGCAAAGGTGCCGCCGGTGTCGACGATGTCATCCACGATCAGGCAGTTCTTCCCGCGCACGTCGCCGACAAGATTCATCGCCGTAGCCTTGTTCGGGCCGGAGCGATGCTTGTCCACCACGGCAAAATCCGTATTCAGGAAGTTGGCATAGAAGCGGGCCAGTCGCGTCGAGCCGACATCCGGCGCCACCACCGTGAGATTCTCGATGGGACGCGCGGTCAGCAGATCGACAAACAGCCGGGACGCGAACAGGTGATCGAAGGGGATATTGAAGAAACCCTGAATCTGTGCGGCGTGGAGATCCATCGTCAGGATCCGCTGCGCGCCGGCAGCTTCAATCATATCCGCAATCAGGCGGGACGTGATCGCCACCCGGGGAGCATCCTTACGATCCTGGCGAGCATAACCGTAATAGGGAATCACAGCCGTGATACGCCGCGCGGAAGCCCGCTTGGCCGCATCGATCATGATCAGCAGTTCCATCAGATTGTCGGCGGGGGGATTGGTGGGCTGCACCAGGAACACATCCAGTCCACGGATATTCTCCATGAACTGCACGCCGATCTCGCCATCCGAAAAACGCGTAATCGCTATTTGCCCCAAAGGCAAGCCGAGGTGCGGGGCAATTGCCTCACCAAGGGCACGATGCGCCGTCCCGGTAAACACACGCAGGCGGGACAACGCCGTAGACTGAGCAGTCATTCTTTACAATCTCCGGCCGGCTTGATTCCACGGCCTTCGAGGAAACTTACAACACAAGGAAAGGTAGCATCGTCCAATGGCGGTGCACCGATCCGGCTGGGGCGGAAGGACTCGAACCTCCGGATGCCAGGACCAAAACCTGGTGCCTTACCAACTTGGCTACGCCCCAACAACCCAATCACAACCTAACCATTTCCGCCTTAGTCGTCGGCGGTGACCCCGTGCCCGGGAGCATTGGGAAGTTCGGCATCCGCTTCCACAAGGCGTCGATACTCATCCAGAATTTGCCCTTCGAGCTTCTGGCGAAACTCATTGCTGATCGGATGAGCGATGTCCTTATACGTGCCGTCTTCCAATTTGCGGCTGGGCATGCACACAAACAAGCCGGATTTGCCGGCGATCACCTTCAAGCCCCGCACGACGAATACATCGTCGAAGGTGACATTGACGAAGGCTTTGAGCTTGTCCTCATCCCGGAGGTTGATGTTCACCTCTGTGATGTTCATACTGACTCCTCCTCGTGCTCTCCCGTAAAATGTGAGCACTCGCGCGTGCCCTGAACCGAGGGTTTAAGGTACGCGAGGCCGTTTAACTGCCCTACATATGACAACTTGGAGCGGCGACTCGAACTGCTGCGCGGCATGCAGGGCACGAGCCCGCTCCTGGAATATTCCGAGAATTGTTGACCCACTCCCCGAGAGCAGAGAGACGTCAGCGCCGAGGTCAAGCAACCTCTGCCGGATCCGGGAGAGTTCGCCGAATCTGGATAAGACTATGTTTTCCAGATCGTTACGGAAGGATTTCCGGGCGGGTAACGGGTCGGGATAAGCTTTGAGATAAAACTGTAAAATAACACTTTTCTCATCATCTGTCAAGGGGACCTGTACCTCGCTGTAGGCCCAGGCTGTGCTCACCCCAAACGGCGAGACGACTAAGACGATGTCTTGGTCCAGAGCCCCTTCCAGAAGCTCAAGCACTTCCCCCCTGCCCCGTCCTACGGCCAATCCGCCATGCAGGAAAAAAGCACAGTCCGAACCAATCTGAGCGGCCAAAGTATGGAGACGCTCGACAGGCCAATCAAGTTTCCATAGCCGATTCAGGCCCATCAGGGCGACCGCTGCATCGGAGGATCCGCCCCCCAGCCCCCCGCCAATCGGAATCCGTTTGGTCAACACCACCCGCCCAGTGCAGGGAACTCCCGCCGTGGCCGCCAGCAGCGCTGCCGCTCGCCTTACGAGGTTTTCCGGCCCGGAATCCAATTCCGCCCCGCGAATTTCGAGAGACCAATCGGAGGCATCATGAAACTCGAGGCGGTCGGTCAGGTCAATTTCCTGAAAAACCGTTTCGATTTCGTGAAATCCGTCGGGGCGCTTGCGGAGAATACGCAGGCTAAGATTGATCTTGGCCGGAGCCGCCATGGCAAAGCCGCCGCCGGGCAGATCAACAGTGTCGGGATAGGAGGACAAAAGAGGACGTCGGAATGGAAGAAGGATGACACGGGACTCTGAACCCTGTCTGCTTGGGGAGGGTAACACAGACAGGGTTCAGATATCCAACGTGAAACAAACGATGAACGAGAAACGATGAGGGGACGTCCGGAAATCCGAATTTCAGATTTTCAGCCTTTCAGCGTTTCAGATTTTTTCTCAGGTCGCTTCCTGAAAATCCGTCGTGCTGACGCGCACTTTCTTCTTGTGCTTCTTCGACTCGGAACCGTAGTAGTAATAGTACTGGTAGTAATGGAAGTAGTAATAGTACGACCCGTAAATCTTCTTCACGTCGAGGCCGTTCAGCACCACTCCCATAATGCTCGAGCGCACATTCTTGATCAGCGAGACGGCCCGCATGACTTCCTTGCGGTTCACGGTCCCCGAACTGACCACCATCAGCGTCCCGTCTACCCGCGTCGCCAGTACGGCGGCGTCGGTCACGGCAATCGTCGGCGGGCTGTCCAGAATCACGTAGTCGTACTTGGCGCGCACGTCATCGATGAACTTCTTCATCTTCTCCGATGCCACCAACTCCGCGGGATTGGGCGGAATATCTCCCGCCGTAATCACGTCGAGGTTCTCGACTTCGGTCGTCTTGATCACATCGTCCAGCGACAGCGAGCCGATCAGCACATTGGTCAGGCCGTAGGTCTTATCGAACGCAAAGAAGTTGTGGATATTCGGTCGCCGCAGGTCGCTGTCGACCAGCAGTACGCGCGATCCCGTCTGCGCCAGTGTCACCGAAAGGTTCACCGCCGTTGTCGACTTGCCTTCCTTGGACGTTGTCGACGTCATCAGAATGACGCGCTTCGGCTTGTCGATATCCGCAAACTGGATATTCGTCCGCAGGCTGCGGTAGGCTTCGCTTACAGGGGACTTGGGCGAGAAGCGGGTGATCATCTTCGCTTCCACGCGGTGCAGGTCCGCATCGGTGAACTGCTTCCCCTGTTTTCGCAATCGCCGGATAATCTGTTCGGTGTGTACTAGCGGAATCGTGCCGAGCAGCGTCAGACTCAGCCGCTCGATATCGTCGCCCGTCTTCACGGTATCATCGAGAATCTCCAGCAGGAAGGCAATGCCCACGCCGATGGACAATCCGAAGAGAATACCCAGCAGGATATTCAGCTTCTTCTTGGGCCGCACGGGCACGGTCGGCGGCTTGGCGCTGTCGACAATCTGCACGCCGGCGGACTTGGCCGCTTCGGTGATCCGCGTCTCCTCATACTTGTCATTCAGCATGAGGTATAGCTTCTCGTTCAGTTCGCGGTCGCGAGTGAGTCGCGCCAGAACCAGCGTCTGCTGCGGCAGGCGTTCCAGTTCTCCGTCCGCGTTCTGCATCACTTCCCGCAACGCCTCGGCCTTGGCGGTCAGGGCCTTCACTTCCACTTCAGTTGACAGAAGTTGATCGAAAAGCTGCTGTGAGGTCTTCAGCGGGTCCACGGTGGACGCTCCGCCGACGGCTACCTTGCGCACTTCTTCCACCAGCTTGCCCTTGATCATCTCCACTTCTTTATCCAGGGCCGACACCGTCACATCCGTGCCCGGGCCGGGATTGGCCATCAGGGTCGCAATCCGCGTCTGCTTGTCGGCGATTTCGCGCTGCATGGCGTCGATCATCGGGCTGGTGGCATTGGTCACGTCCTCGACCATGGTGCCCTTGGTCTCGGCAAGCTGCTTACGCAAGTATTCCTGACGGCGGATCTGCGCATTCAAATCGGTCTGCGTCGTATTGTACAGCGCGTGGAAATCCGCCGACTGCCGGACCTTCTGCGACGTCTCTTCGTCCAGCGCCGTCACTCCTTGGCTCTCTTTGTAATTGCGCTCCACTTCCTCCGACTGCGATAGCTGGTGCTTGACCACATCCAACTGCTGATCGAGGAACTGACGGATATCGGAAATCTCGCCGCGCGACGTCTTCAGGCAGTAACGGTAATACTGCTCGGCCAGCGCGTTGGTCAAAAAGGCGGTTTCAAACGGCGAATGGGCGCTGACGCTCACCTTAAGAACGTCCGTGTCCTTCAGCAGGGAAATCGAGGTATGCTTCTGGAATGCAAAGACGCGGTCGTCGAACGTGATCGGCTTGCCGGTCCCGTCCGTCTCCGCCATGATCTCCAGCTCGTCCTTGTACGGCGAATCGGCAAGGGATCGAAGGACATCTTCCGCCATCTTGCGGCTCTGCAGCAGTTCGATGGCGTTCAGGTTTCGCGACTTGGGGACATCCGCAGGCCTCGTATTCAGCAGCGCCGATTCCATGTGATCCTGATTCTCGATCAGGACGCTGGCCGTCGCCACGTATTCCGGTTTCATGCGATACGTCAGAAAGGTTACCGCACCGACTACCGCGAGGAACGCCACGACGATCACCCACCGGCCACGAAACAATATCCGGAGGAATTCCGATAGCTGATACGATGTCTCTTTGTTTTCCAAAGTTCGCCTCGACGTTTAGCTTATCGCGCGTTTCGCGCCATCCATATGATCTTCCGCAGCGCCGGATTTGGCTCCGCCACCGCCATTTTGCGTGTCATCCGGCTCGGAGGTCAAACGGCGCGCCTCGCGGAACGTCAACCCCATTTTCCAGAAGAAGAACAGACCCAGCCCCGTAAGCGGAATGAAATTCAGCGCGTGCAGCAGAATAGCGAATCCTGCCGCGCGGTCACCGGGCACGCCCATCGCGGTCAAACCCAGCGTCATCACTCCGTGATATGTTCCCACCGCGCCCGGCGCACTGGGAACCACAAACCCGACGGTATTGATCATCAGGATCGCCAGCACGGCCCCCAGCGGATTCGCATCGATCGATTCAAATCCCTGCGAGAGAAATCCCAACCCGGCCAGCACCATCCACACCATCATCGCATACATCGCCCACAGCACCAACGAACTCACGCACAGTCCGAGCAGATGCTCCGACTTTCTGAGAATCGACAGCCCCGAAGTGAATTTCTCGAGCAGCTTAAAGATCCCATGCGCGATCTTCTTCGGGAAAATCGCCAGCATCTTCTGCGCCAGCCCCAGCGCGCGTTCGCGGTCCACGACAATCCAGACCAGGAATCCCGCGCCCACAAGGGTCAACAGCCCCATCACCATGGCTCCCTGCCGTAGCGCGGGGGAAACGGGAAAGAGCAGAATCGCCAGCCCCATAAAGGGAACCATGAACAGCAGATCCAGCACACGCTCCAGCACAATACTGCCGAACGCGGCGCTGCGTGAGAGCCCGGAAATCTGATGTACGACCTGTGCGCGATACAATTCGCCCATGCGGAACGGCAGCAGGTCATTGGCCATATACCCGATGCACATTGCCGAGAACACGTCACCGTAAGGCATCGGCACCAGCGGGTTCAGCATCACCTTCCAGCGCCACGCGCGCACGAACAGCGAGACCACCAGCAGCGCACCGGCACCGAGAATCGGCGCCCAGTTGGCCGTCGCAATCACATCGCCAAGCTGCGACAGGTCGAAACGCATATGGCCGAACAGCGCGGTTCCAAGCCCAATCTCACCGCGAGCCAACGAACCGATTTGGGGGACAAAGAGCGTCAGGTAAAGGAATACAAGACTCAGTCCAAAGCTGACATATAGGCGGCTCCCGCGCATGAACAGATCCCTACTTGCCTTTCCCCGCGCCGCGGAAATCTATGATATTCTCCGGCGGCACGCCGGGAGGCGTGAACAGCGCCGGATCGGGCTTTACATTCTCTTCCCACTGCGTGACATTGTAGCGGACGACCGAGCCGTCCGGCTGCGAAAAGGCCATCGCATCGGGAACATTCGCGCGCGCCGGAAACTCAATCGACACTCCGCCCGCCACGTCGGGCTTCTCCGATTCGAGTTTCAAAACGCGCCGGCCCTCTCCGGATTCATCGAGAGACACCGCGTGAAAATTCTTTTTGAGATCAAACAACACGTTCTGCGGCGAAAACTCGCTCTGCGCCGCGGCCGCTTCGAGAATCAGCGTCTCCTGATCCTTCAAATACCGCCACTGCTCCGCGCCGTTCTGACAGACAGTCCACTCGGGAGTGTCGTGATAGTAGCGATCCGGCTTGATCCAGATCATGCGTCCCTGCACCACATTCCCGCCGGCGGAACCTTCCGCCTGATATTGGATTTCCAACGACTTCAAAGCTTGCAAACGCCGTTCCAACGACGCATACAGCGGCTGAGGATCCGTTGCCGCCGTAGCCCGAAGCCCGAGCAGCAGGAGGCCAAGGATCAGCACATTATGCTTCATGTGGCGTGTCAAAGTAATGTTCATCTACGAGTACCGCCCGTGCTTTGGACCCGTCAAACGGTCCCACCACACCGGCGCGTTCCAGTTGATCGATCAGCCGCGCCGCGCGGCTGTAGCCGACCTTCAACCGGCGTTGCAAAATCGAAACGCTGCCCTGTCCCGTGCGCACCACAATCTTGGCCGCTTCCATGAAAAACGGATCGCGGTCCGCGCCATCCAGCGCCAGGGTGCCGCCTTCATTTTCGTCATCCGGCTCAATCGGAAGCGTAAGCTTGAAGCGCGGCGGGCGCTGCTTGCAAATGTGCGTGATCAACCGCGAGATTTCCGATGACGTCAACAGTGCGCCCTGCACACGAATCGGGGCGGGTTCTTCCGGATGCTGGAAGAGCATGTCCCCCTGGCCTAAGAGCATTTCCGCGCCATTGGTATCCAGAATGGTGCGGGAATCGACCTTCATCGCCACGCGGAATGCAATCCGCGCCGGAAAGTTGGCCTTGATCACACCGGTGATTACATCGACGGACGGTCGCTGCGTCGCGACAATCAGGTGAATACCTACCGCGCGCGCAAGCTGCGCCAGACGCGCAATCGGTTCTTCCACTTCCCGCTGCGCCGTGACCATCAAGTCCGCAAGCTCATCTATTACCACCACGATGAACGGCAGTTCCCGCTCGTCGTTCTCGCCGGGGTTCTCCCGCACCATCTCATTATACTCGCGAATGTGGCGCGCGCCCCGCTCGGCAAGCAGGTCATAGCGGTGCTCCATTTCGATCAGGCAGCTCCGCAGCACCTTCACCGCCTCATCAGGCTTGGTGATGACATATTCCGACAAATCGGGACGGTGCGTGACGTGGTGGTTGCGCAGTTCGTTATAGGCGGCCAGTTCCAGCTTCTTCGGGTCGATCATCACGAACTGCACCTCCTCCGGCGTCGTGCGCAGCAGAATCGATGCAATGATCGTATTCACGCAGACCGACTTGCCGCTGCCGGTGGTGCCGGCAATCAGCAGATGCGGCAGGGATCCCAAATCGGTCACAAAAATATCACCTTCCACCGTTCGTCCCAGCGCAATTTGCAGCTTGGAACGGGATGTCTGGTAGGCATTGGACTCCACCACTTCACGGAACGTTACCAGCGCGGCCTTGGGGTTGGCAATCTCCACACCCACCGCCGCCATGCCGGGAATCGGCGCCAGAATGCGCAGGCCGCGCGCACGCAGCGCCAGCGCGATGTCATCCGCCAGCGCCTCGATCTTCGAGACCTTCACGCCCGGCGCAGGCTCGAGGTCAAACCGCGTGATCACCGGACCGGGATTGACCCGCACCACCTTCGCCTGAACGCCAAAAGTAGCCAGCGTCTTTTCCAGCAACTCCGACATGCGCGTCAGCTCTTCGGGAGTCATGCCGGTATCTTGTCCCGGCTTGGCCGGATTGAACAGATCTACGGATGGAAAGACGTAGCCCGTGCGGTCTTCAATCTGCATGGCAAGCTGCGCCACGTCGGGAGCCTTCTCCTTGCGCACCGCAGGCTTGATAATTTCCGGAGGCTTGTTGCGCGCGCCGTTGGTCTCCGGCGGCAACACGGCCACTACCGGCATGATCGCGTCGTCTTCCTCTTCCACCTTTTCCGGCTTGGGCCGTTTCTGGAACCAGCGTAGCTTCGGCACAGTCACCGGCGGCAGTTTGACCTGTGCCGCGCGGTCAATTGCGGTATTCACGCGGTGTTCAAACCATCCCGCAAATCCGGCCACCGTCGCCGCCAGGCCGAGAATCAGCACCAGGCCCATCATCAAAATCGCGCCGGGGACATTCAAAAAACCCACCAGCGCGCCGGCAGTTTCGCTGCCAAATAAACCTTCATGATGAAAAATCGACCGCTGATCAAGGCCGCCGATCTGTCCGAGAAGTCCGAGCATCGTCGAGAACCACACCGTGGCCCCGAGAAAGAACGCTGAAAGAATCAGCGGCTTCTTCCACGGCAGATGGCGCAGCAGCGTCCAGCCCCAGATGCCGATCACCGCGGCGATGCCGAACGCCGCCCAACGGCCAAACAGCATCGTCCCCAGCGCGTAGGAAATCACCGCGCCCGGCTTGCCCATCCAGTTGAAGGCAATCCGCCCCGCGTCCCGCGAGGACAGTTCCCGCATGGCTTCGCTGTCCTCGGCAGAATAACTGACGAGCGACAAGAAGACCACCAGCGCAATGGCCAGCAGCACAAACCCCCACCAGAAGGAGGCCGTAACGCGTGACTCAGCTTTGGCTGGGTGCGGGTTCGCTGACCGGGTTGCCATCGGGCCTGTACCCTCGAATTTTCCCTTCCACCAGCGTCGGCACCATCTGATGGGTGTCCACGCGGGCGCAATACTCGATATCTTCCTCAAAACCCAGCGACGTCAGATAGCGTCCGTGGCTGCTGCTTTTGAGCAGCGAAACAATACTGCCGTCAAAGTGCCTGTGAAGCAGAGCGGCGGCGCGTGCGCCGTCGCTCAGGTTCAGTCCTCGTTTGGCGCGGGTTTCAAGCGCATTCACGAATTTACCGCCGCACACGAAATCCTCGATGGCAAACTGTTCCAGCTTGCCCGCGCAGATCACCACCACGGGCAGCCTGTCTTCCAGCACCCGCTTGACCACCGCGCCGAAGTTATTGAAGCCGCCCACATACACGTGCTCGGCAATGCGAGCCCGCAAAATGGCCGGCGAACCGTTGGTCGATGAGAAAATAAGAATCCGCCCGCTCACGCGGTCGGGAATGTACTCTAAAGGAGAATTGCCCAGATCAAAACCGTCAATCTTCTTTCCTTCCCGCTCGCCGCAGAGCAAACTGATCCCCCGCTCCGCACGGCCGGCGAGCTTACCGCCCTCGGCCGGCGAGAGTACAGGGATCACTTCGCGCGCGCCTGACGCCAGGGCGGTAATAATCGACGACGACGAACGCAGGACGTCGATCACCACCACGGAGCAGCCACGCAAATCATCATCGGTCACCTCGCGCGGCGACGTGAAGAGTTTAACTTCAAGCGCCGCGGAGTCCGATTCCTTGGGGTCATTTCTCATTCAGTAAGGTCGCTGGTAGAAAGGAGTCTTCACGACACGCACGGGGAGAACCGTGCCACGGCAATCCATCTTCAGCTCGCTGCCGATGGCGCTGAGTTCGGTGGGCACGTACCCCATGGCAATGCCTTTGTTCAGACAGGGAGAGACCGTTCCGGATGTTACCGCGCCGATCACCGAGCGGTCACCGTTCGGGCTCAGGAGGGAGTAACCGTGGCGGGGGAAACCCTGGCCTTCCAGTTCCATGCCAACCAGCTTGCGCGTCAGGCCGGCTTCTTTGGCTTTCAGAATCGCGTCGCGTCCGATAAAGTCACCCTTGGCCAGCTTGGTAATCCAGCCGAGTCCGGCTTCCAGCGGATTCGTCGTTTCGTCGATGTCGTTGCCATAGAGCGCCATCTTCATTTCCAGACGCAGCGAGTCGCGAGCGCCGAGGCCGATGGGCTCGATGTCATATTCCTTGCCTTCTTTGAACAGTGCTTCCCAGACGGTCTTCGCGTCCTTGTTGGCGATATAGAGTTCAAAGCCGTCTTCGCCGGTGTAGCCGGTACGGGCGATAATCGCATTAGCGCCGGCGACTTTGCCTTCGGCAAACCAGTAATACTTGATCTGCGACAGATCCGTCGCGGTCAGCTTCTGCACCAGCGGCGCGGCCTTACGGCCCTGCACGGCCAGCAGAGTGTAGTCATCGGTGCGATTGTCAAGCTGCACGTTGCCGCTCTTATTCTGCACCAGCCAGTTCCAGTCCTTCTCCATGTTCGAAGCATTCACCACGAGCATAATCTTATCCGCAAAGCGGTGGACCAGAAGATCGTCCACGATGCCGCCGTGAGGCAGGCACATGCACGAATACTGCACCTGTCCGGCGGACAGGGCATTGACGTCGTTCACCGTAACGCGATTCACGAACGCTTCGCGATCTGGACCGGTCACAAAGAACTCACCCATATGCGAGACATCGAACACACCCACCGTGTTGCGCACACGGAGATGCTCGGATCGGATAGAAGTATACAGTACCGGCATTTCATATCCGGCGAACTCAACCATCTTGGCGCCCAGAGAGCGATGGATTTCAGTCAGGGCAGTCTTTTTCACAGTAAGATTCTCCAGGGAAGTTTCGGGTAAGCTATGTAGTATAGCAATTTCCCCGCAAATCAGCAAGCGCGGGGGTGAAACGAGGGTTAGCGTAAGATACTGTTTTTACTGAATAGCAGAGAAGGAAGGATGAAATGGGGCAAATAAGCCGGGCTCGGACGACGAAAGACCGGGCAAAGTTCGCCCAACAAGGCAGAAATTGAAGGAAAAGAGGCCGTTATTGCGCCGGTTGTTTGACAAAACGTACAGGAATCGCCGCTGGACGGTACTTCAGTTCACCACCTATCCGGCGCTGGCCGATATTGCCCATGATATAAGTCAAATAGCCCGCCGCCACGTCCTCCTTCTGGTGGGTTGTGATGTAGGTAATATCCAGCCGGAAGGGGTAACTCAGTGTGTCGAGAATCGTCTTGTAGTTAGGGGATATGTCCTCGTCCTGCCTGTGGAAATCGAGGGCCTTGTGCGTCCTCAGGGAGTCTATGGGCTTGGAATAGGCCAGCAACGCGCCTGGATCGCTTCGTGCCGTATCCAGCATCGTAGCCGCCGTGGAACAGGGAATGGCTGTGATCGAATCCAACTTGCCATAGTAGTTCAACAGGCTCACCCAAGCGCCTTCGCCCGGCGACGGCACATAGAGGTGCAGACGCTGGTCCGGGCCTCCCAGATCCTTCCAGTTGCGAATGGAACCCGTCAGCACGCCGCGCAGCGCCGCACTGTCAATCACGGCTACGGGGTTCGACTTCGGGACCAGCAGAAAGACCGGATGGTAGGCGACCTTGTACGTGTAGAGCTTCAGATTCGCCTGGCTGAAGGCGGCGGACTCGGCGGGCATCAGACCGCGGTCTAAAAGGATCTGGTCCGTACGCTCGTTCAGCAGCGAGTCCACGCTCATGATGCCCGGATAGGGTTTGAGATCGACAAAGGCATTGTTGTACGTGGTCTCAAAGGCGTTGGCCAGATAGCGGGCAAAATCGAACACGGCATCCGACACAAACACCACTCCGTGGCCTTCCGTCATTCCGGGCACCGTCTTCTTCGGCCCGCAGCCAACAGCAAACAGCAGCGCAAGCGCGCCGGCCAGCAGTGAGAAACGCAGAATCTTCATCGGTTCTCCCAAGGAAATTTACGTGGGCCGCCGAATCGCCGGCGATCGTCCGGCGGGCCGCGCCGCTGGCTGCGCGACGAGACAAAGCGCAGTACACCCAGCAGAATAGCCACCAGACCGAACATGAAGCGGAGCGAACTCCCCGCCGGCAATGTCGGGATCAGGACGCCTGTTAAAATGGCAATGCCGATTGCAATCATAGCAATCGGCAATACCCACTGAGAGAATACTTGCATAGGAATGGATCAGGATTCGGGCCTGACCTTACGCTACTTCTTCACGTTGAACTTGAACGGCACAGTCACCCAAACGCCGATCGCGTTGCCGCCCTGAATGGCGGGCGTGAACTTCCACTTGGTAATGACCTTTGCCACCTCTTCTTCAAAGCCGAATCCCGCGGGATTCACCTGAACGAACTGCCACTTCTGGATGTTACCGCGCTTGTCCACGTAAGCTTGCACAATGACTCTGCCGCTCATGCCGCTTATCTGGGCCAGATCGGGATACTCCGGCTGTGGGTTGCTGCTCAGGGCCAGCGGATCGACCTCAACAGGCCGGTACTCTTTCGGATCCGGAATCACTTCCGTGTCGGTCGGCGGCTCGCGATACACCACCTGACCGGTGCCTTCACCGGGCTCCGGAAGCGGTGTTCCGCCAAGAACCCGTTTGATCGTGGTCTGATCCGGAACCTGTGGCGCATCCCGGTCAACTTGGTCTATCGGAACAGGAACAGGCAGAACATATCTGGCCATATCCGGTTTCGGCAGAGCAATCCTGACCACAGAGGGCGGATCGGCTTCGTACGGAATGATCCTGGTCGGTTCAGTGACCACAATCGGCGGCAGCGGAATAGCCGCCTCATGCAGGAACAACCTGGCGATAATGAAGGGAGAAGCAATGACGGTGCTGTGGATCAGAAAGCTGACAAGCAGGCCCTTCAACAAATTCGGTCCAACCTGTCTCTTCAGTTCAAAGGAGCCGTATCGGCCCTTTTCCAACTGCTCGAAGAAGTCCATGGGAACCTCCAAAGGTGTTGCATCATGCGCCCGTAATATGTCCCAAAGATAGCGTCAGTCTGACCGGATTTAATGCCCGTTCACCTCCCGCGATATGGGTTGCGCAGAACCTTTAAGTTATCCCTACTGCACCTGTCCTACTTCTTTTACTCTTCAAACCTCCGATTAGTTGCCCGTCCTGCTCATACCGAAGCCGGCCCGTCGCCGATTCGCAGCTACTTCTTATACTTGAAGTTAAAGGGAACGGCCACCCACACGCCCACAGGATTACCCTGCTGAATCGCCGGGGTGAACTTCCATTTATCGATCACCTTCTGCACTTCATCTTCAAATCCGAGGCCCTTCGGGTCGACCTTGACGATCTTCCACTTCTTCACCTCGCCGTGCTTGTCTACATAGACCTGCACGATGACCTTGCCCGTCACGCCGGCGGTTTTCGCCAGTTCGGGAAACTCCGGCTGCGGGCTGGAAGCCGGCAGCGGCTGGGGCGGGACTTCAAACGGCGTAAACGTTCCCATGTCCGGGATCGCTTCGCTCGCGCCGACGTCCGAGATTTCAATCTTCTCGCCCGGCTTGATGTCCAAGCCGGAGTCGGCTGACTGAGTGAACGCCTGCTTCATTTCAGATTGCGTCATCGGCAGAGCCTGCTCGACGGGCACTTCCTCTTCAGGCACGGCAACCGGCATGGCCGCCTTGGGCGGCGCCAGCTTAGGCATCGCAATCCGGACCTGCTCGGCGGTATTTTCCTCGCTATGAAGCTTGGTGAGCTGCGAAATGTCCACCACACGCGTGGGCGGAGGCGGAATCTCTTCTTCGCCCCGGAGTGCCGCGATGATGTACGGGGTGGAAATCACCACCACGTGAATAATCACGCTGATGATCAAACCCCGCATCAGGTTCGGCCCGACCATCCGCTTCAGCTCGAAAGACCCGTAGCGGCCCTGTTCTAATTGTTCAAAGAAATCCACGCAAACCTCGAGAGGTTGCTAATTGTTAACGGTTCACTTGTCACTACGCTCGGGCTGGGGAGAACCCCTTAGTCCGAGCTTTCCGCCGCTTGCGGCGGTTCAGGAAGCCCCTTCGGTCCGGCCGTGGTGAAACCCGCGGCCCGCATCAGGGAATCGTCCATCGTGTTGTACTTGTCAATCGAAAAACGGTTGACCGAGTCCACGTTGAACTGATCCACCAGATTAACCAGGGACTCATAGGAAGCCTTGCGGTCAATCTTTGCCAGCACGGTCAGATTGGGCTTGCGCACCGAATCCTGCACCGTAAAACCGGCGATTTCCCGGCGTTTTACCAGCGTGTCACCCAGCAAGGCCCATGACAGTGGCTTCGGAGAATCATTGCCCACCCGGTATGCCAGCGAGTCCTTTTCGCCCAGCCGCATCACATAGACCGTGAGCAAATTCTTCTCGGCGATCTTCTGAATGGTCTTGGTCTGTTCCTTGGTATCCGGCAGAGCCATTTCCATGGTTTGCGGAAGCCGGAACACGGTGGTCACCATGAAGAAGATCAGCAGGAGGAAGGCGATATCCACCATCGGCGTCATGTCAATACGAATATTGACGCGGGGCCGTTTCCAGCTTGGTCCGCCCGCCGCTTTTTTGGATCCGCCTAAATCAACTGCACCCATATGTAGTTACTACTCGGGTTAACGATGAGCGAATTGATCGTTCCGCGACCCGCTGAGGTCCGCCGTCGGCTGCTTGGTGGCATCCTTCGGCACGTCGCCCTTCAGGTCCGTTACGAAATTGACAATGTTCAGGTCGTTCTTCTGAAGAGTCTCCAGAACGCTCTCGACCGTGCCGTAATCCACCACCTTGTCCGCCTTGATCACCACGCGGCTGACCAGTCGTTTGATCAGCAGCCGCTTGATGACCGTCGGCAGGGAATCGGTGACGAACGGTTTGCCCGAGATCTTTCCCGTTTGGGGATTCTGCTGGGACAGGCCGTTATCATAGTCCAGCGCGGCGTTCTCAAGAGTCATCAGAATCTTTTCCGTGCTCTCCCCTTCCTGCTTCTTCGGGATCGTAATCACGATCACGCCGGTTTCCGGAAGCTTGCGGACCGAGTGCGATGCAGGGAGTTGCACGGGCACTTCCTCGGGCTTCTTGAATACCGTAGTCGACATGAAGAAAATGAGGAGCAGGAAGGCGATGTCCACCATCGGCGTCATGTCGATGCTGATGGGAATACGTCGCTTTTTCGGTGCTGCCATATTTCAATCCTTCGGTTAAGTCCCAACCTCCATAGAGGACGGAGACCGGACTTAGGCCGCTTCTTTCTCTTTCAGAATTTCCACCATCAAGTAGGCGGCTTCGTCGATCTGGTAGTTGAACTGGTCAACCTTGTTGACGAAGAAGTTGTACGCCACGATGCCGATAATCGCCGTGAACAGACCGAACGCCGTGTTTACCAGAGCTTCGGAAATACCGACGGCGAGCTGCGTCGCATCCGGCGCGCCCTGACGGCCCATGGCGGCAAACGCGCGAATCATACCGACGGTCGTTCCCAGAAGACCGACCATGGTAGCAATAGACGCAATCGTCGACAGCGCGATCAGGTTTCTCTCCAGGAACGGCACTTCGAGCAGACGGGCTTCGTTGATCGCACGCTGGGTCTCGGCCAGGCGCTTGTCCGTCGTCATGGTCTTGTCATTGGCGGTGCGAACATACTGCTCGGCGCCGGCCTTCAAGACGGCCGCAGCACTGCCGCGCTGCTTGTCGCACAGTTCCGCCGCCTGCTGGTACTTGCCCTCGCGCACGGACTTCGTGAAGTTGGAGAAGAACGTCGGCAGCGGAGCAGAGCCCTTTGCCTTGTACAGGGTAATGATCCGCTCAAACACGAACGTGATCAGCATAAGCAGCACGGTCATAAGGAACGGTACGAGAATTCCACCCAAGTGAATCTGATGAAGAAGCGGTGTTTTCTCCTGGCCCTGGTCCATGCCGGGCAGCCCGAGAAAGAAGAAGCCGAACGCAATAGCCGCCGCTGCGACCATGGTGATGACTGTGAAGATGCCCTGTTTCATTCCTTGTCCTTTTCCCGATGAATCTATGTCCGAGATTGTCGTATTGTAGTAGTAGGCAGGTCCGCGAACTTACTGGCCGGCCCCTTTCAACTGATTCAGTTTGTCACACGCATCCTTGTTGCCCAAAGCGCACGCGCGCGTCCAGGCTTCCTTGGCCTTCTCGAGATCGCCCTTGGTCGGCTTCTTGGTCGAGAAATAGTAGGCCTGGCCCAGCGAGTCCCACAGATCTCCGTCCTTCGGACAGGATCGTACCGCCGCTTGCAGCGTGGGGATCGCCCCCGCAAAATTCTGCCGCTGCATATCGAGCCCCGCGAGTTGGCCGTAACCGTCGCACCAGCCCGGATTGTACGCCAGCATCTGCTTCAACGCGTCCTTCGCCTGAGCGGCTTTGCCGCTTTCCATGAGGGCATAGCTGTAAACGCCGCCGTAACGCTCGATGAAGCGGTCCTGCGGCTTCTTGGTCGAATCGGCCGCCGACTTCGTCTGTGTCCAGTCCTGCTTGCCATAGACAGGCTGCAGTACCTCGGCCAGCCCCGCGTAATCTTTCTTCTTCTGCAGCGAGTTGATCAACCGCGCGAATTCGCCCTCATCATCCGGCGTCTGCACGAGCTGCAGCTTCGAATAGGCAATCGTCGAATCCAGATTCCCTTCCTTGAAGAAGGCGCGGGCAATCTGACCGTACACCCCGGCCTGCGTCGTATCGTACTTCAGAGCCTCATGGGCAAACGTGATCGACGAGTCATACAAGGCGCGCGCATTCCCCGAAGAATCCACGAGACCGCGCTGGTAGTAAATGCGGGCTTCGGTGAAAATGGCCTCGCCCAAAGACTTCTTCGCGTCCGGATTGTCAGGCCGCAGTTCGAGGGCCTTGCGCAACGCGGCTTCCGCCTTGGGATAAGAATTCACCTTCTCCGCCCGCGAGTACTCGAGATAGCTTTTACCCAGCAGCAGCCAGGAAAGGAAATGGTCAGGCCGCTTCTGCACCGCACCTTCGAACTGCTGCGAGGCATCGCCAAACCGGTTTGCCGCATAGTACAGGCGGCCAATCAGATAGTCAACAGACTTGTTCTTGGGATCCTTTTGCTGGACCGTTTTGAACAGGTTAAGAGCTTCGTCGTATTTTTTCTTGTCCAACAGAACCAGGCCATACTCGTAGGCGACGCTGACGTTGCCCGGAGACAGTTTCCACGCGTCCGCGTAGTACTTCTCGGCCAGATCCGTGACCTTCTTGTCGGCGTAGATCCGCGCCAGAATCTGCGGATAGAGCGGATTCTTCGGATCTTTCACCGTCGCGCTGGTGAGAATCTGCGTGGCCTTGGCCATATCGCCCTGCTTGGCGAAAATCAGACCGCGCGCCACCTTGATCTCTTCGTATTTGCCCTTGCTGTCACGCTCTTCAGCGGCAGCCACCACTCGTTCGGCAGCGGCCTGGTCATTCTTCTTGAGATAGTAAGACGTCAGGTCCAGCACGGCAGCGGGAGTACGGGGTTCGATCTTTACCGCCTGTTCAAGGGCCGCTATGGCGGAGGCGGTGTCGCCCATCGCCATCTGTCCCTGACCCAGCAGCGTCCACGCCTCTTCGTTGCCCGGATCTTCCTTCGTGGCCTGACCGGCAAACTGAACGACCTGCTCCCAATCGCTATGGCTCGCAGCGTCCTTCGCCTTGTTCACGGCATCACTCTTCGCCCAGGCAGCCGTTGCGGACAACCACAAGGAACAGGTCACAATCAGCAGGATGAATGTTCGTCTCGACATAATGGTCACGTGGTGTTGCTTCGATAATGGAATGGGAAAAGCGGCATTGCCGACATGAACCATGTGGAGGTTCAGAATATGGAAATATAGAAAATACCTCTCAAAAGAGCAAGCAGAATTCGTGATTTCTTTCTCAATCACAATAGGCTTAACGCAGGATAAATAGATCATCCCGCGTTAAGCCCTGCCAATCTTTCGATGTATTTTGTTGTTTTTTCGGAGGCGTAAGGAAGGGGTCAGTTTTTGCCCATATCCTTCAGCATTCCTGCCCCGAGCTGGCTGGCACGATCAAAGAGGGCAATGCCGGTCTTAACCTGAGGATCGTCGCCCAGCCTGACCAGGTAGTAGAAGTTGCGGTCGTTGAAGAGGATGCTGGCCAGTTCCGCCTTAATGTTGGATTTGGCGAAGCTCAGATCCTGCGTCCATTCTTCTTCCTTGATCTCCACCTTGCGCTCCTTGGCAAGGGCTTTCAGCCCGCCCAGCATCGCATCGGTCACTTCAAAGTTTTTCAGGAAGGCGTCCGGATTCTTCTTCAACTCCGGGTGCTTGGACGCATAGTCGTTAGCAAATTCGAAATAAAGCCGCTGGCTGAGCAGACGCTGCGATGTCAACGTTCCCTTGGGAGGATGCACGGTGCTGTCGGGTGTGATGCCGCCGCCGCCGTACACCGTCCGTCCGCCGTCCGTGTGGAAGATCTCTTTCGGCGTCGTATCATTGGCCGCAACCGTGCTGTCTTCATCACCTGCAGCTTCCATCAAATACTCGCCGATGCCTTTGTCATAAGGCCGCTGAATCAGTCTGCCGGACGGCGTGTAATAACGCGCCGTGGTAATCCGAACAGCCGAGCCATCGGGCAGCGGATACGGAGTCTGAACCAGCCCCTTGCCGAAGCTGACTTCGCCGACGATCAGACCGCGATCATGATCCTGAATCGCGCCGGAAACGATCTCCGATGCGGAAGCGCTGCCGTGATTAATCAGCACCACCAGCGGGAAACCATCCTTCGTGCCACGTCCCGTCGAGCGGAATTCCTGATTCGACCGCGGCGTGCGGCCCTTGGTGAACACGAGCATCATGCCCGGCTTGGGCATAAACAGGTCCGCGACTTTCCACGCCTGATCAAGATAACCGCCGGGATTGCCGCGCAGATCGAGCACCAGGCGCTTCATGCCCTGACCCTTCAGGCTGTCAATCGCGCTCTGCACTTCATGATCGGTGGTCGCCGTAAACTGATTGATGCGCATGTATCCCGTCTCTTTGTCCGGCATCAGGAAGGATGCTTCGACCGAGTAGATCGGAATCTTGTTACGCGTAATGGTAAAGTCCAGCGGCTCGGTGAGTCCGGGACGGGCAATGGTCACATCAACCGTGGTTCCGGATGGACCGCGCAGCTTTTCGAAAACTTGATCGTTGGTAATACCGTAAGCGGAGACATTGTTGATCTTCACAATGCGGTCGCCCGCGCGGATCCCCAGCCGGTCGGCGGGAGTTCCCGGAATCGGCGAGATCACGGTAATCCACTTGTTCTGAATCGAGAACTGAATACCCACACCTTCGAACTCGCCCTTGAAGCGCTCGGCGATCTTCTTCTGCTCATCGGCGGCAATGTACACCGAATGCGGATCCAACTCTTCGAGCATTCCGCGGATCGCACCTTCCAGCATCTTGGATACATTGGGCTGTTCCACGTAATTGTCGCGCACCGTGTGCAAGACGTAATTAAGTTTGTCAAGTTGCATCCGGACGTCATCGGCCTCGGCCCACAGCGCCGGTCCCCACAGGAGCAACCCTCCTACGGTCAGCACTACAAAAGCCGTCCCGAGAACTAAGCGAGTTTTCTTCACTACTTTATCTCCCTGTTGGCAATATCCGCGTAATGTCGCCGCAGCAACTCTTCTTCACGCTCCGAAAGCTCCTGTCCGCGGCGCGGCATGGCGATCTGCGCTGCGGCCAGTGTGCGCTCCAGTGATCCGATCTTCAACCCTTCTGCTCCACCCCACATAAAACTATCGATAAACCGCGGCGGGTATCCCGCCCCGTACACATTCGCTCCCACGCCCACCACCGTTCCCGTGTTGGTCATGGTATTGATCCCGGTCTTGGAATGATCGCCGCACATCAAGCCGATAAACTGCTCCCCCGTCGCCACGATTCCCTTTCCGACCTGCACCTTCACCTGAGAGTAATCGTTCTTCAGGTTGGATGTACGCGTATCTGCGCCAAGGTTCACCCACTGGCCCAGAATACTGTTTCCCAAAAACCCTTCATGCTGCTTGTTGACGAAGCCTTGCAGGATCGAAGCGGAGATCTCGCCGGCCACGCGGCAGTGCGGACCCAGCGAACACCCATGATAGAAGCGGGCTCCCGCCTTCACACGGCAGTTCGGCCCGATATAGAGCGGTCCTTCGAGATAGGTGTGCGGTTCCACGTCCGTATGCGCGCCGATCCACACCGGCCCGGCGTGGTTCCCGATGACAACTCCGGGAGCCAGCTTTACCCCAATACCGACATACGTCGGATGCCCGCCGTTGCGATCCGTAATCTGAACTCCCGGCGGCAGTTCGCGCAGCGTATGTGCGCCCAGAACTTCGCTGGTTGCACGATTTCCTACAATAAGCTGTCGTTCCAGGATTTCCTGATTGTGAATCATGAAGTCCCATACGTAACGCGCATAACGAACCGTCCAACCCTTGGGCACAGATTGGACGGACGATTCTTGAACGAGCGAAGCCGCTAAATCGTTTCCCTGTAAAGACAGCAACTTCTGCGCTTGCGCGCCGCGCCGCCGGGCCAGCAGGATCCGGCCATCAGAATCCACAAGGGTGTCAGGAAATTCCTCGCCATTCGCCTCATTCTGCCAGATGCCGATCACGCGCCCGTTGATAAACAGCGTGTCCATCTCCAGATCCACCGGATCGTCATCCCGCCCGGCCAATTGCACTGCCATGCGCTGCAGCTCGTGGCGGGGCCGCATCAGCACCGAGAGTCCGGCCAGTTTCAGGCTGAACAGCCATTGCCGCAAGCAGCCCGCGCCGCAGCGAATTTCCCACGACGGACGCAGGACCGACAGCGGAAACAGTTCCTCGGCGGTGCGGTCATCTTCGAACAACACCACATTGCAATCGGAGAGCCAGGATTCCGGCAGCAGCCGGAGCGCGGTATCATGCTCGGACAAAGTACTTCCCCGGAAGTTGTTTGACGGCGCCCTTCAGTTCCAAGAGCAGCAGTTGGCCAAGGGTTTCCCCGACGGGAAGACCCAGGCGCTCGGCGATAAGATCGATGTGCTGTGCTTCAGACGCATCCAGCAGCTTGATGACATTGGCTTCGGGACCATCCAGCACCAGCTCCGGCTGCCGGGATTTATCCGGCTGGCCGTCAGCGGTCTTCACCTCGAGCAACTGCAAAATATCATCCACTCGCTCAATCAGCGCCGCGCCGTTCTTGATCAGTTCGTGGCAGCCCGCCGACTTGGGATTAGTCACCGCGCCCGGCACGGCGGCCACTTCGCGGTTGTAATCCAGCGCCAGCAGCGCGGTGATCAGCGCGCCCGACTTCTCCCCCGCTTCGATCACCAGTGTCACCTGTGAGAGTCCCGAAATAATGCGATTTCGCTGCGGAAAATGAAACCGGTCCGGCGTCGTCCCCAGAGGATACTCGGAGAGCAGCGCGCCGCCCGCGGCGATAATGCGATTGCTCAGGGTTTCATGAAACGGCGGATAGATGTGGTCCACGCCGCAGCCGAAGACCGCTTCGGTCATGAGGCCCGCTTCCAGTGACGCTTCATGCGCGAAGCCGTCAATGCCCGATGCAAGCCCGGAGACGATATGCACTCCGCTGCCGCCCAATCCCACCACCAGGTCGTGCGTCATGCGTTTGCCGTACACCGTTGCGCCGCGCGTGCCGACGATGGCCAGCCGGCGAGCTTCGGTCGGCAAATTGCCCCGGATAAACAACACCGCCGGAGCGTCATGCTCAATCTGGCGGAGCAGCGGCGGATAGGCGTCATCCCAGAAGGTGCGCACCTCCACCCCGCTCTCGACGGCCTTCTCATACTGCCGCTTGCCCACATCCCCATCCGCGCGCACCGCTTTGAGTTTGGAGATCGCCGCCGCCGCCATGCGCGGCACAGCGCTCAGTCGGGCTTCCGGGGCATCGAACACGGCGCAGGCCGATTCGAACTGGTTGACCAGCCGTACGGCCGTTCCGGATCCGATGCCGTCCACGGAGAGCAAATTGAGCAACGCAATTTTCTCGGAGACCGGGACGGGTTCTGCCATTAGTCCTCGTCAGAAGATTCTTGAACAGGAATTTTGTTCGGCGGGGTGCGGAAGATCTCCGGAGCCGGAGCGTTCTGCAGCAATTCCCAGATCTTCTCCACCAGCTTCTCTAAACCTTCACCCTTCGCCGAAGAAATCTTGAGCTTCCACGGCCCCTTCGGCGCAGGCTCATCACCTAACAGATCACACTTGGACAGCACGACCAGGCTGGGCCGCTTGATCAGGTCAGGATTCCATCGCTTGAGTTCCGCTTTGAGCACTTTGAGGTCTTCCTTCGGATGCTCACTGCCGGCGTCCACGAGGTACACCAGCACGCGTGTGCGCTCGATATGGCGCAGGAATTCAAAGCCCAGTCCCCGCCCTTCCGATGCGCCTTCAATTAACCCGGGAATATCCGCAATCACAAACGTGGAATATTCCGAAGGACGGACCAGACCGAGATTGGGATGCAGCGTAGTAAACGGATACGGGGCGATTTTCGGACGGGCAGCGGTGAGCACTGAGAGCAGCGTGGACTTCCCAGCGTTAGGAAGTCCTACAAGGCCGACGTCGGCCATCAGCTTGAGTTCGAGCAGCAGAGTGCGCTCTTCGCCTTCCTGCCCGGGTGTCGCATGACGCGGTGCGCGAATGGTCGGAGTCGCGAATTCCGCGTTTCCCCTGCCGCCGCGTCCACCCTTCGCAATCACGGCCCGCTGCCCCGGTTCGATCAGATCCACGACCAGCGTTGTGCCATCGTAGACGCGCGTACCCAGCGGCACCTTCACCAGCAGATCCTCGCCCGAGTGCCCGAACTTGCGCGCACCTTCGCCATGATTGCCGCGTTCGGCCATATAACGCGTACGATAATGGAAGTCCAGCAACGTCTGCAACTGCGGATCCGCTTCAAGAATCACGGAGCCGCCGTGGCCGCCGTTGCCACCGTCAGGTCCCCCGCGAGGAACATAAGCTTCACGCCGGAAAGATACGCAGCCGTTGCCGCCGTTCCCGGCCTTTACATAGATTTTTGCACGATCAACAAATGAAGGCAATGGTAACTCGAAACTAAAAATTAGAAATCAGAAACCAGAAATAGGAAACACTGATGGAGCATGACACCGGCATCGGCAGTATGCGCTCCTCATTTTTCATTTTTGGTTTTTACATTTTTGATTTTGCTTAGACCCAAAGGGCCAGGTGCCCTTACAAACACCTGGCCCTTGGGGCAAGCACAGATACGTAGTCGCGTTTAGCAGGAGATGAAGTCCGTCCGCCCTATGACAGGCTTGCGGATAACGCAGGGTGCGTTACTTCATCACCACCATCTTCAGCGACTGAGCCTTGCCGGCGACTTCGATACGGTAGATGTACACACCGCTGGCCAGACCGGAAGCATCAAAGGCTGCCGTCTGAGCGCCGGCGCTCATCCACTTGTTGTTGAACAGCGTGGCCACTTCTTCGCCCAGCACGTTGAAGACCTTCAAGGTCACGCGCGCGTCGCGGGTCAGGTCAAACTGAATGTTCGTCGTCGGGTTGAAGGGATTCGGGTAGTTCTGGTAGAGCTTGTACGACGTCGGACGCAAAATGTCGTGCGGATTCGCGGCGCCAGGCGCAGCCGGGCAAGCGGCGATAGCTTCGGGATCCGTCAGCGGATGCACGCGGCCGGGCATACCGGTCGAGTCGACGTGCAGCAGCGGGAACGCCCAATCGGTCAGCGGAAGCGCCGGGATCGAATCGATAGGAATACGCTGGTACTTCACGGGGTTCAGCGTCGCGGTACCTTCGGTCTGCGGAATGCTGCCGGCATCGAGGTCGAGCACATATTCCATGTTGATGTAGCCGACGTTGTCCTGATAGGAGACGTAGTCGGAAATCGTGATGTCACGTTCGCTCTGGCACTGGCCTGCGGGGGTCGGAACCGGGGGACGCGTGTTGGTGACGTCCTTGGCCACGCTCCACGTACGGCCGCAATTGCGGGACATGGAAATGTAGGCTTCGCTCTGCGGGAAGCCGCCTTCGGAGATGCCGTCGACATAGTCATAGATCCACAGCGAGCAGTAGAGATAGCCCGTTGTGCGGTCGAGACACAGGCTGGGGCGCTGAACGACGCGCTGCCATGCACCGGCGGCGGGAGTCGGCAGGGTCCAGTCGGTGGAGTCGAACCGGCCATGATAGATCGGCGTGAACTCGGTGTTCGCCTCGTCCCAGTGCCATACATCCGAGAACCACGGCTGAATCGTGCCTTCCAGCGAGAAGTAGGGGCTGGTCGTGAACGCGACGTGGAGGTTGTCGGAATTGTCGAAGATCGCGCTGCAATCCGTGTACACGCGGAACGTGTCACGATCGCACACCGCTGTATCCTGCGACGCGCAGTCCATATCCGCGGCGATGAAGTTCGTGATGTTGATGCGGGGACCCCAGTTGAGGCCGCCGTCTTCGGAAATCTGAGCGTAGAGATCGTTGTTGTACTGTGTCGCGGAATCGAGCGGCCAGTCGCGGCTCTTGGACCACAGATACGCCACACGGTGGGAATTCGGGGAAGCCACCACCAACTGAGCGATCACCTTCACAGTGTCCATGATCTGGAAACCGTTGCAGGCCAACTGGTCCCACTCAATCTGCACACCGTAACCCTGATCGTCCCACGTGGCATGACCACGCGAGTAGGCGACGGGCTGGGGAATACCGGACGTGTTGGCAGCGTCGCTCCAGCAGGTCGCCATATGGACCGTGCTGTCAAACGGGCTGATCGCCATCTTCGGCCAAAGATACTGGCCGTTGTGATCCGCCGAGCCCCAACCGGTCAGGCAATACGCGGGATTGTTGCTCGTGAACGCGCCGACACGGGCGTTGAAGTCCATCGCCGCCGTGGAATGGATGTAGCTGTTCATGATCTGATGGTAACCCGGGAAGGCAAAACCGCCGGGCAGCACTGCCACGTCGGTGTAGCCCGCACGGGTCGTGTTGACCATGACGCCCGTGGGCTGGCCATTGGTCACGAAAGTCATCGAATCGCCCGTCGGATCCCACACCTGATAGTTGATCTGGCGCGGTCCGGACAATACGTTGGTGGTACCGTTCATCCATACGAGATGCACAAAACCGTCAGCATCGGCGCCAACCATCTTGCCGGCCGTGCCGTTGTGCTGGAAATCATACCAGGTCGTTCCACAATTGTAAACGCGGCCCGTGGGGTCATCCAAGCTCACAGGATTACCGTGCTGCGGAGGTGTGACAGGCACATAGGCTGGATCGCTTGAACCGCCGGACATCGGCAGATTCCGCATCGGTACCTTGTCATTTACTCCGGCGAATGCGCTTACGGCAAACAGCACGACTGCCGCAAGGAAAATACAGTATAATCTCCGCATGTGAATCGCTCCTTTAGCATTATGACCTTGAAGGGGAGAGCCGCAAGGCCTTTTATAGGGTGTTCCGAGGTGGTTGAAACCTGATAACGGATAACTTAAGACTCGCGTGCTTAAAAGTCAAGTTTTTATCCGGTAAGAAATGCGATATACCATCCTATGATGCTGTCGCCGATCAGTAGACAAACCAGCGCAGACACCGCCAGCAATGGTCCAAATTGTATTTTTAAGTCACGTATATTTATACGCATAACAACAAAGAGCAGGGCCAGAAAGGTGCCGAGAAACGAGGCCATGAAGGTCATCAGCAGCACCAGCTTCCAACCGAGGAAGACTCCCGCCATCATACCAAAGACTATATCGCCGCCTCCCATTGACCCTGCATCCTTCAATTCCTCTCCGATTTCCTCACTGGCTTTTCCGAAGGCTACAGAATCGTGCGCCGAAGTGCTCTTGCGGGGGCGAAACGCCCAACGGTACAGCAACGCCACCACTACGAAGGGAAGCGCACCATACAGCACGTAAGACCACCCTGAAGTCACGGAATTGAGGCGAACAAGGAAGGAGCCGGCCACGGCGGCGATCATGATGCCAAGCGTGACGGCATAGGGTAGGGCAAGGCTTCGGGAATCCGGTTCATCCGCCGCCGCATCGTCGATCTCGTCGGCTGGATACTGCTGCCGCCTGCGGCGAAACAGGACATTGCCCAACCCACCGATTCCGGCCAGAACGGCCCCTCCTACAACCAGTCCAAGCAAACTGTCTGCCAACGGCCTGAGGTGAAAGAAGATGGCCCCCGTAAGACCAATGATCGCAAGCGGAACAGTGATCGCAAAGGGTAAGAGCCACGATTCCAAGTCTATGATAACCAAGGCCAACAGTGCAATAAAGAGCAGGCAATACGCAAAACTTGCGTAGCTCAGTCCAAAGAGCCGCACCGCGACGATGGCCAACTCCCCGCCCGCGATCTCGATCAACGGATATCGCACCGAAATCGGCGACCGGCAGGTCCGGCAATGGCCCCGCAGAAAAAGCCAGCTTAGAACCGGGACATTTTCCAGCGCGCCAATCTCCCGGTTGCAGCCCGGACAATGTGAAGGCGGCTGGACGATGGATTCACCGCGCGGAAGGCGGTAGATCAGGACGTTGGCAAAACTGCCCAGGGCCAGGCCCAGAATCGTCACAGGGGTATACACCAGCCACCAGGGCAGCGGTCCCCAGGGGGAGTCAACCATTACGGTCTCCTGCCGTTCATGGAAAGGCTAATAGAAAGTCGCCGTGACCGGATTGCACCGGCCACGGCGGCTTGACATCTCACCGGACTTCCGGCACCCGGCTCTTACGCGCCCGACTGGACCGCGCGACCAAGCATAAACACCGGCAGGTAAATCGAGATCAGAATGATGCCGATCACCGCGCCGATCATGATAATCATGAGCGGCTCGATCAACGCCGTCAGACGGCCAATGGTGGCGTCCACCTGCTTGGCATAGAACTCGGATACCTTTTCGAGCAGGCGGTTGATTTCACCGGTCTCTTCACCGGTGGCAATGAGCTGCACAACGATCGGCGGAATCGCGCCCGTCTTGCGCAGAGCAACCGAAATCGCGAAGCCGTCCTTAATCATGTTGGAGGCCTGCCGCAGACCGTTGGCGATCACGCGGTTTTCCACCACGCGCACGGCGTGGCTGAGGGCTTCCAGCACCGGCACACCCGAACCGATCAGAATACCGAAGGTGCGCGAGAACTTGTCCATGATCGCGCTCATCATCAGGCCGCCGAAAATCGGGAAGCGCAGTTTGATCGTATCCCAGGCCAGTCCGCCGCGGCGGGTTTTGGTCAGCACCCACAGGCCGGCAACCGCAGCCATGATCACCAGGAACGCGAGGAACGCGTTGTGGACGATGATCTGCGAAATATTCATCATGACGCGCGTTGCGAACGGGAGCTTCGCTCCGAACTTGTCATACACATCCTTGAACATCGGCACGACCACCACCATCAGGAAGGTGACCACGCCCGTCAGGAAGATCACGGAGAATACGGGATAGCTAAGGGCCGAAATCACCTTGCGGTGAGTGTCGGACACCGTCTCGAGGTAATCGGAAAGCCGCCCGAGAATCACGTGCAGGTTTCCGGAAACCTCGCCGGCATGCACCAGCGCCACATACAGGTTCGAGAACACGCCGGGGTGCTTGGCCAGGCACTCGGACAGGGCATAGCCCTTCTTCAAGTCCGTCGATACCTGCACCAGCACCTTCTTGAAGCGGTAGTTGCGTTCTTCGGACAACAGGTTGGTGATGGACTTCTCGATGGTCAGACCGGCAGAGAACATGGTCGAAAGCTGCCGCGTGAAGAAAACCAGCGTGCGCAGGGGCACCCGCGTGCGGAAGCGGTAAATGGCGAGACCGACCTGTTCGCCGACGCTCATTTCGTCGGAGGCGAGGCCGCCGCGGATCTCATGAACAGACACGATCGAAGCCGCGCCGCGTTTGCGGAGTGCATCGACCGCCGCTTCGTAACTCGAAGCTCGGATATTGTCTTCGTGCCGCGCGCCGTCGGCATCCTTGATCACATAGGCGTAATTCGGCATACTGGTTTACCGGTGGTTGAGCGATGGACTCCTGTGCATGGGCGATACTGAAATGGCTGCGGACGCCGTCTCAGTACTCCTGAACGGTCACACGAAGCAACTCGTGCGCGGTCGTGACTCCCCTGAAGATTTTGCGGAAGGCCGCGTCACGCAGCGGACGCATGCCGTTGGCAATGGCTGCCTCGCGAATATCTTCCTGGTTGGCGTTGTCGAACACCAGACGGCGGATGTTCTGCTTCATCTCGAGCATCTCGAAAATGCCCGTTCGGCCATGGTAGCCGGTATTGCGGCAGTGGGCGCATCCGCGGCCCTTGTACAGCTTGCGGTTGTTCAAAAACTCGCGCGTGATTCCCAGCGCGGCCAGTTCGCTGTCATCCGGATCGTACGGCGTCTTGCAATGCTCGCAAATCTTACGGACAAGGCGCTGCGCCATCACGAGGTTCATACACGAACCGGCCAGGAACGGCGGCACGCCGATGTCCAGCAGACGGGTAATCGTCGCCGGGGCGTCGTTGGCATGCACCGTCGAAAACACAAGGTGGCCCGTCAGTGCGAACTTGACCGCGATATCGGCGGTTTCTTCATCTCGAATTTCACCGATCAGCAGCTTGTCCGGGTCCTGGCGCAGAATCGATCGCAGCGTGTGGGCGAAGGTCAATCCGATGCTGGCCTTGGTCTGCACCTGATTCACTCCCGGCATATGATATTCGACCGGGTCTTCCACCGTCGTGATGTTGTCTTCTTCGCTCTTGATCTCCTGCAGCGACGCGAACAGCGTCGTGCTCTTGCCGGAACCGGTCGGGCCGGAGATGATGATCATGCCGTACGGCTGGCGGATCCAGCGGCGGAACACCATCAACTCCTCTTCGTCCATACCCAGCGTGGTCAGACTGTGCGCGAATCCCGACTTGTCGAGGAGACGCATCACAATCTTCTCGCCGGCGACCGTGGGCAGCACGGACACACGAACGTCAAAATCTTTATCCGCCGTCTTGATCGTGAAGCGGCCGTCCTGCGGCAGGCGCTTTTCGGCAATGTTGAGCTTCGACAGAATCTTGACGCGCGAAACGATACCGGCATGGGACTGCTTCGGCGGCTTCATCACTTCGGTCAGTACGCCGTCGACGCGGAAGCGGATCACCAGGCCTTCATCGAAAATTTCAATGTGAATATCGGTGGCGCGCTCCTTGATCGCGTCGGCGATCATCAGGTTGACGAGCTTGACCACCGGCGCATCTTCGATGCCGACGGTCCGCGTCATGTCCACCATGCCTTCTTCGTCTTCATCCGACTGCGCGAAGAATTGCAGGTCACCCAGGGCTTCGCCGACTTCCTCGCTCTTGCGGATCTTCGAATAGAGGTTCTCGATGGCCGCCATGATCGCCGTGGGAGCGGCAAGCCGCACGTCCACGTCGCGCCGCGCCAGTTTCTGAAGCTGGTCAACCACCACGATGTCATCGGGGTCGGCCATACCCACCACCAGCGTGCGCTCGGCCAGGCCAATCGGGATCACGAGGTTTTCGCGGGCGAAGACTTCGGGGACCAGTTCGAGCACGTCCTTGTCGGCTTCGAGAATATTGTCCGCCGAAAGGAAGGGGATCTGCCACTGCATCGCCAGACTGGAATAGACCTTTTCCTCGGTGCAGTGGCCCAGGGATACGAGGGTCTCCCCGAATTTCTTCCTGGAGTCCTTCTGCCGCGCAAGCGCGTCATTCAGTTGTTGCGTATTGATATGGCCAAGCCGGAGCAGAATTTCGCCAAGTTTTTCACGCATGACAGATAATACTCATTTCTCGTCCGCACGCGGACGGTTCACAATCGAGGGATTTCGTTCGGTGGGGTCCGCCTGCGGTCCGCCACATACCGCACGAAGGCCGGAGCCGAGAGATCATCTGGCTCCGGCCTTCGTGTCATTCATTCTGCGGCCAGGTATCTGGCCGGGGAGTCTTACTGAGGACGACCGCCGTTACCGCGACGGAAGTTAATCACGCGCGAGTCGGTCGCCGCCGAGAAGCCAACGACTTCAACCGTCACGTCGCCGGTGATTTCCGTGGACAGCGGATCCGGGAAGATCCAGTGAGCCGTGTCGACCAGGTACAGCGTCGCGGAACCAAAGCCGTACGGATCGTCAACCTGGTAGTCCGGATCGTAGCCGGTCGTGCGGCGCGACACGGGCAGACCCGTGTTGTTGTCCACCGGGTAGAGGCGGCCACGCGTCGTTCCGAAGCGAATCACAGACCCATTGATCAACACGCCGTGCCCGTCTTGAAGCGTGGCAATACAGCGGATGTGGCAGGGCAGGCCGTTCGGGTACTGGGCGTCAAACTGCACCGAAGAAGGCTCCACACCCAACTGAATGGCAGGCGCCTGAATCGGAAGCTGATAGGTGATCGTCGCAGTAACAGGCTCCGTGCTGTCCGTACCCGCGGTGCGGGCCGTGATGTCTACAAGCTGGTTCGTCGCGGCAGAAATGTACCGCAGAATCGTCTCGGCTACACCTGCATGATGAGCGCCGTTGCCGGTGACCACTGTGTCCGACAAAATCGTCGCCGTATCAGGCAGCACACTGAAGAACACCGCCACACCGTCACGCACAGGGTTGTTGAACTCGTCGGAAACCAGCGCCTGCACGCTCACGTCCCACGATGCGCCGGCATCTACACCAACGCTGTTCGGCTGGATCAGGATGTGCCGCGGCGGACCCGAAACGATGCTGATGTTGGAAACCGTCGCCTGTGCGAGGTGAATCGAATCGGTATACACGCTGGCGCGGATCGAAACCGGGCCGGGGGTGCGGCCCGCATTGAACGTGGCTAATGCAATGCCGCCGGAGGTCATCGCGGAATCCAGACGCGGATTCTGCGCGTTGTTGATATTGCAAAGGACATCCGGAGCATCCAGAATCTGGAAATAGACCCACAGTCCGTCCGGGGAGGGGTTGCCGCCGGCGTCGTGCACGCGCGCCTGAAGTTGCGTCCACTCCATACCACCGGTTCCCTGAACCTGCGGGCTGGGATTGCTAACGTCAAGCTGGATCGTCGCCGCACCGCCCGGGTTCACCGTGCAGAGCACCGAATCTACAGCCAGGCCGGCGCCGATGGTCGCCTTAATAATTGCGGGACCTGCCGTGGTACCGCTATTGAACATACTGGTTGCCATGCCGTTGATTGTCTGCGTCAGCGACGGGGACATGGTACCCAAGTTTGTCTCAAACAACACGCTCTGGCCATTGCCCACATGGTTGCCCAGAGAGTCCGTTACGATGACCGAGATCGGATTGCTTTGCCCCACACCCACGGGATTCGAATACGCCAAAATGTGTACGTAGCGCGCCGGGCCCGCATCAACAGTGATGCTAATCGAGTCCGACCGCGCAGCGCCCACGGTGGCAACCATATGAACGGGAGCACCGTTCGGGCTCACAACGGAGCAGAACTTCCAGGGGATCGCCTGAGTAGTGCCGTTATTGATCAGGAAGGAATCCGACGACAGGTACGGATTGCAATCCGCGAGGATGTGTGCATAGCGGCCGTTCACCGGCGAGTTATCATCATACGATGCCTGAACCGTCAGAAGTGCCGAGTCAATCCCTGCGACACCTTCGTACTTGTTGCTCCGCAAAGTGACGGTCCCTACACTTGAAGCCTCGCCAACCCAGATACGGACCGTATCCGACAGGCCCCAGCGATAGTAACTGGCGGTCACGACAGCGGAATCGCTCGGCGACGATGAGGGAATGTCATCCGCAGTGAAGTACGCATGAGCAACGCCATGTGAGTCCGTAACTGCGTAGGCATTCACGCTTCCGAGGTTTGGCGCGGCGAAAAAGATCGTGTCGCCGAAACGCGCCACCGAATGCTGATCCTTAAGCGTCGCCCTGATCGCGGCTTGGGTAATACCCATATCCGCGTGAATGACGTTCTTGTCAGACGCCATGGTCAACGTGCCCAGAACGGGCGGAAGCAGATGCACAAAAATCGAATCCTTCGTAGACTGATTCGCCACCTGTACCGACAGGACACACCAGCCTTCGCCCTGATTGTTCGAATACCACATGGTGCAGGCCCGGCCCGACGCATCCGTCGGGGGTAGCGAAGCCATACGCCCGCAGCTCGTGCGAAGCTGAAGCGAATATCCTGCAATACCGATACCCGAAGTGTCCACCAGGGTTACACAGACAGAAACGGAATCTTCTTGCGGAGGTGCCACCTGCACCTGGCTCTTCGACAGCGAAATGTGCGGCTGGCCGATCAGCACACTCGACGGCTGGATCCAAATCGTATAATTGGCCTCCGCGCTGCCGATGTTCGCATGAACGATATTGTAGCCTTGTCCGACCTGACGGTTCGTGCGGAAGATGAAGTCCACACGGCCGACCGTGTTGGTCGTATCGTTGAGGTGCTCGATGACACCTACATTGGGCTGAACCAGCGACAGGTTCACCTTCACGCCCGTCACCGTCAGACCCGTGCTTGCATCCTTCACCAGCACGTAGCCCTGAGCCGATGCGGAATCACCTGGAAGGAACCTCAAGGTGTCCGTCGGGGTCAGCATTACGATCTGCAGCAGATAACTTCCACCAACGGTGGCAGTGCTGCGCTTGTCCGTGGAGCATCCCAGCCCGAGCACTAACAGGATCATGAGCGGTAGTGTCAGTGCAGCCCACGTAATCTTCTTCATGATTGCCTCCATCATGCGCCCTCCTTAAAGAGTTGAAACCCTGTAGACCGATCGGAAGCTTCCCGAAACCATTTGTTCTGAAAACCCTCCGAGTGATCCCCAGCTTCCAAAGGGCGAGTCACTACTTCTTGAGATTCTGAACAATGAGTACGACTGTGGCCACCTGCGCGGTGACGCCCAATACGTCCTTGAACGTCTCCCATGTCGTTACCTGTTGCCGGTTGGGGATGAAGATCACGTCACCCGGATCGATAGACAGTGAAGACTCATACTGCAACTGTGAGCCGTTGCGGGCTTTTACCACGACAGCGCGGCTCTTCCAACCCACATGGTTGACACCGTCAGCCTGCGCCAGATAGTAATTCAAATTCTTTCCCGTCACCCACGGTACTTCGCCGGCACGGTTAACGGCTCCCAGCACCCGGACTCCCAGAGGATTCTTGGGCACTTCCAGCACGTCGCCGTCCTGAAGCTGCACCTTGGCGGGGTCACCGGCCTTGTCGCGGCCACTCAGATCGAGCACCACGCCGGTGTGACTCCACCGGGCAAATTCTACGGCCAGCGCTTTGTCGTTGTCGCCGTATCGCGGATTCATCATCATGCTGGCTTCGAGGACCCGGATCCGCTCGGAATTCACGGGATCCTCTCGTGGCGTGCGCATCAGCCGGGCCGAATTCGCCGCTGCCGATGGCAGCAGACCGCCCGCCTGATCCAGCACATCCCGCAGAGTTGTTTGCCCCACGATGATCGGATAACCGCCGGGATGGACAACTTCACCGCGCAAGGTCACCGATCCGGCGCGGCTGGTATCCGCAAAACCTGACACGTACACTCGACTGCCGGCGGACAGGGGCTGCGCCAGACTGGCACTCCGGGCTGTTCCGCGAACATCAAGCCGGGTACGGCTGCCGTTGCCTTCAATAACCACTACATTCGACGAATCCGCTTGCGAAGTCAGACCGCCGGCCAGTGCCAAGGCATCCTCGACGTCATCACCGTCCGCGCTTTCGAACAGGCCGCCGTTATTGACCGCCCCGAAAATACCGATCTGATCGCGGATGCCCTGCGCATACGGCACAAAGATGGTCAGGCCGTCCTGTAGACGCGGATTGGCCTTGAGCCGTCCGCCGCTCCGGAAGAGGAGCAGGTCCGCATGTCCGGCGTCGCCGCCGTCCGGCGTCCTCAGTTCCACGCGTCTCTGCGATCCGCTGACCGTGGTCGACGTATCGCTGCCGACAAAGGCCACCGACCGCTTCAAACCTCCTGCCAGGGCTATGGCATCCGCCACGCGAGCCGTCGCGGGCACCACATAGGTCCCGGGCATTTCCACCAGACCGGTCACATTCACCCGGAAGCGGCGCGGTTCGATCAGCGAGACCGTAACCTTGCCGACTCGGATAGACCGGATCACGGCCTGTTCAATGCGTTCTCGGGCTTCCCGGAGACTCACGCTGGCAACCGATACCATTCCGACGAAGGGAATGATTACGTCGCCTTCGGCGTTCACGGACACCGGATTCTCCGTGAAATTGGGCTGCCAGAACACCACATCGAGGCGGTCTCCCGGCCCGACGATGTAGTCGTCGGGATTGACTGGCCCTTCAAAGAACATCTCGCCTGTCGGGCCGACGGAACTGCGTCCGCCCAGCAGGCCTTCCAGGCCAGTCCGGCTCGAAGGGAGCATGGACTGGCTTGGAAAGGTCTGCGCGAATCCACTATGGTGTACAGAAGGCAGTACAAGCAGGCAGATCACGATCCCGTAGCAGAGTATGCTGCGGAAGTATGCCGTCACAGAGAACTATTTCCCTTCTGGCTTCGGCGATTGTGCCGAGGGCATGAACCGATCCTGGACTTCCTGCACGCGCGGAGGAAGACCGATAGCATAGCCGCCGCCCAAGATGTGCGGAGTCACCTGAATGATGAGGTCGGTCTTCCGGGTCAGGTCAGCCGAATGGCGGAATAAGGCTCCGACAAAGGGCAGATCGCCGAGGAACGGCACGCGGTGCACCGTCTTGGAAGATTCGACACCCAACAGGCCGCCGATCACAACCGTCTCGCCGTCTTTGATTCGAATGGTCGTTGTCGAGGTGCGACGTTTCACCCACGGAAGCTGAGTGTCCGAAGACTCGATGAATTGGAAAATGGACGACAGTTCGGGCGAGATGTCACAGGTGACGAAGCCGTCACTGTTGATCTTGGGACGCACCGTGAGCTTGATGCCCACCGTGGCCGCCTGAATCTGCACCTGACCGCCGACGCCGCCACTGCGGGCCACGTACGGAATTTCGTCCACAACCTGAATGTTGGCTTCCTTGTTGTTCAAGGTGGCCACGGCCGAGTTGGCCAGCACTTCCGCGCGGCCGCGCTTCAGCAACAGATCCAGCGCCACTTCGAAGGCGGTCACCTGCTTGCTGAAATAGCCGATGCGGCGGGCTTCCAACGGATAGAACGGCAACGTCGTCGGGGCGCGGCCCTTCTGCGCGGGGTCGATACCGGTGAGGTCGGCGGCGCCGGCGGCATTCAACTGATTGCCGTATGCGTCCACCGGCGATTCCATGATCACGGTCTGGAGCTGCGACAGGCGGTTCCAGTCAATGCCGAGATTGGTTTCGTCGTCCACACCTACTTCGATAATCCGGCATTCCAGCACGATCTGCAGCGCCGGACGGTCAACCTGCTCGACGACTTTCTGGACGTCGGAGAAGACCTTCGGGCTGGTAATCAGCAGCACCTTGTTGCCGGTGGTGTCAATCGAAATGTCCGCCGTGAAGTTCTTCAGGACCTTCGCCATCGTCGGCGCGTCCGTGTACTTCAGGTCGAGCACATAGGAGGTCAGACCAGCCTGCTCCTTGAGCTGCTTGGCGGGAGCCACGAGGAAAGACTTTCCGACGATCTCGTAGGACAAACCGGCGGCGCGAACCACGAGGTTCATGGCCTGCTCGATCGGCACGTCCTTGAGGTGGACGGAGACTCTTTCTTCCTTGTTGACTCCGGGACCGGTCACGATGTTGTAGCCGCTCTTCTCCGCAAGAATCGAGAGCACCGCGGGCAGGAATGCATCATCAGCGTCAATTGTGACGGAACGGGACAGCTGTTCGCCGTTGCCGTTCGTCTGTGCCACGGCGATACCCTGCCGCGCTGGGCTGGCCGCCGCCAGAATCAGAGCCAGCAGCGCGAGCCATATCATGGAGCATGCCGGCGTACGCAAGCCTCTGCGGGTGAGGCGCGAGGGGAATTGCTTTACAAGGCTCAACAGGAACTTACCTCTTCAGCAAAAGGTTGGAATGATGAAACGAAACTTAATGATGACGAAGAACCGGGGCTCAGTAATTTCGGCCGGACACTGATGTCTGCTTGGTGCTTTCGGAGAGTTCCTCATCGGGGGCCTTCTCCACCGCCAGCACGAGCTGAGCTCCGCCTTTGGACATGAACATCTGCGACGGCGATATCTTCGAGACCTTGAAGCCATTGAAGGTGTCGCCCTCGTGAAGATTGTAGCTCCTGCCCATGAATTTCACCACTCCCATGGACATCCCGTCCGGGGACGTGGCCGTGCAGGATAACCGCATGCGGCCCTGCTGATCAAGCGTCTCGCGCAAGCCGAGACTCTGAAGAAATGCCTTGGATTGAATCACCTTCGTCAAATCCAGCGGGTCCCCGTCGACATGCGTCTGGTAAGCCAGGCGGTCATCGAGGTTTTTCTCGAGCGTGCTCACCGTCTCCTTGAGCTGCTCGTCGGTTCCCAGCACGATCTTCTGCTGACGAAGTTTTTCCACTTGCTTGGACATGCGATAGTCGCTGTAGCCGATCCAGATCACGCACACGACCAGCAGGCTGATCACAATGCCCCATAACACATTAATGCGCTGTCCCATGCGATGATCCTTACTTATGCTTCAAAAGGGTGAGCGTCGACAGGGTAATGGACATCGGCCGCTTGTCGAGCTTGCCCGCCTTGGCCAGAGCCTGGACGCGCTTCACCGTGCTGTTCAGCTCGAGGCGGTCCACGGTCACCAGTCGGTTATTCTTTTCCACGTCGTTCAAGAAATCCACCAGCGACTTGTAGCTGGTTTCTACGTCCATCGTGTAAGGATTCTGGACGTAATCCGCGAAATTCTTCCTGGGACTCGGCTTGATCGTCACCAGGTTGATATTGTGCGCGCGCAGAATATCCGTGATCTGATTCATGAACGGGAGCGACGCGTCATCGGCGAGCGAGTCGCGAGCCGACTGCGCAAGGTTCCCTTCGATCAGCTTCGTCACGTGCTTGAGTTCGCCGGCAATGATCTGGGCCGCGATCAGCTTCTCGTTTTCCTGCTGAATCACCTTGTCCAGTTCTTTAATCTTGCCCGGCTTCGGCGTATAGACCAGCTTCTGGTAGTAGTAGAACCCCACCGCCGCAATCGCCAGTAACAGCAACCCTGCAAAAACTTTTCTCATTGAAGTAGGGTCTCCTTAGAATTTTGCCTGTGTTGCAGCCTTGGTGATCTTCGTCGTCGTCGTGCCGCCGCTGCCGCCGCCTTCACCCGCCTGGGCCGCCCTGGCCTTCGCCTTGCGGTCCGGATCCTGCGTCAGGCACTGCACCGAAAAGAGCAGCACGTCTTCGCCTTCCACCTTCTTGCGCAGAGACTGGTCGAAGCGGATCTCGTACAGTCCCTGCCGGAACTCCGGAGTCGACTTCAGCAGCTCGATGAACTTCGAAATGATGTCGAATTCCTTCACGCCGGTGTCCACCTGGGCGATGGCGCTGATCGTAAACACGCGGTTCTGATAGTCCAGTCCCGTCAGCGACATGGCCGGGGGCAGCACTTCGCCCAGCTTCTCCAGCCGGCGCGCCCAGAGGAAACGCTCATTTTCCAGACGCGCCAGTGCCAGCACGTCGTCCTTGGATACTTTCGTCGCCTCGCGCTTCAGACTGTCCAGCTCGAACCGGATCCGGTTCAGCTTCTGCTGGCGCGATTTGATCACATCGTTCATAGCCCCATTCTGTGCCCAGGTGAGGCTGGCGAGAACAAGGAAGACAATTGCGAACAGACCGAGCACCAGATAGGAACGACGCTCCTGCCGGCGCATGCGTACGACCGCTTCGCCTTCGCCCTTGTTCAGATTGATCGAAAAACTTTTGACCATGGGCCGCTTGTTCTCTCGTTAGATGCCCTGTGCTCGCGCTGCCAAACCCACCGCCGCCGCGAACTGCGAACGGTGCCGTACGTCCTGCGATCCTTCCACATTCACGAACGGATCAAAGGCGCGAACTTCGATTTTGAACTTCTCGTGCAGACTTTCCGCGATCTCGCGGCTCTCCGCCATGCCGCCCACCATCTCGATGCGGTGAACGAAACTCTGGCCCGTCTCCTTCACATAGTAGCGAAGCGAACGGTTGATCTCGTCGCCCAGTTTATCCAGCGCGGACTTCTCGGCCAGGGCGAACATTTCTCCGCCGCCGCCGCTCTCCGCCGCCTTCAAACCGCCGGCCGTAATGCCCTGCGACTTCTTGATATCTTCCGCTTCGGAGAACTTCACGTTCAGCTTCTTCATGACCTCTTCGGTGAAGTTGTAACCACCCACCGGCAGGTCGCGGCTGAAGAACATGTCCTTGCGGCTCAAAATCAGCAGATTGGTGCGCTTCGCGCCGATATTCAGGAACACGATCACGCCGTCATCCGGCAGTTCCGTGTGGCCGATAAACGTATTGGCCGCCGCGAGGGGCTCCAGATCGATCACGCCCGGCCGCAGTTCCGTCTCGCGCAGAATGTCCACGTGAGCGTCGAACATGCGCTTGGTCGTGGCCGCCACCAGCACGCGCACCTTGTCCGCTTCCTTGGGGTCTTCACCCAGAATCTGGTAATCCACCACAGACTCGCTGCCGTCCAGTGGCACGTGCTTGCGGGCTTCCTGCAGAATCGAGGACGCCATTTCTTCCTCGGCCATTTGCAGGGTTCGAATCTCCTTGGCCGCCTGATTCGATCCGCCGATGCAGCTTCCCAGATGCGCGACGCGCTTCGGACGCACCCCGGCTTCCTGAAACATCTCCAGCAGAAGGGGAACAACCAGCGTCTTCTTCGGGCCGTCCAGGTCAAACTTCTCCTGGCCCGCATATATGTCCCGGGAAATCGCTTTCACGAGCCGGAGCTTCCCGTGGCTGCCCTTTTCGGCCAGCACCATCTTGATGGCGTGTGAGCCAATATCGAGGCCCACCCGCAAACTGGATTTCAATGCTATCACACTCGCTCCTTTAGGCAGGAGAATACAGAATATGGAGTTCCGCGGCGCAAAGGCCGAGGGCTCCGCGGACCAGACAAATGATGTGGGGAGAATTGCTTACCGAATCGGCGGACGGGGAGCGCGGACGGAGACAGGTGAAGTCATCCGCGCTCTGAGCGGAGCAAGAAGGCAGGCCACAACGTTGCGGGAAAAATCGCGGCGCAAACCTTAATCCAGATCGGGCTCAGCCTTCCGCCCCGCGTGCGCGAGTCGTACGGATCCGGCTAACCCCTTAGTTGTAACGAACCATGTTCCAACGCTGCACTTCGTTGCGCGACTCATTAGCCTCGCCCCATTGGACAACGTTGAACAGCGCGTGACCGGCATCATCCGTTACGTGGAAGAAACAGGGCGGTTTGATGCGGTCGAAGCGCCAGTCGTAGCGGTATTGTTTGGCGTAACCGGTAGAACCGTTGGTTGAACGGTGGACATAGCCGCGGCGCTTCTGGGTGATCGAGCCGTACACGTAGATCGTGCCGCGGTCATCGCGCGCAGGCTGCGGTGGATTGCCCGTCTGGTAGACATAGCCGCTGTCGACGTCATTCTGCTGCTCGAAGGTGAAGCTCTCGCCCAGCGCCACGATGGCGGCATCGATGATAATGCTTGTCAGGTTCCGATTGTTCTGGCCCTGACCCGCACCGGCCGAGTTCTCGCGTCCATTGGCAACCGTGTTCGCCACCTTCACATCATGCTCGGAAACGATGCCGAGAACGGCCAAAGAATTGACCGGGATCTCTCCCTGTGGCCCTGCACCGGCATAAGTAATGTCATCGATCAGCCGGATGTTGTTGGAACAGCCGATGGTTACCTGACCGGTCAGACCGCTTCCCTTAAGTTCCAGTGGTCCATCAAAGAACATGCAAAGGCGTCCGACAATCGGAACCGGCTGGCGAAAGGTGGAATCAAAGGGCGTTCCAACATCCCAGGTGTCAACATATACCGTTCCACTCGCAATCGTTGTCCGGTACTGCTTGCCGGGAACGTTGTAAAACTGCCCCTGCATCGAAGCACCTTGGCGTAGGTTGTTCGCCAACTCGGGAATTTCAACGCGCGGTGCGCGGAACTGCGGCTGCGGTCCGTGGAAGCCGGGATTGTAGCCCGGTCCCCGCCAGAAGTCACACTCGGTGGTGCTAACCTGGCCATAAAACTGGGGTGTGCCCTCGATGGCGATCAGACTGTTCGAATGCACTCGGCCCTGCAGCGTGTCCGGGGTCCAGAACTTGATGCGGTCGCCAAAGGTAGTCAACTCGCAATCGGAAAGATACATGTAGTCGGCGAAATTGCGCACCTGCACATACAAAATGGCTTTGCGCTTAATCTCTTTAAAATCGTTCGCCCCCTCATGCAGCACGGGCACTCGGACCTTGCCGATGGCCGAAATCCGGAAGCGCCGGTCTTCCAGCCAGAATTGGCCCTGGTTAATGGACGGCATACCGAAGATGCTGACGTCAGAGTACCCTCCATCCGGATTGACATCCCGGCCGGGGCGTGTCACTTCACCTGTCGGCAGCTCCGTTTCCTTCTGACTGCGCAGCCACATGAAGCCTTCTTCAACAATGCCCATCTGGGCCAAATAGTATGCCTGCATGGCTGCGGCAGACTCACGGGACTGTAGCGCCTCGTCCGTGGACCAACGCATAAACGCGATGCCGGTGGCTAACAGCACAGTCGTCAATGCCGCGACGGCGACCAACACATAACCGCCCTGACGGCCTTGGGGCCTTTGTGTAAGTTTGCTGTCCATCGTGCCCTTCCCTTCGCCGGGTTAACTTCGTTCACCCACTTTTCACGATTGTCTTGATACTTCTGGCCTGAGCAGCGCTCTCGGCTGCAAAGTCCTCGCCCATGTTCCCAAGGGGAAAGCGGGCGTGAACCTCACCTCTGTGCCGCCATGCCAGTGCGCTCGAGACAAACGATGGTTGATGTGCGAATTACAGTCAACCGGCCTCGCGCCACACGCCTACCATTCGGTCAGCTTTGCCACCGCCTATATTGTGACGTCTTCCACGACGGCCCGGAAGCGGGCCGTCGTGGGGACGCTTGTCGTCAAATCGTTTCCGGACTATCCGGTGTGCGCCAGCAACGAGTCCTTGAACGCGTTGCCGTCGGTGTCCCAGTTCTTCAGGGACACCTGCGTCGAATACTGCCGCTCACGCACGTAATAGTTGCCGTACAGTCCCATGTCGCTGTTGGGGAAGGTCCCACGGTAGGTATACTGCATGGTCATGCTGATCTCCACCACACCCTGCCGCCGAATCTGATCTTCAATCGTATTCGTGCGGTACCAAGGGAAGCGGTTGAACTCCATGGTCAGCCCTTCTACCGTCATCCGGTCGCGCCGGTCAAAGGAGCGAACTTCGCCCCGGTGCGGTGCGGTCCCGATGAACCGGTACTGGCTGTGCCGGTTATCGCCCGCCCACGGCGGCACGCGTCCGCCAATCAGGATTCCCGAATTGGGATTGTAGCTGAACGTGACAAACTTGTTGTAGTCACGCATGCGGCCGAAGCGGGAGTTGCCCATCTGGCCGTTCTCTTCGAACTGATCGTCGAACATGAACTTCCAGCGGGTGTTCCGCGGACCGCCTTCAATCTGAATGCCACCCCAACTCCATGACAGGTCGTTCGTCAGCTCCTGCATGGCCGCCGCCGCGTACTGGTCCATTTCGCGTTCGGCGTTTCCGATCTTCCACTGCCGCAGCATGCTGGCATAACTCATCCATCCGCCTGCCAGCATAATTCCTGCAACCGCAACGCTGACGGCGGTGGAGACAATGGTAAACCCGCTCGCCCAACGGCGGCGCGGTTTTGCCGCACACGACGGCGACTTCTGTGTGTGTGTGCTCATGACAACGTCCCTCCCCTAAATCGGGATAATGTTTCAGCCGCACCGGTTAAAGGTCGGCGCGAACCAACACCGCCGTCTCCATTGTAATTTCGCGAATGATGCCGGCTTCATCACGAAGATTCTCGGCATAATCGCGCTCCCGCCACTGGGCATGCATCCTTAGCCGATAGAAGTCTGGTGGCTTCACCTGACCGTTATTACCCATCCGCGGACCATTCCGCGGATCGTCAACCTCTTCCACCACATCCCGGCTCACCGTTACCATCACCCGCTGCACCGACGTGCCACGCTCCGCCGCCAGATCCAGCGGCTTATCGGGGTATGTCAGCTGCCCCAGGTTGCGATCTCCGCGCGCCTCATCGACATACTGAAGCTCACCTTGGGCCTGTTCCATCATCCCGCGCAGAATATACGCGGCGGCCTTATAGTGCTCCTGCCGAATCAGCGCCTCCCGGCCGTACACCATGGCCGCTGATGTCCCGGCGGTGACAATGCCCAAAAGCAGCATTCCCACCCCGACAGACACCATGTCCGCGGTGCCTCGTTGCCATGTTCTCCTTTTCGCCATGAAACCCTCCCGCGAAAGTGAAAAACTCAAAGACTAATCGGCGAGATTGACTTCAAACAACTTCGGATTCTCCGCCACGTGGGCCGCCGTCTCACGGCTGATCATACCCTTGTGCAGCAGACGCATCAAATCCTGATCCAGACTCTGCATACCGGACTTGCCGCCGGCCTGAATCACCGAAGGAATTTGGTAGATCTTGTCTTCGCGAATCAAATTCCGGATTGCGGTGGTCGCCACCATCACCTCCGCCGCAACCACTCGTCCCTTGCCATCTTTACTCGGCAGCAGTTTCTGTGCCACTACCGCCTCCAGCGACTCGGCCAGCATCGAACGGACCTGGGTCTTTTGCGCTGCAGGGAAGATGTCGATAATACGGTCAATCGTCTTCGCCGCGCTCGAGGTATGCAGCGTCGCCAGCACCAAGTGGCCGGTTTCCGCCGCCGTCAGGGCCAGAGAGATGGTCTCCAGGTCGCGCATTTCGCCGACCAGAATCACATCCGGGTCCTCACGCAGAGCCGCGCGAAGCGCGTTCGCGAACGAGTGGGTGTTGGCACCCAACTCGCGCTGGTTCATCATGCAGTTCTTCGAATCATGGAAAAACTCGACCGGATCTTCGATCGTGATGATGTGCAGTTCTTTGTATTCGTTGATCCAGTCAATCATGGTAGCCAGGGTGGTCGTCTTGCCCGAGCCCGTCGGCCCCGTCAGCAATACCAGACCACGGTCCCGGCCAGCCAGGTCGCGAAGCGCCTCCGGCAACCCCAACTCTTCAAACGTGCGAATATCCGAAGGAATCGTACGGAAAACTGCGCCCATGCCGTTGATCTGCTGGAACACGTTCACACGGAAACGCGCGATCTGCTCGAGCTTCGCCGAGAAGTCGATTTCTTTCATCTCCTCGAAACGCTCGATCTGATCCCGATTCAATACCGTGCGCACAATGTGCCACATGGTATCGTTGTCCATGTGCGGCATGTTCAGCTTCCGCATACGGCCATGAACTCGAATCATGGGAATCGACCCAGTCGAAAGGTGTAGGTCTGAGGCTCCTTGGTCTACCGCAAACCTCAGCAATTCGTAGATGTTTAGCTTTTGCCCTGTCGCGACCTCAGTCACTTCTCATCCTCTTTCAGTTTTCAACACAATCCATCGGTCCGAAGGGCACGGCTGTGCCCTATAAAACTGTCAGCAAAATCAGTTCGACGATCCTTCGTCCTGCGGCAAGCCGTAGCCAACCCACGAGCCGTCCTGGATGTTGTACGTGACCTGATGACCGGCGCCACCACGCATCTGCTCCGTCGAAACAGCCGTAATCGTCACCGGAGGGGCGCCGACGATGCTGAAGCTCCACTGCAGGCGGGTTGCTTCCGAGATTTCCAGATACTTCTGCGTTTCGAGTTCTTCAACGGTGGCCGGCCAATCACCCTTGTCCTGGTAATACACCTGGGCAGCTTGCCAGATCGCGTTGATGGTCGTCTTTGCATCGGACGCACGGGCGCTCTTTACGTACTCGACGTAGATTGGCACCGAAATAGCGGCCAGAATTGCCACGATCACCACCACGATCAGGATCTCGATAAGGGTGAATCCTTTCTCGTTCGGTCTGCGATTGAACTTTGTGAGCATGGTCTCTCCTTTACTTTGGCTCTTGAGCTGTGCACCGTTGTGGTGCCTCTCGTCTCGGATCCCCAACGACATAACAAATTTGACGGACAAAAAGTTACGACGATGTGCGCACAATTTCAAGTGCTAAGTTCCTCGCACATCGAAGTTTCTACCAATTCTTCAATTTACAAGTGGCAACAACCGTTCCTCTATTTGTCCCGACTCCATCATCCTTAAAATCAGCAAAAACACCTGTCCATCCAAAAATGAGGTGTGCAAATCGTGCGACGACTGCACAAAATGCAGGCCGGATTTTTGCAGATTTCCCGGCCGCCCGCACTTTTCGGAAAAATGAGAGGCATTCGCCTCTTAATCCTATCTTAACTATCCAAATTATTTGAAACGAAGAGGCCGCGCTCCTATCTCCCCGAAGCACGGCCTGATACAATCCTAAAACTCCCCAAAGGGGCTCAAGAACTCAGTCTGCACCGCCCGGTCAGCACACACGTAGCTAATCCACCCGCCAACAGCGGCGCAATCAAGCCCAGAATCAGCACCGGATGCAAAGCAAACAGACTGAAACCTGTCAACGATTGCACCCAGGTTCCCGCTCCTGATAACAGATCATTCGACCACAACAAAATGGTTCGCCCATAAAACAACACCATTATCACCAGAGCCGCCGCAGACAAAACCAATTTGGCACGTTCCCACGCCACGGGCCACGCGGATACCGCAACAGAAGGAGCAGGCTCTATACGCAATAAGATGTCTCGCGTAAAATGGGGCGACGGCACCAGCCATGGCTGGCCGCGCAACGCCGAGTCCAGCCGCTGTGATACCTGTACGGTCTCGAGCAATTCGGGCTGCTCTGTCAGAAGCCTTTCGAACTCTGTTCGCTCCGCTCCGGTCAAGCCTCCATCCAGATAGTCCGGCAACCGGCGGTATGCGTCTTCGATTTTCATGCCGTTTCCTCCTTCGCCACTTCCCGTCCCAGAAGCTTATCTCGCAGCCATGCTTTTCCCCGGAACAGGTAACTCTTTACCGTACCCATCGGGACCTGCATGATGTCGCTGATTTCCTGATAGGAAAGGTCTTTCAAATAGTAAAGCGATATTGCCGTGCGGTAATGCTCCGGCATGTGCGTGAGCAGCGTCTGCACCCGCTCTTTCAGGATAACTTCTTCGGCGTACTCATTATCGCTCTCGGTCCGAAGTTGCGGCTGGGCCATGATCGAGGGGTCGTCAATCGCCACAAACTCGGATCGCCCCCGCGCCGTCTTCCCTTCGGCAATGCATAAATTGATGGTGATCCGGTAAATCCACGTCGAGAGCTTGCATTCTCCGCGAAACTGTGGAAGCCCCTTCCACACCCGCAGGAAGACCTCCTGAGCGATATCCTCCGCCGAGTCCGGCTTGCCCGTCATGCGCGCCGCAAGGTTCAACACCATGCCCTTGTAGAGATCTACCGTCTCCGCAAACGCCTGCGTGTCTCCCCGCCAAAGCCGCCACAGTAATTGTGCATCATCGGGCTGCATGAGCCTGTCTTCCTCGCTCCACCGGTAGGTATCTGCTGAATCAGACGGCAATCCGCCGGAATTGTTGCGCGCGGCCCCTTTGACCGCGCGCTGCAACAATATCGATTTCCCTCCACTCGTACTTATCAGGAGCCCTTATGAGGCCGGGTCGCCCGGTCAGGGCATCACTGAAAGCGCACAAACGACAGCTTTGGCACTATCCCTCGAAGGAGGTTCATATGCACGACCCTACAGGTATCGCGGAATTGGGAATGCTGACCGGTATGATTTCGATCGCCGGCACCCTCGCCGTTATCCTGATCATCGTTCTCGCACAAATCCGCAACCGGCGCGCCCGCGCGGAAATGCTGCACAAAGAACGCCTGCTTGCCATCGAGAAGGGCATCCCCATCCCGCCCGACTACCTTGAAACCGGCGACAACAAGAAGCGTCGCCCCTATGTCGGTGGTCTCGTGTGGGCCGCCGTTGGCCTCGGCCTGCTGATCTGGGGCATTATCGGCGAAGACCATGACCTCAACGGATTCGGCCTGATCCCCCTCTTCGTCGGTATCGCCCTTATGATTGGGGACTTTCTTGCAACAAAGCGTGTGGCGCATCCGAAAAACGACTCAGTAGTGTATCCTGAGGCGCCCGCTCCTTATCGGGCTCCGGATAATCCGTCATGAAATGCAGGCCGCGGCTCTCCTTGCGGCTCATGGCGCTGCGTACGATCAGATCGGCCAGAATCGTCATATTGCGCAGTTCCAACAGCGGCTCATTGACCCGCGTGCGCCGATAGAATTCGTCCACTTCCTGCTTGAACAGCGTCATCCTTCGGCGGGCACGCTCGAGACGGAACGTGGATCGAACAATACCGACATAGTCCCACATGATTTTGCGGATCGCGTCCCGGTTATGCTCAACCAGCACCCATTCTTCCTGGTTGACCGTTCCTTCCGCAGACCAATCTTCAGCTACAGGAAGCGCCGGCGCTTCCTGTAGCCATTTCTGGCAACTCTTCGCCGCCTGATCCGCAAAAACCACCGCCTCCAGAAGTGAGTTGGACGCCAGGCGGTTTGCCCCGTGCAGCCCCGTCATGGCCACTTCGCCCACCGCAAACAATCCTTCAATCGTCGTCTTCGCGTCCAGATCGGTCACCACGCCGCCGCACTGATAGTGCGCCGCAGGCACAACCGGCAGGGGCTGCTGAGTAAAATCCAGGCCGCGTGCGCGGCAAATCCGGTCGATATGCGGGAACTCCAACTGCAACCGCTCGGTAGACAGGTGGGAGCAATCCAGCAGCACGTAGGGATCGCCCCACTTTTTCATTTCCGCATCGATGGCGCGGGCGACGATGTCGCGCGGAGCCAGTTCCTGCCGCGAATCATATTTCTCCATGAACCGCTCGCCGCGGCGATTCTTCAGGACCGCTCCGAATCCGCGCAGCGCTTCGGTAATCAAGGCGCGCGAGCCGCCGTCGCTGTCCGGCTCCCAGAGCGTCGTAGGATGGAACTGGAAGAATTCCAGATCGCCGACCATCGCGCCAGCCCGCCATGCCGCCACCACACCGTCTCCTGTGGCAATCGTCGGATTGGTCGTGTGCAAGTAAACCATGCCCGAGCCGCCCGTGGCCAGCACGACCGCCTTGGCCGTGATGGTCTTGACGACGTCGTGCATCGTGTCCAGCACGTACGCGCCGAAGCACCGCTGTTTGCGGTTCGACTGCCGCGCATCGCGCGGCCGGGGCTCCACCAGCAGATCAATCATCAGGTGATGCTCGATCAGCGTCAGGCGTCCGCTCGCGCGCGCCTGCTGAAGCAGCACCGATTCGATCTCCTGCCCGGTGTGATCGTGATGATGCAGGATGCGGGACTTGCTGTGCCCGCCTTCTCGTCCCAGCGACAACTCGCCGTCGTAGCGCGTAAACCTGACGCCAAGGTCCATCAGTTCGCGGATGCGTTGCGGTGCCGTCTCCACCACGAGGCGTACGGCATCGTCATGGCACAGCCCCGCACCGGCCTTGATCGTGTCGTCCTCGTGCAGCAGAAAATCGTCATCGCGAGCGGTGACAGCCGCAATGCCGCCCTGCGCCCAGTTCGTGGCCGTGTCCGCCGACTCTTTCTTGGTCACCAGCGTGACATCCGCGTAGTGGGACGCCTTTAGAGCCAGACTCAGCCCCGCGATCCCCGAGCCGATAATCAGAATATCGGTCTTATGTTGTGCCACGTTCTTCGTTCTTTCGCATTGTGTATAATCTGGTCAAGTAATATAGCGACCGCGCACCGAAATGTCAAGCGAGCCTTGACATCTCTCCGTGCAATTGGTATCTTACTTCTGTATAAAAACATAGCCATACGTTATGAAGAAATCTCCGCGCCTCACCGATCCGAACCTGCTCGAATTCTGGCGGACTTATGCCGCTCCGGGACGGATCGGTCTTATTCACATAAACTTCGTCGCCGCCAAACTGATTAACTGGGGCGAGAAGTGGGTGACTCCCACAGGCGAGCCGTCCCCCTGGACCCACGTCTTCATGTTCACCAAGCCCCGCCGGGGGATGCCGTGGATTGCGGAGAGCGATTTTCACGTGCCGCTTCCCGGATTCCTGCCGAAGCCCGACGGCCCGCAGGAAAATCCCGTGCAGAAATGGTCATCGACCACGATTGACCGCGCCGCCGTGGTGGATACAGGATTGACCCATGAGCAGTTTGAGGCCGCCGAACACGCCGCCCAGCATCTGATGTCCTCGGGCTACTCCTACCGCTTCGCCGAGCTTGCCGAGGCGTGGGTGGCCATGCTGAAACATGACCTGACCTACGTCAGCCCACTGCACCGCGACGATTCCATGCACTGCGGACACTTCCTGCGGGAGTGCTTAAGCGCCGCAGCATGCGACCCCTTCGGTCCCGGCGTATTGCCTCACAATACCGTCCCCGAGTTGTTTGCGCAGAAGTTTTCGCACATCGCCGAGTGGAGCAAGCCGCAGACCGCAGAGTAACGGCATGCCTCGAACCAAACGCGTAAGCCGCCGTGTTCATCACACGGCGGCTTTGCTATGGAAAGGAAGCGGTAACGGTCAGCGGATCAGCAGCAGCTTCTTCGCCTTGGTGTAGTTGGTCCCGGCTTTCATCCGGTACCAGTAAACTCCCGACGGCATCAGCACACCCGTATCATTGCGGCTGTCCCATGTGGCGTGGTATTCCGCCGGAGCCAGATGTCCCTTCACCAGCGTGCGTACCTGCCGCCCTAAAAGGTCATAGATGATAATCCGCACATCGGCGGTCGCAGGCACGATGTACGTAAAGTTCGCATCCTGATTGAACGGATTCGGGAACGCGTCGCCGATCTCAAAACGGGTCGGCGGAATACGCGGAACACCATCCGTCTCTTGCGTCAAATTCACGCGGTCGAAATTGATGGACTCTGCCGACAAACGGTACGTGTAGTGTCGCCCCGGCGTGAGTCCGCGATCCACGTAGCGATAGACCGAGGCCGTCGCTTCCGTGCCGCGTCCTTCCAGTTCGGGGTGGTTCCGCCAGTTGGCGACCACCGCAAAGGAATCTTCATTCTCCGCCCTGCGCAGCAGCAGAAAACCCGCATTCGCCGTTTCCGAAGCAACCCCCCACTGAATCCGCAACGCGCCGAACAGCGTATCCTGTGCCGTAGAGAAGCTGGTAAGGTTGACCGCCAGCGGAACGTCGCGCGTACCGATCGGCCAGTGATCCGCCAGCACCGGGTCGCTGCCGCAGTCGATGTATGATGATTCCGTAATCGACAGAAAAACCGTGTGCCCCGGATTCGCGTTGGGACCGTGATAGAGCGACACGAAGAAGCTGGTCGGCGATGTGCTGATCGGAACCGTAAAGCCCTCAAACACCATGTCCTCGCCATTCCACGTGCCTAAGCTGTCCAGTGAGACATCTTCTCCCTCCGAGAACACGGTATCCACGCTGGAGAACAGCCGGATCTCATTGGCTGCCGCATCCGAAGGCAGAATGCTGCCCTGCACCGAAAATCGCAGACGACGCAGCACACTGGAACCGCCGAGCGACTTCAAATCCAGCCGGAACACCACGTGCCTCATCATATTGGGGATGACACTCCCCGCGCCAAGCGAACCGCCTGACGCGAACACCGCCGTACCGCTGGGATAGATCAATTGATTGACATCCACCCGCGCCGCCGGATTGTTCAAGGTATCGCTGTAGAGAACCGAAAGCCGGTAGAGACCTCGTTCCACCAGTGAAAGTCCGCCCTCCACCCGCTCCACTCCGGGAGTGGCATCCAGCGACGCCGGCTGCAGCACAATCATCTTTTCACCCAGCGAGTCATTGCTCAGGTAAAGCGTGTGCGGCGACCCCGGATCCAAAGTTCCACCGGTCTGAGTCAACACCAGTCGCAGACTTCCGGGAAACGATTCCTCCGGCTGGAAGAATCGAACCGGCATGCTGATCTGGTACAGCGTATCGCCATCCACAGGCGAGTGAATCTGCGCCGGCTGCGTGTGATTATCGAAGGTGGTAAAGGCCAGCGGAGACACCGCCACGGGATTGCCGAGCGAATCACGGTAGGCCACGCGTACCCGGTACCGCAGGCTGTCGACCAGTGTGTTGTTCTGATCGGCGGTGCCGCCCCCGGTCACACTGTCCACCAGGCTCGAAAAGCTTAAGCCCGTCGCGTTCAACGTCAGGGCCATGTGGCCCGGAGCCTCCGTATGCAAATAGACATTATGCGGTGAGCCCGGATCGCCTCCCGCATTGGCCTGAAGGATCATATAGACGCTTCCCGGCCACGGAGTCTCGGGCAGGTAATACTCCAAACGCATCGTGGCGTTGGTCGCATAGTTGACCGGCGGCGCCGGTGATGGCGGCGGCGGCGCGGGATACACCATGCGCGGCGGAATGGTGGTCTGGTCCCGTGGCCATACGTAGCCGTCGTTCGTCACGGATACATTATCGTTGTTCAGAGAATCCCCGTACGTCAGCGTGACCTTATAGATGCACTGCGGCACCAGCCGGTCGTTCAGGCCGATATTGCTCTCCACCACCATCGGGTTGTTGGTGCCGATATTCTGTCCTTCAAGATGGAAGTTGACCAGGCCCGGACCGTAGTACCCCGGAGCCATCCGCAAAATGTGAATGGTGTCCGCGACCGCGGAAAGGTTGGTGTCAGGCTCAAACGTCAGCCATAGCGAATCGGCGCCCTCCGGCAGACTGTAGACCACATAGACCGTCGAATCGTAGGGATCCGCAGGCTGATAGCCGATGCGCGGCTCGTAAAGGGACGGCGTCTCCGTCCGCAAATCCGTATGGATATAACTTACCGTAGCCCGGGCGATGGGATTGTGGTTAATATCGCGGTAACTGAGTACAAACTGGTAGGTCGCCCCACTGGAGAGCGAATCCCCGCCCAGCAGAGTGTCCAGTGTCGTACGGTCAAACAGGTGGTAGGCATCCAGCGGAAGCGTCTTTGCCGCGCCCGCCGAATCATTGTGGATGTACAGAAAATGTGCTTCCTGGAATGGCTCCATCCGGGAGATGACCAGTGACAACGCGCCGAGGGCCGAATCCGCAGGCTCGGGCTGATTGTACACGAAGTTGAAACGGCGGCCAATGGTCATGCCGGAATCCAGAGACAGGATGTGCGGCGGCAGAGTCACATTGTCGCGGAAGCGCAGATAGGTCGTATGCAACGCATCGACACTGTTCCGCACCGCCGGAACACCGTCCACACCGAACTGGCTGTCCCGCAGTTCACTTAAGAAGGGATGCCCGGAAGTATCCGACCAATAGACCGCCAGTTCCACCTGAAGCGAGCGCACATAGGGGTCCGTGACCTCAGGCAGCAGCGTGGCAAATTCCACCGTATGCGGCACCGAGATGGTATCAAAGACCATCCGCTGCGGATCCACCAGGCCATAGAGGACACCGATGGGTTCCCGCCCCGGAATCGTGTCGGGGTGCAGATAAACGCGGATCATCTGCAACGAGTCCCGCTCCAGACCGACGCCCGCTATCGGGTATTCCGGTCCGGCAATGTATGAGGCAATAACATACAGCGAATCCCCGTTGAAAACGATACTATCCCGCACGCCCGGACTGCCGGACAAACCGATTCCCTGAACTTCCGGCAATTGCGCAAACGCGTTCGGCGCAACAACCGCCAGCAACAACCCGAGGAGCATCATGCCGCGTAGCTGTGAGAAACGTTTCATAGGATGATATCCGTAAGGATTCAAGGGATCATGGCTTCGCACGTCGTTCTATCTCAGGATCAGCAACTTGCCGTCCACACGCCCGGACTGGGATTCAATACGGTAAAACAGGACTCCGCTGGCATTGTCGAGCATCCCGCGGTCCAGAGCAATCGGATTGGGACCGCCGCGCAAACCATGCAGGTCCGCCACCACCTGTCCCAGCACATTGTACAGACGCAGATTCACCGGCTGAGCGTCCGGCACCAGCAGGTGAAGCGGCTCTCCCTGCGGCAATGGATTGGGGAACAACCGGGGCTTTTCGGCAACCATCTGCGGCGCGGTTGGCGGAACTGGCGGCAAAACGTGCTGACCGTACCGCGCCCGGGCCGAATCCGCCTGCAACCGCAAATCCTCGATAGTCTGTCCCGTCAGCATCGCATAAGCAAACGTTCGCGTCTCGTGGCTGGTCATGGTCAGCGGTCCAATTGCCAGGGCCAGGCTCAAATCCATCGGCTGGGTGGGCGTCGGTTGGACTCCCTGCGTCAGGATATGCCACTTGGCGCTGTCGCCCCATGTTGGAGGATCGATCTGCGCGCGATTGTCGATCACATACAGCGTTCCCAAAGTGTCCGTGAGCGGCACGATGCCCGCCAGCGGATGCGATGGCCGGATCTGTTCGACGTACGTGATCCCCGACGCCGTATCATAATGAGCCACATTGGTTATCGCCGACGCCAGATCGATGTCGAGAAAGAGGGAGGCGTAGGCCTGATTCCACGTATTCACCGAGCGGTTGGTCACCGTGTATTCGAGCACCAGTGAACCGTTGGCACCCGGGCTGTTCCATCCAAGGACTGACGCGCCCACCTGCGCAAACAACGGCTCGGCGGCCGCACGGTCATCAAAGGTTGTCCGCGCTTCATAATCGGCGCGGGTCGATGAAACCGCATGCGCCACGCTGTCCGGCAAGACGGCCCAGTCGAAATAATCGGGCAGGCTGTCTACCGCATGGTTGTTGTAAAAATTGTCCGACGCCGCGCCATCGGCGGCCATCACAAAACTGCCGTGATACAGCGCATTGGTGTGATCGGAAATCTGCCAGCCGGGGCCAAGATACTGGTTGCGCACATAATCGAAATATCCAAGGGACCCGTTTTCGGCAAAGCCCAGCTTCAACCGGCCATTATCGGCAACAACAAACGTCGAATCCAAAATGACCGTCGCCGTGCCTCGTCCAATCAGGCGCTGGCCGGATTCGAAATCCACCGTGATCGGAATAATCGGACCGCGCCGCGCCGTACCAATGACCTGAATTCGCAGCGGTGTCGTGTTGACAAACGGCCCACCGTGCGGCACATTGCCAAAATCTACGATGGTGCCGGTCAGAGAGACGCTGTCACTGGTGGTGGAGACCCGGCCAATCACATTTCCGGCACTGCCCAGATCATTGAAAATAGAAATCTGCAAATTGGCGGTTTCCCCGCCCTGAATGTGGGTATCGTTGTTGCCGTCGTTCGGAGTGTAGGTCACATTGACCAGCCGCACTCCGGCCACCGAGTCGGAAAGAGCCCGCCAGGCATTGATCCGCCCCAATCCAAGCTTCCCCGCCAGAGTCGGATTCATCGCATCAATCGGATCCGATGACAAGATAACCCGTTCCATAATCTGCCGGCCATCCAGATTCCGAAAACGGCTGGCCACCAGAGCACAGGTCGCCGCAGCCATCGGTGTGGCCATGCTGGTACCCTGAAAGTAGTCATACGCCGCCTCGCCGTTCGGGCCAATCACTGTCGACAGGATCATCACACCCGGCGCGGTCACTTTCACCCAGTCGCCATGCGTGGTAAAATCCGCCGCTATGTCGCCGATCTGACTCGCCGCCGTTGCCAGTACCCCTTCGGTTCCCGCCGGAAACTCCCGGGATAGCGCAGGATCGTTCCCTGCCGCGGCCACCACCACGCAACCGTGGGACATCACGTAAGCCAGCACATCCTGTTCGAAGCCGGACGCATCCGACCCGCCCCAGGAGCAATTGATAATTTTCGCCCCGCTTCGGCAGGCGTAGTAGATGCCGTCGTATCCGAAGTTGATACCGCCGCCCGCCCCCGCGCGTACCCCCATCACCTTGCAGCCGGGAGCCAGTCCCGAAATGCCGATGCCGTTATTCCGAGTCGCCGCCGCAATCCCCGCGACATGGGTGCCGTGAGTCTCCGGTCCCAGCCGTGGGTTCGGAGTCGGGTCTCCGTCCCCGTCTACAAAATCGTATCCGTAAAGGTCGTCGATGTACCCATTGCCGTCATCATCCACTCCCGGCTGGCCATGGACCTCCGCCCAATTCACCCAGCGTTGCGCCGCCAGATCCGGATGGGTGAAATCCACCCCCACATCCACCACCGCAATCACCACATTGGTGTCGCCCCGTGTGATATTCCACGCCGCTTCGGCGTCCACCGCGGGCAGTGCCCATTGCTGAGTATAGAAGGGATCGTTCGGCACACCGTCCAGCGCGTTTCCTCCGCGCCGCGCCGCCGTGTAATCATCGGTATGACGCTCGGGCCGCAGTTCGGCATAGTCAACGCGCGGATCTCCCTGCAAACCGGCGACAATCTCCTCTGCCGCCTGCCGCGATGTGGCCACAAGCACACTCACCCGCTCCAGCCCCTGCTCGGTGCGCTCCGTAATGGGCAGCGCGGCACGAACGCTCTCGGTGCGGCCTGCAAACTCCGGCATAGCCGTCAGAGCATCCAGCCGGGACGGCGGCGTCCGCCACTTGATAACCACTTCACGCGCCGCTCGTTCAATCGAGGCCGGAACGGCGGCAAAAGCCGATGCCGCAATCAGGAGGCAGCCAATCCACCACAATCGGATCATACTCGCTCCTTGATCATGCTCCTCAGCCGTGATAAGCCTTCCCTGACTTCCTCCACCGGCCCGCCAAAGCTCACTCGCACCGTGCCCGGGCATTCAAAGAAACTTCCGGGAAATACCACCGTCTTCTTTTGGGCCTGAAGTTCGCGCGAGAATTCCAGATCATCGGTTCCCGCCGGCAGTTCCACCAGAGCGGAAATCCCCGCCGGCGGCATTACACAACTCACCTCGGGAGTTGCCGCCACAAAGTCCTCGAACAGGTCTCGTCCTGCGGTAGCCTTGGCAACCCCGGCAAGCATTGTTTCCACAGCCGCAGGGCTCTTCAACACGCGGTACGCCAGATCTTCGGTCATATGCGGCTGGTTGACTCCGAGCAGATTATTCAACCGGTAAGCGCGGTGCACGATGTCCGCCGGGCCAATTCCCCACCCCACTCGCAATGCATCGAGCCCCCAGGATTTGCCGAGGCTGTTCAGAGAAATCGCTCCGCGCGAGTACCCGTGCGTCCGGTGATCACGCCGCAGCATCGCCAGAAAAACTTCGTCGATCACCACCACCGCGCCCACTTCCGCCGCAATCGAGACCATTGTCGCCACCGCATCCATGTCCAGTGACGCGTGGGTCGGGTTGTGCAGATTGGTCAGCATCACCAGCCGCGTGTGCTCGTCAATCAGTTTCCGCAAGTCCGCCGGATCGGGCTGATAGCCCTTCTCCCTGCGGCGCGGCAGCCGCACGACGCGGTCCGCCCAGACCTGTATCGAACGCAGAATCGGCTGGTACAGCGGTGTCTCCACAATCGCCGTGCCGCCATCAGCCAATACCGAGCCCGCCATCAGAAAATTGCACTGACTGGCCCCCTGCGCAATCAGCACATTCTCCGCACCCGTGCCATACATCTCCGCGATAACAGCCTTCAGTCCTTCATGGCCCCACTCATTGTGGCCGTAAAGGTCAGGCACATACGGCCCGCCCGGCCAATCGGAAACGCTGGTAATCGACGGCACGCCGCTGCGCGCCAGATTGAAATGGCCCTCGGTAGTGTAACCGGTCTTCGCCCATTCCATCAGTTCGGTGGGCTGCCATTTCAGAAATCGCGGTTCCATAGGGCGGCGGAAAACAGGGTCGTGGATCACGGTGCTCATCGGTCGTTCTCCGGCAAGTGGGCTGTGACGGCAAAAAAACTTGTATAGACGTCTCGAACGGACTCTTCGACGCAGAAGTCCAGCCGTGCCTTAAGCAGCCGGATTCCCGCTCCGAATACCACCACCAGCAGTGCTCCCATTACCAGATGCACCGCTTCATAATCTAAGAATCCCGTCACCGGAATAATGATCCCGAACTGCGGCAGCAGCAGCAGCACCAGATGCTTGGCGGCAATCAGCGCGCTGGTAATCAGCCCGATGCGGGCGGCAATCAAGATTCCCCGAAACAGATGGCCGAAAGCTGCCAGGGCTTCGATCCGTTTTGCCGCGTTGTGCTGCGTGACGTAATCTTGGCATAACCGATACAGTTCCGGCCCTGTTGCCGCCGCGCCGAACAGCCGCTGGGCGCGCGCCATCACGTCCCGTTTGAACTCTGCCGAGAAACTTCGGTCGTTGCCCGCCAGAAGCTGGGCAGCAGCCTGGCTCTCCGTGCCATGCCGAGCCTCCCCCGGAAACAGACCGCTGAAGAGCTGCACAAAGATCCCCGCCACGTAGGCGGCCAGCAGCCACATCACCAGCGAAACTACGCCGGTTCCAAGGGTCAGCAGGTTGATGATCAATCCTGCAAACCCGTCGAGGAACCACAGAGTCAGTGCCACCAGAATCGCGCCCGGAATCACATGGGCAGCAATATCCTTGGCAGAGAGCGGGGCAGATCCGAAATACATACCTTTGAAAGCTATTTTTCCAACAGAATCCTTTGTGTCCGCGAGTGGCCTTGAGCCTCAAGGCGCACAAAGTACATTCCTGAACTCCAATCCTGCCCGTTCAGGGACAGCCGGTGTGTTCCTGCACTGAACACCCTGCCGGCCAGTTCCGCGCGCTCCCGCCCCAGAATATCCAGCACCGTCACCTTCACCGCCTGCGGACGCGACAAATCAAAAGAAATCGTCGTCTGCGGATTAAAGGGATTCGGATACGCCGGGTACAGCGCAAAACTCTCGGGCTTGTCTCCGGGGGCGAGCACCGAGATTCCCGCCGAGGGAATACTCACAATCGCCCGAATCAAAAAGTCTACTCCCCTGAACCCTGTCTGCATCAGTTCGAAGTGCCCGTTGTAGAATTCGCTGGAGTAGATCGACCCCGTATTGCCGTCTGCCAGAATCGCCAGCGTGTCGCCACTCCCGCCCCGGATCGCGGTGTATCCCACATGGAACCACTCACCTGCCGTCAGGCTCACCGGAGTTGCCGTAAGGTCCACCATGACAAATTGCGCCGGCACATTTCGCCATACGGAATCCACATCGAACACGGATGCCGAATACTGGCTGAAGCTCAGGGTATCGCTTGCCAGTTCCGCATTTAAGTTCGGAAAAGAATCCGCGCCCGATGCCCACACCTTAGTCACAAGGGCCGGGCTGCCTGTTGTCAAAGACCGGAATCCGCGCGTCCCGAAGGCCATCATCACGCCCACAAGGCTGCAATTCTCGGGAGCCCGGAAGCGCTGATTGCGCAGATCATCGCCATAAACATCGGGGAATTTGAAGGGGTACACCACCGTCCCATTGTCCAGTTGCAGCACAAGCAGGCTGTCATCCAGTGCATTTCGACCTCCCGGAGCACGGCCAAAACCGCCATCCTGCGCCCACGCCGCCCAAACGGACAGCGATAACGCAAAAGCGATAGCAAATGCCTTAAAAAATAAACCTCTCACGGCCTCTTTCCCCTGCTGCGGTTGACCTTCCTCAGAATTAAAAGGTAACCTCCAGACCCCACAAAGTCAAGACAAAACTTACGCTTGGATTTCCGTTAGGATCTGTGCATTTCATAGAGCCGGCGTAAGCCCTGCCCGCGCAGGCCTCATTACGCTTTGCAGCTGAAGAGGTGTGCTTCCCCTGAAGCTGTCAAAGACCTGAAACAAACCGGTCAATTCTCCGGTACACATCACAGCCAAGAGCTAAAAGGATACACTATACGGGGTTAGATAAGCGACTCCGAATGCAAATGGACGGTGTTTTCTCTTGACAATGCAGCGCTAAAGCCTTATCTTTATGATTAACAAGCAAAAACTGTACCCTTCCCTCCTGAGTAAGTGAGGTTTGGGTACGCCGATTCTTGGCGCTGGAATGACCATAGACGAACTTTCTGCCGATGTCCGGGCTCGCCTGGCAAACGTGCGCATGCTGCTGCTCGATGTGGATGGCGTCCTTACCGATGGCCACCTTCACATCGACGATCACGGCGTGGAATCCAAAGCCTTCTACACCCGCGACGGCTTTGCTCTCGTGTGGCTGAAGCAATACGGCCTGGTCACCGGCGCAATTTCGGGGCGAAAGTCTCCGGCAACGGAAATGCGCTGCCGCGATTTGCATTTCGATGAGATCCACATGGGAGATGTCCACAAACTCCCGGTTCTGAACGATATTATCACCCGGACCGGCATTCCCGCCGAGGCCATCGCCTATATCGGCGACGATGTGCTCGATCTGCCCATCATGCGGAAAGTCGGAGTCTCTGCCGCGCCTTCGGACTCCCACACCGAAGTCCTGCGCCGCGTCGACATTATTCTGGACCGTCCCGGCGGCTCCGGCGCCGTTCGGTGCTTTCTGGATCTGTGGCTGATGGCAACCGGACGCTGGGAGTCCGCCTTAGAGGATATTTTTCGTGGAAATTTCTAACGGCGTTCAAACCCAGAGCGCCCGTACGGAAAGTCTGGCTGTAGCCCGACGCCTGCTGCGCATCGAAGCCGAATCGGTCAAGGCTCTGGAAACCCGGATTGACGACACCTTTTTGCGTGCTATCGATCTGCTCGCCGGAATCACTGGACGCGTGTTCATTACCGGCATGGGCAAGTCAGGGCACATCGGGCGCAAGATCTCAGCCACGCTGGCCAGTACCGGCACACCCTCCGACTTCCTCCACCCCACCGAGGCCGCCCACGGTGATCTGGGCATGGTCACCCGTGCCGATGCAGTCCTGCTGCTCTCCAAAAGCGGCGAGACGGCGGAAATCCTCAGCCTGATTCCCTACTTCAAATTGTTGAATGTGCCGGTCATTGGCCTGCTGGGCAACCTCCACAGTTCCCTCGGCGAAAAGTGTGACGTCTGTCTCGACTGCTCCGTCGTCGAAGAAGGCTGTCCCCTCGATCTGGCTCCCACGGCCTCCACCACCGCCACGCTGGCAATGGGTGACGCCATTGCCGTGGCCCTGCTTACCGAGAAGAAATTCCGCCCCGAAGATTTTGCTTTCTTGCATCCCGGCGGCGCGCTGGGCCGCAGGCTACTGATGAAAGTCGAGCAGGTGATGCACGCCGGCGAAGAGGCTCCCCGCGTCTCGCCTGACGCTCCCATGCGCGAAGTGATTCTCGAAATGACACGCAAGCGCCTCGGCGCGGCGTGTGTGGTGGATGCCGAAGGCCGTCTCGAAGCGATCTTCACCGATGGCGACTTGCGGCGGACCCTCGAACGCGGCATGGACTTTACCGCCATGACCGCCACGCAGGTGGCTGTGCACCATCCCAAGACCATCGAACCGGGTGCCCTTGTCACACGGGCCATCAATCTGATGGAGACCTACAATATTCTGGTGCTCCCGGTGGTCGACAGCGATGGCAAATTGCTGGGCATTGTGCATCTCCACGATTTGCTCAAGTCGGGGATTGGCCGGTGAGCTACTCACGCACCGTCCTTGCCGCCGCTTGTCTGCTCTTTCTTGCAGGCTGTACCAAAATCAGTGCGCCACCCACAGGAGATCCGGCCAAGACGGAAGCTCCGCAGCAGGAATTCTACGGCGCAACCATTACCTTTTATCAGGGCGACAAACCCAACGGCATTCTGCAGGCGGGCCGCATCCGCAAATTCGAAAAATCGGCGACAATTCTCCTCGACAGCGGTGTGGTGATGGACGTCTACAATGAGCAGGGCCAGCACACCACCAAACTCTGGGCCGACTCCGCCCGCACCGATGAAAACCGCAAAGATATGATCGCCATGGGGCATGTGATCGCCAAGTCCGACAGCGGCGAGACATTGCTGAGCGATCAACTGCGCTGGGACAACCGCACCCGCCACATCCGCTCGGATACGCAAGTCAAGCTGATGACCAAAACCGATACCATCAACGGCGTAGGCTTCGACTCGGACGAGCATCTGAAGAACTGGCGCATCCTCCAGCCCACGGGGCGCACTTTCCGCGACCTGTCCAAGGCTGTGCCGCGCGACACCACCCAGCGCGATACCACGTCGCGCGAGGATTCGCTGCGATGATCCGGCGACTGCTCCTTGCCATGCTTTGCTTCGCCGCGCTCCTCGGCGCCGGTCTGGCGTCCGGGGCCGCCGAACGGACGCCGATTGTTCTCAATCGTGCGCGCACTCTGGTGTCTTCCGAGGAGAACGGCAAACGCAAGCAGGAACTGCAAGGGGACGTGGAGATCACCAAGGACAGCCTGATCGTCACCTGCCAGAATGCCGAGTATTATCCCGATTCCGGGATCGTCATTTTCCGCGATGATGTCGTCTTCAAGACTCCCCACCGGATCCTCATGGCCGATCAGGTCATTTACAATGAGAATACGGAAGAGGTCCACGCCTCCAACCGCGTGCGCGTCTATCAGGGTGACACCTTATCCGCCACATCCCGCACAGCCGACTACTTCGACCGGCTGAAGGCCGGATACCTCTATGATGAGGTGAACATGCGCGAGGACAATCGCCGCGTGCTGCTCACCGGCCAAAAGGGATTCGGGGACAACGACCGCAAGTACGGCTGGGTTACGGGAAATCCCGTCGCCACCGAGCGCGACAGCACCATGAAAATTATCAGTCAGGTGCATGGCGACACCATCGAGTATTTCGGCGATACCAAGCTGATGCGCGTCCGCGGCAAAGTCCGCGTCGACCGTGATAGCCTTGTCGCCACCGGCACCGCGCTGGATTACTTCACCCAGGAGCACTACGCCGTTCTGGTAGGCGGGCCGGAAGCCATGCGCAGCAATGACCATGTCAAGGGCGATACCATCCGTCTCTATTTCGAAAAGGAGAAGGAGGCGCTGGACAGCGTCGAGGTCTCCGGCCACGCGCTGGTCACCAGCCCTGCCGACAGCACCTCTCCTGAGCCTCTGAACCGGATGGAGGGCAAGCACATGACGCTCTACCTCGACAAGGGGGCGATCTCCAAAGTGCTTGTGCAGGGAACAGCCGTCGCCACCTACTATGTGCGTGAGAAGGCCGAGAAGCGCGGCATGAACATCACCTCCGGTGACCGCTTGTGGGTCTTTTTCGAAGACCGCAAAATCGCCCGCATCCGGGTCGAAGGCGGCACCGAAGGCCAGTACACGCCCCAACGGCTTGTCAGCAAGCCGGCGTCGTAAGTTGGATATTATAGCTAACCCGTTGCGAGGATCGCTTGACCGCAAAGAACATTAAGGCGCAACCGCAGTCCAAAAACGCTGCAACCCACGCCACCGCTCCGGCGCGGAGCACCAGCCTCAAAACCTGGCAGGCCGATCTCATCGCCTGCGCGGTGATCTATCTGGCTGTCTTCATCTTCTTCTACCAGATCCCTCTGCAAGGGAAAACGTTCTCGCGCGGTGATGATACCGAGGCGGCAGCCTCCACAACCACCTTTGCCAAGCAGGAAGCACAAACTCACGGTTATCCGCTGTGGTGCCCCTACATCTTCGGCGGCTTCCCCGGCATGGCCGCGGGCGCCTATGGCAGCTATGAGTTCATGGGCGGCCCCTACGCCTTCGCCTACCGTTATCTCAATCCCCGCTACTGGGTGGACGTGCTGACCATTGACGGGCTGTTCCTCGGCAAGTCTGCGGATCCGCAAACCCGTTTTGATCCCTACTATCTGAACCCGAGCTGGTATGTGGCGCTCATGTTTTACGGCGGACTGCTCACCTTCCTGCTCATGCGGCGGCTGGGGTTAAGCACGCTGATTTCCCTGATGGGCGGACTGCTGATGGCGTGGAACCCCTACCTGATTTCTCTTGCCACGGCGGCTCATGGCGGCAAGTTGCTGACGTTCATTTATATGCCGCTGATCATTCTGGCCGCCTGGAACGTCTTCGAGAAACGCCGATTGTTCGATCTGGCGATTCTCGCACTGGCTTTCGGCTGGCAGATCGCCATCGGCGGCCATACACAGATTCTCTTCTACAGCATGGTCACGGTAGCCATTCTGTATGTCGTCTGGGCCATTTTCGAGTGGCGCGAAACCAAATCGCCGCTCGTGCTCAAACCGGCGGCCTTTGTTGCCATTGCCCTGTTGCTCGGCTTTGCCGTCGGCGCGCTCTGGTACATCCCGCTCCTGAAATACACCGGCTTCTCGATTCGCGGCATGGGCCCGGCCATTGCTCAGGCCGGCGGTGCCACGGGCTACTCCATTGCCGAAGCCACCGGCTGGTCCTTCTCGCCCGGCGAGTTGATTACCTTCATCGTGCCGTCCTGGTTCGGTCTCTCTTCGCGCTATCTCTGGAACGGTCCGCAGGGCGCGATGATGATCCCCGCGTACTGGGGGGACATGCCCTTTACCTCGTCGAGCTTCTACTTCGGCGTGGTGCCGTTCTTCTTCGCCATCCTCGCCTTCTTCGGCAAGAAGGACCGCCTGTTCTGGGGTCTGGTCGCGCTGTCCGGCTTTTCCATTCTGCTCTCGTTCGGTTCGCACTTCCAGAGCTTCTATTCGCTCTTCTTTAACTATCTGCCGTTCTTCAATAAATTCCGCACGCCGTCGCTCATCCTCCTGCTGGTGGTGCTCTCCGGCATCGTGCTGGCGGGCTACGGTCTCCGCTTTGTGCTAAACATGCCGCGCACCGACAAGTGGAAGAAAGCCTTCCTCGTCGGCATGTGCGTCTGCGCCGGCATTCTGGTCATTGCACTGGTCAGCGGCAATACTCTGGAAGGTCTGTTCGGGTCGTTTGAGCGCCCCGGGGAGCCCGCTCAATACGGCGCACAGACCATGCAGATGCTCCGTGACATCCGTTTCGAAATTCTTCGCAACAGTCTTGCCATGTCCATGCTGTGGCTGGGTCTTGCCTTCGCCGCCTGCTGGGCATTGGTCACGGAGCGAATCAAGTTTACGGCCAACTCTTTTGTGGTGGTAATCCTGGCCATCACGGCGATTGACATGTTCTTCTTCTCCAAAAAGTTCTTTGAACCGCAATCGTCCACGACCACGCTCGAGACCCTTCAGCCTACCCGCGTGGTAGACATGCTGAAGCAGGACAAGAGCATCTTCCGCGTCATGCCCATCGGCAATTTGTCGCAGGACAATCGCTGGGCCGCGTGGGAAGTCGCCTCGCTGGGCGGCTACCACGGCGCCAAAATGCGCGGCTATCAGGATCTGGCGGAGAACGTGTTCTACAATGGCGCGGACCGCCGCATGCCCCTGAATATCCCCTTCTTCTCGGCGATGAACTGCAAGTACTTCCTCGTCGAGGGACCGCTGCCTCCGGTCGCCGGACTCGAACCCATGCTGGGTGATTCCGCCGCCAAACAATATCTCTACCGCAATCGCAACGCGCTCGACCGCGTCTACTTCGCGGATTCCGTGCAGGTCATTTCCGACCGCGTCGCCACCGTCAAGCGCATCGCCGATCCCGCCTTCCCGTGGGGCAGAATGGCCATCACCGACAAGTCGCTGCCCGGTCCTGTTGGAATGGACAGCGCCCGCAGCGCCCGCGTCACGGACTATACTCCCGATGACGTGAAGATCTCCGCCCGCACGTCGGCTCCGTCGCTTCTGGTGCTGTCCGATGCCTATTATGCTCCGGGCTGGACAGCCTTCGACAACAACAAAGAAACGCCCATCTACATGGTCAACGGCTTCGTGCGCGGCATTTACCTGCAACCGGGTGACCATAGCATCGAATATCGCTACACCGGCAAGTATGAGCACCGCGGCATGGCGGTCGCCACCGTCTCGCACTTCCTCGTCTGGGGTCTGGTGATCGGCGCGTTCCTCTATGAGCGCAAGCGCCGCAACGTGAGGACGGACGCGTGATCGTGCAGCCCGCACCGACTCCTCCGTCCACTGACGGCCCGGCTCCCGTGGCCTATAAGCCGCACACGCTGATCGCGGAGAACCTGGTCAAGTATTATGGCCGCCGCAAGGTGGTGGATGACGTCACGCTTCGCCTCAGCACCGGTGAGACCGTCGGACTGCTCGGCCCCAACGGCGCGGGCAAGACCACCTCGTTCTATATGGTGGTTGGATTGATTAAGCCCAATGCCGGCCGCATCCGGATCAATGACAAGGTCATCACTCATTTGCCCATGTACCGCCGTGCGCGGCTGGGCATCAGCTACCTTGCGCAGGAACCCTCTGTCTTCCGCAAGCTGACCGTCGAGCAGAATCTGAAATGTGTGCTCGAATTCACGCCGCTCAATGGCCGCCAGCGCCGCGAACGCATGGAGCAGCTCCTCGAGGAGTTCCGTCTCACCCACGTGCGCAAGAACAGGGGCTACCGCCTCTCCGGCGGCGAGCGCCGCCGTGTGGAAATCGCCCGCTCCCTGATCACCGAACCCAAATTCATGCTGCTCGATGAGCCCTTTGCCGGCATTGACCCGATTGCCGTCAATGATATTCAGGAAATCGTGCGCGGACTGCGCTCCCGGGGCATCGGCGTGCTCATTACCGACCATAATGTCCATGAGACTCTGGCCATCACGGACCGCTCCTATCTGATTTACAGCGGGCACCTCCTCAAGGAGGGCAGCGCCGAATTCCTTGCCAGCGATGAAGAAGCCCGCAGAATTTATCTGGGAGAGTCGTTCCGACTTGACAGGTAACGCGGAATCTCCTATCTTTGACACAACACTCTTTATAGCACTGCCGCTCAAGTTTGACGCGACACTGCCGATAACACGTGTGGTACCCCTCTGATCCTTGTTAGGGTTGCGCCCCGGCAATCTGCTTTCCCGCCGCCGGACATCAAACCCCAGATGTGTTTACTTTCCCCGTTTAACGGATAAATTAGAAAACCTCGAGCCCCTCGAGGAGAGCACGTATGCACCAACTTCGACAAGAGCTACGACAAAAGCTCGAACAATACCTCCAGCCCCAGCAGATTCTTCGCAGCGAATTGATTCAATTACCGCTGCTGGAACTCGAACTCCGCGTTCGCACGGAGTTGCAGGAGAACCCGTTCCTCGAGGAACTGCCCGAGGACGAAGCTATTGTCGAAAAGGAACATGCGGAGATCGAGACCGAACAGGCCGCGGCCTCCTTCGAAACCACCGGTGAGCAGGCCGAGCGCGAAACCGCCGCCGCCAAGCCGGAAGAGCCCATGACGGCCACCAAGACCGAAGATGAGGTGGATTGGGAAAACTACCTGGACGACGAGGAGACTCTGGTCTTCGCCGCCAACAAGTTTATGCCCGATGAACTCATCGAGACGCCGCGTCCGTTTATCCCTTCTCTGGCCGAGCATCTCGAAGAGCAGCTTCACATGCAGCGCCTCACCGACGAGGAGCTGCGCATCGGCCAGTACATCATCGGCTCGGTCAACAAGGACGGCTACCTCAACTATCCCATCGAAGAGATTGCCCGCGAACTGAACGTCGATGTGCCGATGGCCGACAAGGTGCTCCGCTGTGTGCAGCAGCTCGATCCTCCCGGCATTGCCGCCCGCAATCTGCAGGAGTGTCTGGCCATTCAGTTGCGCCAGAGCGAGACTCCCGACAAGGCGCGGCTCCCGTTGCGGATGATTACCGAAACCTATGAAGATTTCCTTAACAAGCGTTTCGAAGTCGTCGCCCGCAAGCTCGGTGTGGCCCTTGAAGAGGTCAAAGCCGCCTTCGGTGAGATCCGCAAGCTGAATCCCAAACCGGGTGAAGGCTACTTCGATGAAAAGCAGAACTACATCGTCCCCGATCTGGTGGTGCAGCGTGTGGGTGACGGCGATCTGGCCGAATATGTCGTCTATCTGAATGACGGCAATATCCCCAGCTTCCACATCAACAGCGCCTACAAGGAAATGTTCCTCGCGGGCAACACTGACAAGAAGGTCAAGGACTTCGTCACCCGCAAGCTCGAAAGCGCGCGCTGGTTTGTCAATGCCATTCATCAGCGGCAGACCACCATTCTGCGCACCATGCGCGCCATCGTCAAGCGGCAGGAAGGCTTCTTCCGCCACGGCAAGGACCATCTCAAGCCGATGATCCTGCAGGATATCGCCGAAGAGATCGGGATGGACATTTCCACCATCTCCCGCGTGACCTCCGGCAAGTATGTGCAGACCGAATGGGGCGTGTTCGAACTCAAGTATTTCTTCTCCGAGCGCATGGAGACGTCCGAGGGCGAAGAGATCTCCACCAAGGTGATCAAATCCCGCCTGCAGGAGATCATCGACAACGAAGACAAGTCCGATCCCCTCTCCGATCAGGCCATTGCCGAAATGCTCGCCAAAGAGGGCTACCCCATCGCCCGCCGCACCGTCCAAAAATACCGCGAGCAACTGAGCATCCCCGTCAAAAGACTGCGCCGCGAAATCTGACCTCAACGTTGTCCCGCGCGCCCATAGAACGCACAAAGGCGAACCCTAATCCGGTTCGCCTTTCTCGTAGATCTACCCCCACCCACGGGTTCAAAAGGATTTCGCATTCGGTCGTGCTGTCGCATCCAAGGCGCATTCACACCATGCCACACCATCGGTATTCGGCACAACATGCTAATAATCAATACCCCGCACCCAAAATTCTCGCATATGCCCAGCCTTCACACGGAGTAAGCCCTCAAATTGCCTTTCGGGCGGCTCTCTCTGGCGGCGTACCCTCGAAATTTGTATATTGATGGGCTTACCTTTCCCTTCATACATTAACCCTGCACAGTTTTTATGACCATGCTTAATCCTGCCGACCGACCGAACCTCTACCCTGTTCTCCCGCTGCGTGACGTGGTGGTTTTCCCCTCCATGATCTTCCCGCTGCTGATCGGCAGACCGGGAACGCTCGCCGCCGTGGAACGCGCCATGCTTGGCGACCGCAAATTGTTGTTGCTGGCCCAGCGCGATTCCAATCAGGAAGACCCCACCGTGCAGGATCTGTATCAGGTCGGCGTCATTGCCAGTGTGCTGCAAACCCTCAAGCTTCCCAACGGCCTTATCAAGGTGCTGGTGGAAGGTCTCGAACGCGCCACCGCCCTGAGTTTTACGCAAGACAGCAACAACTCCTTCGATGCCGAAGCCGCCACGCTGATCATCACCGGCGCTGACTCTCTGGAGACCCGCGCTCACATGAAAGTCGGTGCGCGGCGCTTCCGCGAATATGTCAGCCTCAACCGCCAGCTTCCCGATGAAGTGCTGATCACCCTCTCCAATCTGACCGAACCCGAGCGCACCGCCGACTTCATGATGGCCCATCTGCCGCTGCCCCTGCCCAAAAAGCAGGAAGCTCTCGAACAGGACAGCCTGCTCGAGCAGTTCAAGCTCATCAATGGCACTCTCGAACAGGAAATCGAAATTCTGAAAATCGAGCGCACCGTCGAAGGTCAAGTCCGGGAAAAGATCAGCCGCTCGCAGCGCACCTACTACCTGCAGGAGCAGCTCCGCGTCATCAAGAAGGAACTCGGTGAAGATGGCGACGAGGATTTCACGGATGTTATCGCCTACAAAAAGCGCATCAAAAAAGCCAAGATGCCCAAGGCGGTGAAAGACCGCGCCGAAGAGGAAGTGGACAAGCTCAAGGGCATGGCCATGATGTCCCCCGAAGCATCGGTCATCAAAAACTATCTCGACTGGCTCTGCGCCATGCCGTGGGCCACTATTACCAAGGATAATCTCGATCTCGATGCCGCCGAACGCGTGCTTGAAGAAGACCATTTCGGCCTGCGCAAACCTAAAGAGCGCATTCTCGAGCACCTCGCAGTGCTCGCCCGCGTCGATAAAATCAAGGGTCCAATTCTCTGCCTCGTCGGCCCTCCCGGCGTTGGCAAGACGTCTCTGGCTCGCTCCATTGCCCGCGCCATGAATCGCAATTTCGTTCGCCTGAGTTTAGGCGGCGTACGCGACGAAGCCGAGATCCGCGGACACCGCCGCACCTACATCGGTTCTATGCCGGGCCGCATCATTCAATCCATGAAGCGCGCCGGATCGATGAATCCCGTCTTCCTGCTCGATGAGGTCGACAAGATGGCGTCCGATTTCCGTGGCGATCCCGCGGCGGCGCTGCTCGAAGTTCTCGACCCCGAACAGAACGGCACCTTCTCCGACCACTATCTTGAAGTGGATTTCGATCTCTCGCAGATCCTCTTCATCACCACCGCCAACATGCGGCACGAGATTCCGCTGCCGTTGCAGGACCGCATGGAAGTGATCGAGATCCACGGCTATTTGCGCTATGAGAAGCTGGAGATCGCCAAGCACTTCCTGATTCCCAAGCAGCTTAAGGAACACGGCATCAAGCCCGGAGAATTGCAGCTCACCGACGACACGATCTATGCGATGATCGACGTCTACACCCGTGAGTCCGGCGTGCGCGAACTGGAGCGCACCATCGCGCGCATCTGCCGCAAGGTGGCCCGCGAAACCGTCAATGCCCGTGGCCGCGAGACCGTCATTTTGCCCGATATGCTCGAAAAATACATTGGCATTCCGCCCTTCAAAGAGAGCATGATCGAGCAGGGAGAGCGCGTCGGTACCGCCATCGGCCTCGCCTGGACCTCGCTCGGCGGCGACATTCTGAATATTCAGGCCAGCATGATGAAGGGCAAAGGCACGCTGCTGCTGACGGGCCGGCTCGGCGATGTGATGAAAGAATCGGCGCAGGCTGCGATCTCTTTCCTGCGCGCTCATGGGCGCCCCTGGGGTGTGCCCGATGAATTCCTTAAGGGCCACGATGTGCACATTCACATTCCCGAAGGCGGCACTCCCAAGGACGGGCCTTCTGCGGGAATCACTCTGGCCACGGCGCTGCTCTCGGCTCTGACAGGCCGCGCGGTTCCGGCGGATATCGCCATGACCGGCGAGATCACTCTGCGCGGCCACGTGCTGCCCATCGGCGGTCTCGCCGAAAAGATCATGGCGGCAAGGCGCGCGGGCATCAAAAAGGTCTTCGTTCCCGAAACCAATCGCGTCGACTGGTTCGATCTTGATGAGGACCTGCGTTCGGATATCGCCGTGGTCTTCGTCGATCATGTCGAGCAGGTGTGGGTGGAAGTCTTCCCTCCCTCGCAGTCCCCGCCTTCCAAACGCGATTCCGCCCGCGCCGCTCGCTCCACCGCGCAGCGCCCCTTATAGAATGACCTGACCAAAGAGGCCGGCATCACGCCGCCTCTTTTCATCTCCGGGCGCATCCCGGGTTGGCCTCTTGGCATCTTATTTCATCCTTCACCACTGATTTCATGCCCTTTTTTAAGATTCCCGAAGGCGAGTACCTGCTCTCCGCGCCCAACATTCAGGCGGCGCCCAAGCGTCCCTTGCCCGAGATCGCCTTTGCCGGACGCAGCAATGTGGGCAAGTCCTCGCTCATCAATTCGCTGCTGAACCGCAAAAGCCTCGCCCTCACCTCGCGCACTCCCGGCAAGACGCGGATGCTCAACTACTATCTGATTGGCCGTGGCCTCTGCTACTTTGTGGATCTGCCCGGCTATGGTTACGCGCGTGTCTCCGGCAATCTGAAGGAGCAGTGGGGACAGTTTATTGAAGACTATCTGCGCGAATCTTCGCGCCTGATTATCGTGGTCCTGATTCTCGACATCCGTCACGGCCTGACGCCCCTCGACCGCGAGATGGTCAGCGGCCTGCACACGCTGAACCGCCCGTGGATGGCCGTGCTCACCAAGCTCGACAAGCTCAATGCCCGCGAGAAACAGCAAGCCATGAAGACGCTCGAAGGCGAACTTATCTCCCTCGGCGCCCGCGCTGTCATCCCCTACTCTTCCCTGAACCACACGGGCCGTGATCCCCTCTGGCAGCACCTCACCGCCACCATCGAGAGAAAATGACGTAGTTGCACAGCTTGCTGTGCTTCTCTTCCTGATGATCGAATGAAAACAGAAGCGCGACCCCACAAAAGGTCGCGCTTCTCTCCCCGGTGCACCCCCGAAAGGGGGTTTCCGATTTCTAATCCTACATACTCTAATGCGTGTAAATCACCAACCCGGACAAATCATCCGTCGCATACAATCGTCCATTGTCCACACACACCGAGGTTGGGTGCGTCAGCGGCAGCAGTTGCACCTTTTCGGGATGACGCGGGTCGCGGATATCCACTATATAGATACCGTCATAGCCGTCCACGATGCACGCCCAGTTGCCGTCAATCGCCACTCCGCGCATGCGGTTCGAATTGGGAATGGTGTACTGCGAAATTATCTGCGGGTGCGCCGCATCCTGCACGTTCATGATCACCATCTCAAAATCGCACGCCACCACCAGCAAACTGTCTTGGTACCAGGCACAATCAAAGGCCGAACCGGGGACTATTTGAATGGAGCGCACTGCACCTGTGGAATCGTCGACAAAGTGAACACCGGTTTCCTCGACCGCGACCGCCCATAAATGGTTCCTCTTGCTGTGGGAAAACCCTTGCCCGCGGTCGCTCCCGGTCCAACCGGATGAGGGCAAATGAATCGAATCAGCTTGGAATGTGAAATTGCAGAAATTTGGATCCCACGCCGATGTGTCCGAATCCCGGCACGTCTGTCCGCCATCCAGCACTCTGCTGTGTGACGTAAACCAGTATGTGATGGTGTTTGGTTCGGATTCCATACATAGTCCGTAGACGGGTCCCTGTATGCTTATAGCCGGACCTGGTCCGCCGGTCATGTAATCAATCGACGTCGCACCCGAGTAGCGGGGTTCCGTCAACCAGCAGACCACATGATGTTGCGCATCGATTGCAATCTTTGAAGCACCTGCCGTCGGATTATAATAGTGCTGCAACGTGTCGTGGAACACCTGCGTGATATTCCCGAGATCGCGCACATCATAGACTACTGCGCCGTAAGAACTCGCGGCAACGCCTGCGTAACCATCCTGTACCGATACATCTTTTGCTTCACCCGGAATGCTGACGGTCATCGCCCAACGGTACGGCTGAGGCGGCACGTCGGGATTGTTCGGGCTATCGCACCCGACAAACGTCACAGCAAATAACGCCAGAAGAAGGATTCCACTCAAAATTGGTTTCATCGCGCCGGATTCCGCTCTCTTTGGATGACTGAACATGTTTGCTCCTGATCGCCTAACGCGTGAACACCGACAAACGCCCAACCTGCTCCGTCGTATAAATCCGTCCCGCATCTGCCCAAACAGAGGTCGGTGAATCGAGTTTCATAAGCTGCACATAAGCAGGGGTGCGCGGATTCGTGATATCCACCACATAGATCCCATCGTAACCATCCATCACGCAGGCGTAGCCACCGTCAATGGCGACACCGCGCATCCGGTCGGATGTGGGAATCGTCAGCCGTCCAATCGTCTCAGGATGAGCCGCATCACGTGCGTTCATTACGACCATCTCGAAGTCACCCGCGACGATCAGCAAGCTGTCACGGTACCACTTGCAATCGTAAGCCGCACCGGCAAATGGCAGTGCAGACATCTGCGTTCCTACCGAGTCGAGAAAGATAACTCCCGCCTCCTCGGTTGCTAAAGCACTGATCCCGTCTGTCGCTCTGCGATCCACGCCTTGAGGCGCATTGGTGCTGCCGAACGATGTCGTCGGGATTCCATACGTAAAGTCCGCTGATCCTGTGGGGACCCACTGTGATGTATCGCTATCACGCTGCATACGGTAGCCAACGAAACTTCCACCGCTTGTGCCGCGCCCTTCCCCCCCGAGAAACAAAACATTGTTCCGCTGGCTGACAATACCTGTGGCAAGAAAAGCACCGAAACTGATGCTGCTGGGAAGCGCTTCAGCGACGTACGAATGGTGCAGATAATCGTATGCAGGATTGGAGCCGACTCCTCCCACAACGGGGTTCGATGCGAAGGCCACCAGATGATTGAGCGTGTCCAACATCGCTCGATTCATAACCGTGAAGGCACTGGTGCCGGGGAAGCGGGCAACCGTGTCAATGTGCGCCAGATCGCGCACGTTGAGCACCACGCCGCCGTACGCTCCGACGGCCACCGCCGCGAGATCCCCCGAAGCTACCACATGCTTGGCCGCAGCGGAAAAGGAATACGTCGCCGCCAGATGATAAGGCTGCGGCTGCGATTCGGGCGAGTTCGGGCTGTCGCACCCGCCAAAGATCACCATCGCGGCCACGAAGGTAAGGAGGAGCATCCCTCCCAAAATCCGTTTCATCGTCGAAGATCCTGCTCTGTTTGGATTATGTTGCCGAGCGCGTGCTCGATGTCGTAAAATGTTTCGTAGGGGATAAAGGGCCGGCCGGATTTCAGGCACTCCCGCGCCAGATTTCCGGTGGCAAAGAGGATATCGGCATGTTGTGCCGGACAGAGATCGGTGTAACCGTCACCGATGTAGACGAGCTTTTTTCCGGCGGCGCGCTCGGCCAGCACATAAGAACACTTGCAATGGCTGCAATGCTCCGCGTGCCGCTTACCATCCCACAGCACCGCCTTCCAGCGTCTGCCGTCAATCTGCGCCGTGTGGGATATAACCGGCACATCCGGCACTCCCGCCCGCGCCAGCAGCGTTTCTATCAAGGGCCGCAGTCCGCCGGAAAGAATCATGAACGGCAGATTATTCCGCCGGCAAAAAGCGATGAACTCCGCAAACCCGTCGCGGATAATCACTCCCTTATCCATCGCCGCGCAGGCGTCTTCCCACGTCACGTTCAGCAAACCGATCTGCCGGGGAAAGGCTTCCCGTTCCGTCAGCCGCCCGCTCCACACGGCATCGTCCAGTTCCTTCCACTCCGGCGGCGCGTATCGTTGCAGCAGAAAATCGCAGGCGTCCGGAATCGAAATCGTGCCGTCAAAATCACAGCAGATGGAATAGTCCGTCATGGCCGCAGCGACAAAAAGAACCGGTGCAGCCGCAAATCCCCCGTCAACTCCGGATGAAACGACGACGCCATGAAATGCCCTTGCCGCACCGCCACGGGATCACTGCCCAGCCAGGCCAGCGGCTCGACATTCTCCCCCATTCGCGTAATGCGCGGTGCGCGAATGAACACACCGTGCAGCGGAGTCTGCGCATCTTCCACGTTGCCGGATAGCTTCAGGTCCGATTCGAAGGAATGCACCTGCCGCCCGTAACCGTTGCGCTGAATATCCAGGTCAAGGAACCCGAGGGGCTTCACACGCGGATCACTCGCGTCCTTGGAAAGCATAATCATTCCCGCGCACGTGCCCCACACCGGATGCGTCTCGCAGAAGGTGTGCAGCCGTTCCAGCAATTCGGGAAGCAGCAGCAACGTCAGCGTCGTGCTCTCCCCGCCGGGAATAATCAGTCCGGACAGCCCGTCCAAATCTTCCGCCGTGCGCACTTCCCGCGCTTCGGCGCCCGCGGCTTCCAGCGCGCGCTTGTGCTTTTCGAAATCCCCTTGCAGGGCCAGAACACCAATCCGACGTGCCATTATCTCACTAAAATACGTTTTCGTGGTTTGCCACCCGAACAACAATCTCGACGCCGGCAGGCATTCAGGTGCAGGGCTTAGCCCTGCCGCCGGGCAGGCGATTCAGGTGCAGGGGTTACCCCTGCTACCATCCCCGTGTGGACAGCAGTTCTTCTTCCTTCATGGTCCGCACGTCGAGACTCGGCATGGCCTGCAGCAGACCCGCCGACACGTCCACCAACTTCTTCGGATCGTTGTAGTACGTCGTCGCCAGCACAATCGCCCGGCCGCGCGCTTCGGGATCTTCACTCTTGAAAATGCCCGAGCCCACAAACACCGATTCCGCGCCAAGCTGCATCATCAGCGCCGCGTCCGCCGGCGTGGCAATGCCGCCCGCCGCAAAGTTCGGCACCGGCAGTTTGCCCAGTTCGCGCACCTGCACCAGCAGCTCGTAGGGAGCGCCGATCTCCTTGCCGTAGTGCACCAGCTCTTCGTCGCCCATCACCTGCACGCGCTTGATCGCCGACATGACCGTGCGCATGTGGCGAACGGCTTCCACGATGTTGCCCGTGCCCGCTTCGCCCTTGGTGCGGATCATTGCCGCGCCTTCGGCGATCCGCCGCAACGCTTCGCCCAGATCCCGGCAACCGCACACGAACGGCACCGTGAACTTGTGCTTGGCAATGTGAAAACTCTCGTCGGCGGGAGTCAGCACTTCGCTCTCATCGATGAAATCGACTTCCAGAGCTTCGAGAATCTGCGCCTCGACAAAATGTCCGATACGGCACTTGGCCATCACGGGAATGGACACGGCTTCCTGGATCTCGCGGATTTTCTTTACGTCGGACATGCGCGCGACCCCGCCGTCCCGGCGGATATCGGAAGGAACGCGTTCCAGAGCCATTACCGCCACGGCGCCCGCGTCTTCCGCGATCCGCGCCTGCTCGGCATCTGTCACGTCCATAATCACCCCGCCCTTGAGCATTTCCGCAAGTCCGACCTTGGCGGTGAAGGTTCCTGTTTCTTTCGTCATGGCACTATCCCGAAATTTGAATTCTCATTTAATCAGCAAAAGCTTCTGCGAGAAGGTCTCACCGCCCGCGCGCAGCGCCAGCAGGTACACACCGCTCGGCAAGTCGTCCGCATTCAGCGGCATCCGGTACGGACCAGCGGCCAGCGTCCCGGAAGAAAGTGTGCGCACGGCCCGGCCCGTGATATCGAACAGCGCAAGGTCCGCGTTGCCGGGCGCGGACAAATCAAAGGTCAGGGTCGTCCGTCCGTTGAACGGATTCGGATACACCGGATGCAGCGCCGTCTTCGCGGGAATCGCTCCGCGCGGCTCCGGCGCGTCCAGCACATAGGCAACCACCGCCACCGTGGCGATGCTGTCGGGGCACGCGTTGTTGCGCAACTCGAGGCTCCCGTAGTAGTCCCACGGTCCGCTGTTGGACGTATCCGGATGGATGTTCACCACGAACGAGAAGGGCTGCGACGGGGGAACCTGTGCCACAGCCGGCGACACGGACAGCCAGTCGTCATTGGCGTAGCGCCCATGCGCCGTAATCGAAATATCCAGCATGCCGTTGCCCGGATTCCTCACCGAGAGTACAAACGGCGTCAGAACGCCATTGTGCACGGCCACGTTCAGGGACGAAACATCCAGTTGCAGTAACGGCTGAGTCATTTCAATCGCTACCCGCGTGGTCTCGCCCCGCGCAATCTGAACGTTGTTCATCAGCGTATCCGTCCAGCAGGCGCCGGTCACACGCAAATCATAGGTTCCGGGGATGCCGGCAATGTGAAACCGTCCGGCATTGTCCGTCTGCGCCGATGTGCCCGTCTGTACGATTTGCACCAGAGCGCCGTTCACCGGCGAATTGTCCAGCAGCGACCGCACCGTGCCCGCCACCACCGCCGGAATGCCCAGCGTGTTGCGGTAAAGCAGCACCTGCGATCCCTGATAGTCCGCCGTCAGCACATCCGGATCCCCGTCCTGATCGAAGTCGCTGATGGTCAGCGCATACAGCGCCGATCCCTGAGGCATGGTGCGCAGCGTAAACGTGCCGTTGCCCGCATTTCGCCACCATTGCATCACACCGTTTTGTGCACAGGCCACGATGTCCGGGCGGCCATCCAAATCAAAATCCGCAACACCGATCCCGCGCGGATACCGCACCGTGCCGGAAAGATTGTGCTGTGTGAACACGGTCCCGCTGTGCTGCCACCAGGCAAACTGCGACTCCACAAACGGCGCCGCCACAATGTCCAGCGTACCGCTGCTGTCCAAGTCCGCCAGCGCCACGTCCGTGCACTCCGTGCCGAAGTCCAAATCGTGCCGCGTCCACGTGGAATCGTTCGCGCCGTGCTCGATCCAGAACACGGTCGAGTAGTTGCGGCAGCCGACAATATCCACGTCCCCGTCGCCGTCGAAATCGCCGAGTGCCAGATCAAAAGGATTGTTCGGCACATTGATGGCGGCAGCTTGCTCCAGCACTCCGTTGTGCTGTGTAAACATCCGGACCGTATTGCCCAACGATTCCGATGTCACCAGATCCGTGGTGCCGTCGTGGTTGATATCGCCGGCGCAGGCTCCATACGCGCCGTGGCAACCACCCATCAACGTGCTGGCCGCAAAGCGATTATCCGTTCCCTGCCCCGTGTTGGTCAGCAGTGCAAACCGGTCTTCACCGTACACGGCAACCACGATGTCCGGCCTGCCGTCACCGTTAAAATCCCCCACGGCCAAACCCCGCAGACCTACCGGCGAATAAAATGCGGCATGGGTCAAATTGTTGTTGGGAGTCGTCTCGATCCAAGCCAGTGTGCCATACGCGCCACTGGCCGCGACGTCCAAATCCCCATCGCCGTCAAAATCCGCAGCCGCTACTCCAAAAACGTGGCTGACGTCGTTCGTAATCACCGACTGGACAAAGCCCTGCGACCATGCCTGGCCCGCAACTGCGAGCATACACACGATGCAAAGTACCTTGATGCGACCCGTCCACCGTATCGTCATTGGCCGGCTACCCAATCGGCTATGTCTGTGAAATGCTGGTGTGATCTGATGGCACGGAGCGCCCGTGCAACTTGCCATACTCACGACTGTTGCGAAACGCCGCAGGCGGCAGAAATGGGCGTGACAAAGCATTCTCCAAGCAATGTAAGGTACATATTTTTTCTTACTTTGTCAAGCAATTGCAGGCCATTGCCGGACGGCATCGTATTTGCAAATTGGTCAGGAGAATAAGAAATGTTTACGCAAGTCTGAGAGGGGTTATGTCCCGTTTTTGGCGAGTCGTCTCCTGGATCAGCGGCGGTATTACCGTCGTCGCTGGTACGCTTCTGCTGATGGGAAGCCTGAAAAACTCCGGTTCACAGGCCGTCCACCTGCAACAGGCCCGGTTGGAAGCCCTTGCCCGGCTGTGGGAAGGCCGGATGGAAAATACGCGTCTGTTCTTTCATGACCAAATGGTCAGGTATAACGTTCTGGCCGCTCTCGATCATCCCGAGGATTGGTCTGATTGGCGCATACAGAACAAATTCGACGCGATCCGCAGCACATGGGCGAAAGAGGATGGAGTCCTGCGCGGTCTGGTGGTAATCACCGATGACGGGCAGCTTCATACCGTGGCCGGAGACACCGCTGGACTCGGCGAAGCGTCCGCCCTGCTCCGCCGTTCAGACAACGCGGATCTGGCTCTGCTTGGCTCTAAGAGTGGTCCCGCGAGCACACTGGTCCTGCAGTACAGCCCGGTCGCGCTGGACGATGGGCGGCATCCGGCTCATGTACTTGCCCTGATCGACGCGGCAACCATCTTGCCCACCGAAGGGGAACTCCCCGAGTCGTGGACCCTGCTGGCGACACCTGCCGACGCGCTCATGGCATCATCGTCTCCGCATTCGGCGGTCACGGTAAGCGCGGCCACGTGGCCGCTGCTGCTCGCCGAAAAATCCGGTGCGGTGCCGCAATCCGGTGGCGGGACCTTGTGTTTTGTCCGGCTGCATATTCCCGGCATGGAGCCGTTGCTCCTTGTGGAGGCGGTTGCCTCCCACAGCGCAGCGTCCACTCTGCTGCTGGCGGTACTGCTCGGCATTGGAACCGTGTCGCTGCTCGTCGCGTCGACTCGCCGCTCGCCGGAATCGGCATCGGGTCCGGCCGTGGCCAGCAAAGCCGTCGAAGAAGTCAGCTCCTCGGATCCCACCGGATTCCGTCAGATCTTCCAAACGGTCGCCGATCCCCTCTGTGTGCTCGACAACAGCGGCCAGTTCATCCGCGCCAACCGCACAGCCCAGGATTGGCTGCGCCTGAACAAAGGCAAGCCTGATCCGGAGATGACCGTGCTCACCGTTCAGTCCGAGATGACCGTGAATGACTATCTGTCCCGCGCCGTGGAAGACCCCGCCGCCATTTCCGGATTGTGCCGGTTTACCTGCGGAGAAGCCAGCGTGTTCGGCGTCATTACGGCCACTCGGCTCTCACGCGATGAAGATGGACGCGGCCCGGTGCTGATCCATTTTCATCCGCAGCCCGAGCAGCCGCGCGTCGCCGATGATCGCGCCTACATGCCGCCGCCCATCGTGCCCGCCGGTTTCGTTGCCGCCGGACATGATTCCCATTGTCCCTTCCCCGTACTGGCGGTCACTGCCGGCGGACTGATTACCAGCTTTAACGATGCCGCCCGGGCGACCTGCCCAAAACTCGAAGACACGCCGCTCCTCAGCGACGTCCTCGCCGGAGTCGACAGCCGGGACATTCCCTCCCTGCTGACATCGGAATCCAGTACAGCCTTCGAATCGCTGTTTGGTTCGGGACCACACGAATTCGAAATCGTGCATAACGGCAGCGAGATTCTGCTCTATGCTCACCGTCTCTCGGCATCCAAAAAACTCGAAGTGGAGTTGAAGCAGGCGCAGGAGAGTTTCTACACCATGTGCGCGCTCAGCCCCTCGCCGGTGCTGCTGGTGGATCCCCGCGACCACGTGATCCTTGAAGCCAATGCCGCCGCCGCCGATCTGTTCGGTTTTACGCCGGTGGATCTGCGCGGTCAGGCCATCGATTCGCTGGCCGCCGAACCTTACGATTTTGCCGCGGCCGATGAGCCGTTCGTCGCCGCGTCTACCACGGGCTACACCACCCGCTGCCTCCTCCACTATGAGCTGATCAAGATCGAAGGCATGCCCACACTGCTCGTGGTGCTGGAGCAGATGCAAAATCTCGTGGTGCCCGTCGAAGAGTCTCCCGTGCCCGAGGAACAGATTACGGAGGAACAACCTGTGGCTTCCACGCTGCCGCCTCAGATGCCTGTCGGTCCCGGCCTGCTGATTACCATGAACCCTACGGTGCGGGAAGTGGCGCGCCGCCTGCTCGAGAAAGTGGGACATCCCTGCGAAGTGTTTTCCAGCCTCGATGATGCCACGGTCTGGCTGATTACCCACAGTCTGAAGCCCGAACTCGCCGCCATCGATCTCACCGATTTCGATGACGCCGAAAACTGGATCGAAGACTTGCGCGCCCGCTGCGGCGATGTCCCCTGTGTCGCATTCACCGATGGCGGCGACTACCTCCTGCCCGACGGCGGCTCCAATGAATATCTCGTCAAGCCCTTCGATCTCGAATCGCTCATCGCGTCCCTGTCCACCCTGCACTTGGAAACATCCAACTGCGAGTCCTCGCAGTAAGAAATTTCGCGCCACCCAGAGACGATTGTCATCCTGCATCCGTCTTCGGATGCAGGATCTCTATGCAGCGGACCCAACCCACGCGGCATCCCAACCCTTCGCGGCGGCAGGGCTCTTGTGTCGTGGCCCTGCCCCGCCTTGCGAAACCGTCCCGTCGGCCATCGGGTTTCCCGGAGAACCACAAAAAAACGAACCACTTTCGTGGCTCGCATTGATGAGGTTTAAGGAGATGCTTCCGCACGGCTGGCCCGTGCTTATCGGTCAAGGGAGTTTTACTGGCCCTTAATCGCGGATTTGAGACTCGTGTAACGGCGCTTGAGCAGCTCGAGTGCGGTCATGTAGCGGAGCTGTGTTTCCGCCATCTGCGCCATTTCCACGTCAATATTCACCCCGTTCACACCGCTGCCTTCCGGATCCGGGGTCTCCTGCCGTGCCGTCGCCGACAGATCATTCAGGCTGCCCGCGCCATCCGTCGACATATGCCGGACGTCACTCGTACGAAGCCCACCCCCCTGCTCGCTGGCCAGCATGGTCTTCAATTCGCCCTCAAAGTCCACCGCCACCCGGCGATAGCCCGGCGTCTCCACGTTGGCAATGTTCTGCGTATGGGCGCGCTGCCGCATGGCCTGTGCATCCAGCGTCTTCTTGAGCACGACCGTCGACGTCGACTGACCGATCAAAAACCCTTCTACCAGATTGTCCGCCATAAGCCTCCCAAAACACGAGCCGATACAGGTTGCGATCTCACAACTGCAATCCCTATGCCGCGGGTCTATTCTATTGAGATTTCTGAACCGATCCTTCCACCTGACGGCAAACTCTGCCTCCGTTTACGGCGCAAAAGAGTGCCGCGCGGAGCAGGGCGCTCCGCGCGGCAGATTTTCGATTTGATGACCGCAGACGCTTACGGGCAGGACGGCCCACCGGCACGCACCACATAGAAGCGGCGCGTGGCCAGCGTACTGGCATCCGTGTACTGCGTAGTTCCGGTGACGGTTGTGAGCAGCGTGTAGCCGTTGGGGAAGATCGCTCCGCCGTCCGTCGAGGACCAGATCTCGTAGCAGTCGCACTGCTGGTTTACGCCCGGCTGCCAGCGCAGCAACACCCGGTTATTCACGCCATCCCGCAGCGCGGTAAACTGCACCGGCACTTCGCACTGGCCCGACGTGAACGGCGCAATTCGTCCGGTCACCAACTGATAGCCACCGCAATAGGGCGAACTGGCGTCGAACTGGCTGACGATCGCGTTGAACGTCACCGGCCCGGCGGGGATCAGCGTGCCCACCAGCGTGTCACAGGGAACCACGCGGAAGATCACGGTGTCCGTGCCTGACCACGCCAGATAGTTGCGGCCGCTCGTGCCCGCCGCGAACGTCGAATCGCCGCCGTACTGGAACGTCATGTTCTGAATACGGACATGGCGCGACTCGAACTGCTCTGCCGAGCAGTCATTTACCACCGTCGAAACCTGCGACGGCGAGACCGTTACCGGCAGCGGCAGCACATGATTTTGAGCCAGCAACGTAATAATCGGCTTCAGGTTGTTCGACGAGTCGATCTCCGTCAAGCCGCGATAGTTCTTCAGATAGCCTTCAAGCTGCACCAGATCACCAACCCGGAGGCGGCGTCCGCCGTTCTGCATCGTGTCGCGCACGGCGTTGCCGTAGATCATCACACCGCAGCCGTTCAGTTCGATGTACGCGTTGCGGCGGCAGGAATCTTCATAGGTCACCACGCCCGTAGTGATCACCCGGCGCAGGTCAAGCTGGGAGATGCCGAACTGATCCTGCTGGCGAATGTCACAGATCGTATACGGCGCCGCTTGCCCCTGCACCATGCAGATCGAAGCGTGCTGCGGCGTACCCTTGTCACCCAGATAAGCGCCCGCCCAGGATGTATCGGCGCGGCACCAGTTGGTGTCTACCGACGGGCTCCAGCTTAAGTCGCGAAGCTGCGCCGCACGGCCTTCGCTGAAGGGGAAGCTCGCCGTATAGGTCAGCGTCGCCGCAATCGTGCCGTTGGCATCCTTCACCGTCAATGAATCACCGGTGTTGTTCAGCGACAGACCCCAGCCCGACGTGCCGTACTGATAGGCGTAATCGTAAGGGACACCGCCGTTGGTGCCGCCGTCACCGTTGGAGCAGAACACAAAGTATTGACCGGGGTTGATCGTGTGATTGCCTTCGATGCTGTCGCACCCGGCGTTGTCACAGACCAGCCAGCCGTTCAGGTTCACGGACGTGTTGCCCGCATTGTAAATTTCGAACCATTCCCCAAGGCTGTCTTCCAGACCCGGCATGTTGGGATTGGCCATGAACTCGGTGAAGATAAAATTCGCCGGACGCGGAACCACGGAGAACGGAATCTGGCTGTTGGGCAGAATGGCGTTGCCCGCCAGGTCGCGCACGTTGTTGACCGTCAGCGTGTAGGTATTCGGCGTCAAGGCAGACGCGAACGTCAAGCGCACCACCGCCGTATTCGCCTGGCGCACCGCGCCTGTGGGCGTTCCCGCGCCGTTGTTCACGGAGTAGTTGGTGACCGTTTCCGACGTCGCCTGATCCACATCTTCCGAGAACGTCACATCGACCTGCGTCACCCCGGACGAAACTGCTGTCAACAGCGTCGGCGGAACGTTGTCCACCACACACGCCGTGTTAGCGGCTCCCGGAGTACAATGGCGGTACCGCCCGGCAGCCGCAAAGACGTTGGTCGAGATATGCCACGCCGAAGAATCCGGACTCCACACCGTGTTTTCGTCGCACTTTTCAATCGAATTGCCGGCGCCCGCCGCCGCCAGATCGGGATAGTTGGTGGTCAAAGAACCATCCACCAGCATGCCGCCCGTCGAATCGGTATACAGCGCGAGGTTATCGCCCGTATTGCCCAGCGCCCACGCGCCGAAATACTGCACGCACTGGATGTAGCCGGTCAGTCCCGGCGCCACGTCACGGCTCAAAACCGCGTAGCCGTGCGCTGGAATGGTGTTCCCCTGCGGAACCTGAATCGCGCCTTCCGCGCCTGTCGGCGGATAGGTCGGCGCGTCGGTCAGAATCCATCCCGAAATATTGATCGCACCCGCGGTGCGGTTGTGCAGCTCTACCCATTCGATGTCCGTGGAAGCCGTGTCGTCATACATGATCTCGTTGATCACGACGTCACCCGCGTTGATCGTCCCGTTGATGGCAAAACCGCCCGTCGCGTTGGACGCGGGATTGCCCGAAAGATCGGCGACGCCGTTCACCGTCAGCACATAGCTGTTGCTGGCCAGATTGTTGAACGTCAGATGCACCAGCGCGGTATTCGTGTTATCCCGCGTAGCCGTCAACGGATGCCCTACACTGTGATCCACGGTGTAGTTGGCAATCGCCTGCGATGTGGTCAGATCGACCGGCTCGCTGAAGAGTACGTTGATGGCCGTCGTGCTGACCACCGTAATCCCCGCGATGCTCGGCGGCGTGGTATCCACTCCGACTGCAGTCACCGAGAAATCATCCAGTGCTACGTTGCCGACAACCTTGACTTCATAAATGAACTTAAAAGATACATCCTGCGCCCCGCGGAACGGTGCGGCCAGCGGGATGACCACCTCAGCGTAAGAACCATTGCGAATATCCGCCCCCGTGCCGAAGGAACAGTTACGGATCTCCACCCAGCCGTTCGTACCCTGCTGAGCGTAGATCTTAAAGGTGCCGGTCGTGCTGGTGCTGTTGCCTTTCAGCCACACCTTCATCGTGTCCGGGTTGTCAATCGTCGGCGAAATGGTGTGGTCACCGGTCGCGTCGATCTTGACGCTGTTCGGCGCATCGTGTCCCGTCGTATATCCCGCACACCCGTCAAGTGTCCAGTCCAAGGTATCCGTCGGCCAGGTAAGAAATGCCTGAGAATACGGCGCATCGTGAAGCCCTGCCCACGCGGCTCCGGCACCGGCCAGCATGATCATGCTGAGCCACAACACTAATCGGAAACTCTTCATAGTAGATTCCTTGTACTTATTCATGGTGAACGATATATACACGGGGATGGTCGGTAAGCGTCGAATCCTTGCAGGGATTTCTCCCTGTACAATCCCTAATATACTAATCAAAACTGTCATTTCTGTAAGGGAATCGCCAATTTGCCGTTAAGACTTATCCACAGATCTCACCCGTCCGCAGTCCTAACCCATTGAGCGGCTTGCTCATGTGTTTAGGGATAAAATGTCTTATGGCGAACCGAGAGGCACACCGCTTTTCGGCCCATTGTTGCCCATTTTTGTCCCATATGGAGCGGGTATGAAAAAAGGGGCACATGGCCCCTTCGTTCGGTAGACAATCGGACGGTAGAAAGCGCTAATCCTTCAGCCGCGCCGTGTAGCCGCCTTCAACGAGGATCTCAATCGCCCGGCGGGCATCGGCCCGCGATTCCAGCACCACTTTCAAAATGCCGCCGCGCCGTTCCCGGATGTAAATCACGTTGATATCCCGAATGCCGATCTCATGCGCCGCGAGCAGTCCCGCAATGCGCGCCAGCGTTCCCGGACGGTCCGCCACGGTCACCACCAGTTCGCAGTTGGCGTCCCAGTCACCGGGGCGTTCGCGGGCCAGTTTGCGCTGAAAGGCGTGGGCGTGCTGCCAGAGGTCGGCGAACTTGCCTTCCTGCAAATCCTTCATCGTGCCGTCCAGCATCTCGCGGAATTCCTTCATGGCCGCTTCCAGTTCCCGCTGGTTGGAGCGCACGACGCCTTCCCACACTCCCAGCGGCAGCGCCGCCATGCTGGTCATGCTCTGAAAATTCCCCGTCGCCAGTTTGGCAAGCACCGGAATTTCCCCGCTGTTTTGCGCCACCCAGTTGGAGAGCGACAGCGCGATCATCAGCGGCACGTGCGTTACCATGGCGGCGATCTTGTCATGGGTCTCTGCATCCATCGCCTGCGGATAGGCTCCCAGCATCCGCACCCACCACATCAGCGTATCACGGCACACCTGCATCGTATCGGCGTCGGGCGTCAAGAGCCAGAAGGCATCATCGAACAGATTCGCGTCCGCATTCGCCACACCCTGCCGGCTGCTTCCCGCCAGCGGATGGCCGCCGATATAGCGCCCGACGGCGTTCTCGGTCTCCCGCGCCAATTTGGCCAGTTCCACTTTCACGGGAGCCGTATCCGTAACCACCGCCCCGGGTTTTGCGGTTTTGAGAATCGTGGGCAGCAGCTTAATCGTCTCTTCGATCGGCGTACTCAGCACGATAAGATCGGCGTCCATCACGGCTTCGGACAGATCCCCTACGCCGCGGTCAATCGCGCCGCGCTCCAGCGCTTCGTCCAGCACATTCGGCTGGTCGTGGCCGACGATGATTCCGGTATATCCCATCGCCTTCATCTTCAGGCCGATGGAGCCGCCGATCACCCCCACGCCGATCAGCGCCGTGTGGCTGAACTCGGTCGCCACCAGTTCCAGCGGATCGGGCAAAGTTGCCGTTTCCACCGATGCGGACATTTTCTGCTCGGTCTTGTCTGCCACGGTAGTCTCTACGCTAATAGTTCGACATTTATTCCGGCGTGACGCAGCATCGTCAAGGCGCGGTTTCTCTCATCTGAGGACTTCAGACTCAGCCGATAGGTTCCCGGCTCGGCATCTTCCATTCGTTCCAGCGCACCGATGGTGATGCGCGCCTTGGCCATCATTTCCGACGCCTTCTCCAGCACCTTCATGTCCTGCCCGGCCACCAGCACCAGGTCGGCTTTAGTGTCGGCAGGCCCGCTAAGGTTCAGGGCAAATCCCGAAAGTTCGATCAACGCGTCCAGTTCCCGCTCGAGGGTCCCGTTTCTGATGGAGTCCTTGATGCGCTTCAAATGGTCCAGCAGCGAGTCGATCCCTTGCAGCACCAGTTCGCGGTTCGCGGCCATATCCTGCACCCAGTCCGATTTCCGCAGTGCGGCCAGATCCTGGATCTCATCAAGCATTCGCTGCCCGAGCATCTCCGGCTGGATCTTCAGACCCGCATTGTCGTTCATCATGGACTGGATAATGGCAACCATTGCCGTCTTGGGCACCTGACTCAGAACGGCCAGCAGGCGGTCGTGCGCTTGCGGACTCATGGCGACCACATTCGCACCCATCCGCTTGGTCACATCCTGCAATGTCGAGAACGCTTCGAGGTCATCTTTGCCGCGCGGCGTCAGAATCACCGTCTTGTTCTCGAAGAAGAACCGGTTGGACTCCGATGCGTCGCCGTCGCTGCTCGTGTCGCCCAGCAGGCGAAACCCCACATAGTGGACATCCGAGCGCTGGCGGCTTTCAAAAAGCTCCTTGACATCGCCCTTGACACGCGTCATCTCGGAGATCGTCGCTCCGTCATCGGCATGCTCGAGCACAGCAGCGAGCTGGCTGCACGAGTGGCCGCTCTGCGACGAGAGCATGACAAGATCCGCCCCCACCATGGCCTTGGCGAGATCTTGCGTGCCATCCTGAATCAGCCCGAGCTTCCAGCACTCGCTGATGATCGCCGGTTCGGCGACGCCGACAATGGAGCCGCGGAAGCCGATACGCTTCAGCCCGAGCGCAAAGCTTCCAACGACGCGATCAAATCCCACCAGACAAACTTTTCGGTACATTCCCATACGGCAACACCTCTCTACACTTTATCCAAGCCGTATGTAGCAAACGCCGCGCCAGAGCGGGTCTTTTCCCATCGGCTAATATAGAAAAATCCTCAGCAATTCGCAATGCTTTGCACGTGGATTAGCCGAAAATCAAGCAGCAGAACGGAGGGAGCTTGAATCAATGAACGAAATACGAGAAACGACACCCTCGGCCTCGACCCACTTTGCATAAGATAGATCAGCATGTGAGGAGAGAAGCGAGCTTGGCGGCGGCCTTACGCTTCGCGGCGGCAGGCCTCTTGAGACTTAGGCCTGCCCCGCTTGGCAATAACTGCGAAAAGCAACCCCCCGCCACTACAGGCGGCAATTGCCTGCCCCAAACATCTGAACAGACGTTCCGCCGAGATTTTGCCGGGCAAGGCAGAGGCACGTTGGGGGATAGGACAGGCCGAAAACAAGCGAGGGTTCTCCGGCAGTGAGAACCCTCGCTTGTCAATTAGCAGCCGGGCACGGCGGCGGCACACCAGCCGCGCCCGGACCTGCTCCGCAGATCACTGATAACAGGGCCGTGCGCTGAGTGCGCGTATGCATCCACCGGCCACGCAGTCATCCCTGCATTGTCCGCAATCGGGCTGATTGGGGCAGGGTTCAAGGCATACTTGCAGGGTATAGCGTTCCCCGGCTCTGAGATTGACGGTGCAGGTGTTATTGCAGTCCCGGTTCACGCAGTCCCGGCTGCTGCATACCGCCACCGGCTGAGTGCCGGACGGAGAATAGATCGCCGCACAAGACATACAGCCAAAGCAGTTCGTACTGGACTGGCAGGCCGTCCACACATCGAACGCATACGTTCCGGACACCTCCACGGTGAACGTCGCTGACGTGCAACTGGTAGGAGTGATGAACGTAGGCGGACACGTGAGACGCTCGCAGCCGCGGTCGATCACGGTGACGACGGGATTCGGCGGCTGAGCCCAAACAGTCATGGGCAGAACCAGCGCCAATGTCAGTAACAAACCAATGACGACTCTCATTTCACACCTCTTCGTTTGTGAGATACACCGGCGGCATCTCGCTTTCCGCATCTGACGCCGCCTATACCCGATTAATTGCAGGGCGGCGACGCCGCGGGCCGGACGCAGCCTCCGGCGACACACCCGTTCGCGCAGGCCGTGCAATCGCGCTCATTCGGACAAGGTTCCAGACACACCTGGAACGTATAGATGACTCCGGCCTGCAGATTGACCCGGCACGTGTTGTTGCAGTCGCGATTGCTGCATCCGGTGGTCGCGCAGGTGATCAGGGGAACAACGGTCGTGCCCCAGATCGTCGCACAGGACATGCAGTGCCAGCACTCGGTAGCGCAGGCCGTCCACGTGTCCATCTCGTAGGTCCCCGTCACAGGAACAGTAAAGGTCGATACCTTGCACAGATTGGACGGGCTGGTGGGCGGACAGGGCAGAATATCGCATCCGGTGTCCTTTAAGGCGATAATGGGTTGCGCCGTGCCTGCCAGGGGCAGCAGCAGCGCGAGAGCGAAAAGCACATACAGAATGGATTTCATAGTTCACCTCCTGTTTCGTGTACTCTCTTCTCCTTGCGAACAACGCTCAACTCGACACTTAGTAGCAAGGTGGCGTTGTGGGCGGCCGTACACAGCCCCAGGCTTGGCAACGCTCGTCGCACGGAGTGGTGCCGGTCACGCACTGCAGCAGGCATACGTCGATCGTGTAGGTTCCAGCCGGCAGGCTCACGCGGCAGCTCTCATTGCAGTCACTGCCGGGACATCCGACGCTGCACTTGTAGAGCTGGGCACCCGTCATGCTGTGAATGGTCACGCACGACACGCAGCTCTGGCATGGGGTGTTAGGACAGCGGATCCACGAGTCGATGACATAGTCCCCCGTGACGGGCACGGTAAATGTGGCGGACGTGCAACCTGCAAACCCATCGGGCGGACAGGTCATGCTCGAAGTCGGACGCGTGTCGCTGAGCGTGATCAGCGGCTGTGCCGACGCGATGGCCGGCAGCATCAGGGCAACGGCCAGCAAAGCCAAAAAGAAATTTTTCATTCTACACCTCCGGTTTGGATTCTACTCTTTCCGTTCATGATTCTGCATCCCAACGGGGACGCGTCAGTAACAGGTGGGGTTGGTGACGACCTCCCCGAATTGTTCCCGGACAAAAACGGCGTCCGCCGCTGTTACGCGGCGGATGTAGGTCAGTAGCAGGGCCTGATGGTGTTCGGGTACCGCACACAGGCGTTGGCCGTACAGTCGCGACACGGGCTGCAATCAGCCGCTCCCGTGGGACAGGGCTCCAGGCAGACTCCGATAATGTAGGTCTGGCCGGCTGCAAGCCGCACAGTGCAGGTGTTGCCGCAGTTCGCGCTTCCACAGCCGCCGCCGCAGGTGGCTATGGGGACCCGCGACCCATCCGCGAGGTAGATGGCGGTGCAGGCATAGCAGCTACGACAGTCATGATCGGGACACACCACCCATGCGTCCAGAGCGTACTCCCCCGTGGTGGGAACAGTGAAGCTCGCCGATGTGCATCCGGTGGCATTGAGCGGCGGGCAATCCCCCAGTGTACAGCCTTTGTCGCTCACCGAGACGATTTGCGCCATACTGAAAGTGGGCAGAGCCAGCAGTATCGCCAGCGCCAAAACAAGAACGACTTTCATCACAGACCTCCTTGTTGATAAACGGCCCCCTCCCCATTGTCAAATGTTGTCGGACCCAGACTTCATGGCTTAAATATACCGCCCCACACAAGAGATGTCAATATGCCTTTATTTATCTATCTCCACTTTCTTCGGCTGAACACAATCATCATAGAGGCATTTCTCTGCTATTAATCTTTACCTGCGCGTCATGATATATTGAGAATCAATTTTTATAAATATGGGATTTATTTTATACATAAGCGTGATTTTTATAAATTGATCCTCCATTTTATCAATCGTAGGTGCATGGCAGACAAAAAGAAAGCCGCCCGATGGCTCGAGCGGCTTTGTGTTCGCGCTGAACGTCAACCTGCGTTCACGTTCCCCGGTAGCGCTGAAGTCCTTCTTCTATCGTCGTCCATGGCAAAGTGGCACACTTGACACGCACGGGCAGCTTCGAGATGCCGGACAGCGCCGTCAAATCTCCCATGTCCACGCCGTCGGGCGCTTCGCCTTCACGAATGAACTCTTTGAAGTTCTGAATCCAGTGCTCGATTTCTGCCGTGGTCTTGCCTTCGAGCATCTCGGTCAGCATGGATGCCGACGCCATGGAGATGGCGCAGCCCTTGCCGATAAACCGCACCTTCCGGAGCACGTCCCCTTCGAATTCGAGGTCGAAGGTCAGGTCGTCGCCACAGAGCGGGTTGACGCCTTCGACCGACACGGTGGGATGTTCAAGCCGGCCTTTGTTGCGGGGCAGACGATAATGGTCAAGCAGAATTTCGCTGTAGAGATCAAACAAGTCGTAGACTCCGGCGTTAGACGAGCTGCAGTACCTTTTTTGCCATACGGATCGCCGACACCAACTCGTCGATCTCCTCTGCGGTGTTGTACAGATAGAAACTCGCTCGCGCCGTGGCTTGCACTCCCAGCCAGCGCATGAGCGGCTGCGCGCAGTGATGCCCGGCGCGAATGGCCACGCCCTCGCGGTCGAGCAGCGCCGCCACGTCATGCGGATGAATGCCTTCCACATTGAAGGTCACCAGCCCGCCGCGCTCGCCGGAAGGACCATACACGGTGACTCCCGGTTCCTGCATCAGCTTTTCATAGGCGAGGGAACTCAGCATGCGGTCGTGGCTTTCGATCCATTGCATGCTGACGTCATCCAGATAGCGGATGGCCGCGGCAAGGCTCACCGCTTCGGTAATGGGCGGCGTACCCGCTTCGAACTTGTACGGCAGATCATTCCACGTGGCATGGTCGAGCCAGACTTCGCGGATCATCTCGCCGCCGGTCATGTAGGGATCCATGTCATCGAGCACTTCGGGCTTGCCCCACAGCACACCGATGCCGGTGGGTCCCAGCATCTTATGGCCGGAGAAGGCATAGAAATCCGCGCCCAGATCGGTCAGGTCTACCGCCATATGCGGTGCCGCCTGCGCGCCATCCACCAGCACTTTCGCCCCGACGCGGTGAGACATTTCCACGATTTCGCGCACCGGAGTAATCGTGCCCAGCACATTCGAAACATGGGTAAAGGCCACCATGGCGACATGGCTGTCCAGCAGTTTGCGGCCCGCTTCCATGTCGAGCGATCCGTCACTTGCCAGCGGCCAGAAACGCAGTTCCGCGCCGACGGCTTTGGCGACAAGCTGCCACGGAACCAGATTGGCGTGATGTTCCAGCGGCGTCAGCAGAATCGCCTGGCCGTGCTTGATGAACTTGCGTCCGTAGGCCTGCGCCACGAGGTTGATGGACTCGGTGGTGCCGCGTGTGAAGATGATCCCCTTGGTGGAGGGCGCATTGACGAACGTCGCCACGGTCTGGCGCGCGGCTTCATAGTCGCTGGTGGCATTCTCGCCTAAGGTATGCACACCGCGATGCACGTTGGAATAGCGCGACTCGCAGAAGCGGCAATAGGCGTTGAGCACCTGCTGCGGCTTCTGGGAACTGGCGGCGCTGTCCAGATAGACCAGCGGGCGGCCATTCACCTTCACCTGCAATATGGGAAAATCCTTACGGATCTCTTCAACCGTTTTCATGCATCCTTCCTGGCTTCGACTGAAGCCAGATACTTCTCCGGAATGGTGACGAAGATGTCGTCGCCTTCGAGCTTCAACTCATAGACCTCAATCGGGTCTATGGCCGGCAGGGAGAGCGCCTCGCCTGTCTTCAAATCAAATTGCGAGCCGTGCCGCGGGCATTCGATGCAATGGCCTTCAAGCCAGCCGTCGTGCAGATGCTCCTCTTCATGGCTGCAAATGTCGCTGCTGGCAAAGTAGCCGTCTTCCGTGCGGAAGATGGCCAGGTCAAGGCTTCCCACTTTGAAGGCCTTGCCTTCTCCCTTAGGAATGTCTTTGACGCTGCAAATCCGAATGTTCTGGTTGGCCATAAGTTTCTCTTCCTGTCTCAGGTTTTTGGTCTCAGGTCTTGTCTCAGCCCTGAACTCTACCGATGGTTCTCGCCACGAGATTCCGCCAGCGGCTTTGGACGGCTTCCACGGGCACAAAGCGGATAATCTCTTCGGCGAAGCCCGAGGCGATAGCGACCATCGCCTGCAGTTTGGTCAGGCCTCGGGTTTCCATATAGAAAACCTGCTCGGGATTGACCGATCCCATGGACGCGCCGTGCGTGCAGCGCACGTCGTCGGCGATGATTTCCAGCTTGGGAATCGCGTCGGCATGGGTACCGGCTTCCAGCAACAGATTGCGGCACTGCTGATAGGCATCGGTGCGCTGCGCCTGCTGCGGCACGGTGATTAAGCCCTGATAGATCGAATGCGAATGCCCGGCCAGCAGCGTCTTCATGGTCAGATTGGACGTACACTGAGGCGCGCCATGATACTGATGGGTGCGGTGGTCGGCATGGGACTCGCCCGTACCGGCAAACAGACCCTTAAAGGTCGCTTCCGAACCTTTGCCCAGCAACGCGATTTCGAGCCGCGCGGCATGCCACGGCGCTCCCGGAGTCGCAGAAAACCAGTTCAACTTTGCGTCATTGCCAAGCTGAATCCGCGCGCGGCGATAGAAGGCTGTGTGCGCGCTAATCTGGTCTTCCTGCAGGTAGGTCAGCTTAGCGCCGTCCTCGACGATGATTTCCGTTCGGCCAACGGCAGCGGGAGAGTCGTCGCTGGCTTCCCAGCGGTCATAAAGCACCACATCCGCACCGGCCTCTACAAGGAGCACGGTGGTAAAGGTGGCCAGACCGGGGCCGGTGGCTTTCTGCACCAGTTGGACCGGATCACCCTTAAAACCCTTCATCACACGGAAGCAGACCGCATTGCGGCTCAGCGCCTTGTGATAATAGAGAAACTTGGCATCGTAATCGTCGCCGGCAATCATCTGCATGGCGCGGCAGCGTTCTTCGCCGTTGGCTTCGAGGGGCTCAAGGCCTGTTGCCTGCCCGCCGCCAATGGCTGACACGGCAACGTCCGTACGCGTCTGCGCCGGATCGACTTCTTCGAGGCGGTTCCAGGGGAAGACGTCGGGATCGGTCTTGCGCCAATCCTCTTCTAAACGTGACGGCGCAGCGGCGTTGCGGGCCTGCTCCAAGGCGTGTTCGCTCTCTTGCATCGTAAACAGACGTCCCGGTGCCGCTTCGATGTACGCGAGCACCTGCTCTTTTGCGGTGGTCTTATCAGCCAACGGAACCCTCCATCTGAAGCTGGATCAGGCGGTTCATCTCAAGTGCGTATTCCATCGGCAACTCTTTGACGACAGGCTCAATGAAGCCGCGCACAATGAGTGTCATGGCTTCGGCCTGCGAAATGCCGCGCGTCATCAGGTAGAACAGTTGCTCGTCGCCGATCTTGGAGACCGTGGCTTCATGCCCCAGTTCCACCTTATCATTTTTGATATTCATGTAGGGGTAGGTGTCGCTGCGGCTGTGATCATCCATTAAAAGTGCGTCACAGCTTACAGTGGACTTGCAGTTCGGAGCATCCGCCGCCACTTCCACAAGGCCGCGATAGGATGTTCTGCCGCCGCCGCGCGAAATGGACTTGGAAAGAATCACCGAAGTCGTCTCCGGTGCGCGGTGAATCACCTTGGCCCCGGCTTCGGTGTGCATGCCGTTGCCCGCATAGGCCACAGAAAGCACGTCCGCGCGGGCGTGGCGTCCCACCATGTAGACCGACGGATATTTCATAGTGATCTTGGAACCAAGATTGCAGTCCACCCATTCCATGGTGGCGTCTTCATCGCAGACGGTGCGCTTGGTGACAAGGTTGTAAACATTTTTCGACCAGTTCTGAATCGTCGTGTAGCGCACGCGGGCGTGCTTCTTGACGAAGATTTCCACCACTGCCGCATGCAGCGAATCGGAGGAATAGACCGGAGCGGTGCAGCCTTCCACATAGTGGACAAAGGCGCCTTCATCGGCGATGATCAGCGTGCGCTCGAACTGGCCCATGTTCTTGGCATTGATGCGGAAGTAGGCCTGCAACGGAATGGTCATGTGCACACCCTTGGGCACATAGATGAAACTGCCGCCCGACCAGACCGCCGTATTCAGCGCCGCCAGCTTGTTGTCGCCCGCCGGAATCAGCTTGGAGAAATACTCCTTGAACAGGTCCGGGTACTCGCGCAGCCCGGTGTCGGTATCGAGAAACACGACGCCTTGCTTGCTCCATTGCTCCTGTAAGCTGTGGTAGACCACTTCCGATTCATACTGCGCGCCCACCCCGGCGAGGAATTTCTTCTCCGCTTCGGGAATGCCGAGCTTGTCATAAGTCTCCCGGATTTCGGCGGGGACGGCATTCCAGTCCGACGCGACCTTGTCCGTGGGCTTGATGTAGTAGTGAATGTCGTCGTAGTCGATAGTGGAGAGATCCGGTCCCCAGTTGGGAGTCGGCTTGCGCATGAAATACTCGAGCCCCTTCAGACGGAGCTTGAGCATCCACTCGGGCTCTTTCTTATATTCGGAAATCTCTTCCACGACTTTCCGGGACAGCCCCTTGGGCATGGTGACCAGATTGTGCTCGGCCACATGAAACCCGTACTTGTCGTAATTGTCGAGATCCAATTCAAACTTTTTCTGTTCCATTCATTCCTCAGATCTTACTCAGCCTGATTCGTCCCCGCTGTGCTCACATCAGCGGAATACTCTTCCACAAAGCAATTTCCCATTTCCCTTGTTTCCGCACCACCGAAGCCTCGACGGCTTTGGCGTATGGCATGGTCAGAGCCGTCTTCGGCGTACCATCTGCATTTCGCAACCCGTAGAACGACCATTCCACCGCAACTATCAGAGAGTCTGCCGCGATGACACGGAGGCTCACGTAAGCGTAGTTGTCGCGAAGGTCGTGCGGCTTACTGGAGATCGGTTCGAACACGACGTTCTCGAAGTGCAAGCCGGCCAGAAAATCCGGCGGTGGTGATGCCAAGTACGGATAGGCAACGTACATGGTGTCTGCCTGACCGGACGCGGGCTGTATGGCCGAGATGCTCTCGGACATGATGCGGATCAACACCTCGCGGGCCGCCGGGGCGAACTTAGCGGCTTCGGGAGTCGCGTATTGTGGTTCTCGCGCGGACACCACCGCTACCATAGCCCCCGCCATGAACACCAACAGCCACCACTGTTTCATGGGTCCTCCTTAGGGAAAGTTGGCGGGCGGATCTTAAGATCCGCCCCTCCGACCGCGCGTGAAGCGCGATGGCGGTGTGGCCGGATGGAACCGGCCACCTAATCCGCCTTAACCGGAGATCATTTATCATTCCCACCGAGATCATTCCACGCAAGGATTTCCCAAGCATCGCCCTTGCGAATGACCGTGGCATCCGCACCCCCATAGACCGTACCGCCGGGCTTCTCGTGACGGGCGCGCATCCACTTGAACTGTGTCTTGAGAGTATCCTGCGACGGAAATTCAAAGAAAGTGAATCCCGCGTTGTTAGGAGCCCAGTTGCCCGGGTGTTTGGACCACGGCTCCAGCACCAGATCCGCAGACCGCAAATTCTGCAAGAGTTCCGCAGGCGGATCCTGCTCACCGACGAGCGCCACATACATGGTGTCCGGTTCGGACCGGGCATCGGCCGGAGTGTTTTCAAGAAGCGAGCGAAGCAAAACCATGCGCACGGCGGGTAGATACTCGCCACTTGGGCGCGGAGGATCGCACGCCCATGCCGATCCGGTCAGAATCCCCAAAACAATCGTAAGCAGAATCCATAGCTTCATGAGTAACTCTCTAATATTTTTATGTTGGGTTCATAGTAAGCAATGTATACCGCAAGTCTGACTCTATCCCCGCACCGCCTCCGCAAATTCCCCGGCCCTTGCCTCTGCTGAAAAGCGGTGGCGGATGACGTCCAGGCCTGCGGCGGCCAAGTCATTCCGCCGCGCCGGATTATCCAGAATCTGCTTCAGACAAAGATACCACTCTTCCGGCGAATTTGCGACCGATACGCTGCGGCCATCTGCAAATTCAGCCAGCGGTAAACCTGTAGGACTGACCACAACCGGCACTCCATGTCCCAGACAAACTATAGCCTTAAAATTCATCTTGGCGCGGCACCATGGGTCATCGCGCAGAGGCGCAATGCCTACAGTGAACTGCGGGATGAATTCTGCCTCCGCTGCCAGACTCCACGGAAACAGCCGGTGGCGGTAACGCGGCGGCGGATCGGTCAGGCGCGAGGTGACCAGCCAGACTTCAAGCGCAGGCCGCTCCTCCTGTAAACGCACCAGTACGTCTTCTATATCCCAAATGTACCGCTGATTTTCCGGCGCTCCCACCCAGCCAATGACCGGCGGATTGGCGCTTGGCGACGGCCCGGAAGCGACACTCGGAACCACCGACGGCAGAATACGGACATTGGAACTATGTTGCCGGGCGTAAGAGGCCAGTTCGTTCCCGCTGACCAGCACCACATCGGCGCGTTTCATGATCCATTCGCAGCGTTCGCGCTTTTGTGAATTAACTTCGGGAACATGCTCGACGCGTACCGCCGTTTCCGGCAAAGGCGTGAGATACACGGCGTCGTCCAAATCATAGACAATCCGCTTGCCCAGCCATTTCCCGAGCCTCACTTGCCACCGCGTATAAGACAGACGATGGAACCAGAGCGTTCGCGCTGACAGGAAGTTGAAAGCGGTGCGCAAAGGCACCAGTTCCAGTGCGAGCTTGGCGCATAACCCGCGTTTTTCCGATGCGCGGTGCAGGTGTCTGTGGTAGACATAACTGCCGACAAACCCGCGCAGGCCATACTTCTCAAGATAGGGCAGATAGGCAAAGGCCCGGGCGCGAGCGCTGGCGTTGCTTAAGCCACCTGTTCCTAAAAAAAGTACGGTGTGTCTGCCCAAGGAGAAGTCCTCAGCGCAACCGCGTAGCGCGCTTGACGAAGCGGCGCAGTTTTAATGCGGGCGATTTTTCGAAGCCCAGCACCAGCTTCAAAGATTGAAAATCGGTCAGGTCGAAAAGCTGCAGGAGTTCTTTACGGCGCCACTGCTGCGCGGAAAAATGCCGATCTCCGAAATCGATGGGACGGTTGCGGCCATAGCCGAAGGGCAGCGGCACAAAGGAGTCGTCTTCTTCGACGATGTGCATAAACTTGTCTTCGGTGTCCATGTCGCGGTCATCCTGCGGAATGGCCATGAACTTCTGCATGAAGGGCAGCACGTAATCCGTGCGCAGAATGGTCAGGCTCTGATCCGAGCGGTTGGGTCCGCCCACGGAGAACGTAATCCGCTTGTCTCCCATGTTTTCGATGGCGCGTTCGATGATCCCTTCCCCCACGCACAGGCAATCCTGCTCGATGAACACCGCATAGTCCACCTCGTTCAGCATGGCGTAGCACGCGCCGAGGAAAAAGGAGCGCGTCCAGCCGCCCCACTTGGTGTCGCACTTCATGCCATGCAGAAAATTGCGGCGCATGGAAACAAATTCGAGGTCCTTGCCTTCCAGATCGGGAATCACAGGACTGGCCGAATCCACCACGATGACTTTTTCGGGATGGGTGTAGGAGCGCACGAACTCGTACCAGACTTCGAACCAGTCTTGCGAGCGGATGCGGGGATCGGAATGCTTGGTGGCGCCGGGATGCACACTGGTGCCGTCGCACCACCAGCCGGAGTGGATAATGTAGTTGGCCATCAGAAGAGTCAGCTACCGGACATCGCGCTGCACGTACACGACATCCAGCGCATCCAGATTGGGAGTAAACAGATGAATGTTCACCGAGTGGGGATAAATGAAAACGCGGGTGGGCTTCACACCGGCAAGATCGAAGATGTGAAACAGGCCGGACTGGCTGACATACGATTCGCGCGCTCCGGCCATGCGCTGCGCATTGTCGAGCACGGGCCGGCTCAAATCGATCGGCGTAGCCTGCGGGACTTCCTCGCGGATGTAGGCATCCGAGCAGAGGATCTCATCCGTGCGCGGGTAGTCACCGAGATTCAGCTTGAAATCCGGATCATAAGACAGGCCGTGCTCTTCGGCGCAATACTCGGGCACAAACTTGCGCGGATGGCGGCGGAAACCCAGATTGTAATACTCACCGCAGGGCACATAGTAGCGGCGCGGATCGAATTTATACGGGGTGCCCCCGCACTCCCAGTCGCGCACGGGAAATTCCGCCAGAGTCACCGCGCCGGTCATCTCCTGCAAGCACAGCAGGCTTTTGATCTGGGTAAACGGGGCGAACTTGCGGGCGAGAATAAAATGGATTTTTTTGCGGCGGGTCTTAAACAGCCAGGAGGTGATAGGCAGACACGCGATGAGATCCCCGAGTTTGCCGCAGTGGGTCACCGCGATCATATCCTTCGGGGCCGTCAAATCAAACCAGATGCGTCGCAGCCCGTAACCGAGCTTTCGTTCGATCATGCCGTAAGAAACACTCCATAGATGCTCGCCGGCAATGGGATTGCGCCGGCCGCTCAGCCCTGCCTGTCGCGCGAGTTTGCGGGACGCGACATCGGCACCAGTTTATGTTTGGCGGACCGTGCTATCATGAGCAGTTGATCCGCGATGTCTGCCGGGACGCTGTACTTGGTAAGCGTCGTCTGCAAATCGCTAATGCCCGCGTTCCATTGCCGTTCCGTCAGCCGGATACGTACCCGGGCGGACGGCACTTTGTTCAGCAGCGCCGTGTCAATCTGGCAGGGTCCGCCCGAAATCCGGCAGACGCCGCTGACCAGCAGTCGATGCAAATCGGCAGGATTATACAGGGCCAGGGCATCCGTGACGGACCTGTTGACCATGATCACCGAGTCCTGCAGGATGCGGGCGGTCAGGTCCGTCGCCAGAGAATCGATGCCGCTCAATTGGCCCAGAGCTTCGTACAACGATGGTGAAGACCGGGCACGCTGACCGGCTGCCGGGGGTTGCTGCTGCGCCAGCAGTGGAAAGACCATAACGGCAGAGAGCACCGCCAAAGCGACGGCACCCCAGCCAATGTTGCGTAATCTTTTCATTATTTTCTTTTGTATACGGCCAAATATAAAACCGGGAGGCCGGATGATCGTTGACCGTCACCCGGTCTCCCGATACCCATGACTTCGTCAGACTCCGACGGAAGTGACGGACTTAGTAGCTGCTGGAACCGGTGTGGCTCTTGCTGGTCTTGCCGGCGCCGCTCACGAAGTCCCCGCGCATGCTGTTCACAGCCGCGATCAGCTTGTTCTGGTCGGCCTGCGTCAGGTTGTACGAACTCAGCGCGGTCTTCAGGTCATCGACGGCCTTGTCCCATTCACCCTGGCCGACCTTCGGCTGATTCTTCATTTCCGATTTGGACAGCTTGACAACCTTGCAGTCGCCACCGGCTGCTTTGCACAACTTGGTGCGCACATGCTCACGGATGGCGGTGTAGTCCCAGCCGCCCATGTTGCGGCTGCTGCCCATCGTACCGGATGTGCCCATACCCGTGTTGCCCATGCCGGAGTTCCCCATGGTGCCGGTGTTACCCATCGTGCCCGTGGAATACCCTTGGCTGCCGGTGGTTCCGGCAGGTCCGGTAGTTCCGGTCGTGCCCGAGACTCCGGGGGTCATTCTGCCGGTGCTGTCAACGGTCGCATGCGGAGCCATTCCGGTATTGCCCATCGTGTCCGCACCCATACCGCTGCCACTGACGCCGGTCTGACCGATACCACTCACGCCACCCTGCCCTTGCCCCATGGTGCCGGACATCGAACCGCTGCTGGTGCCCGTGCCGGTCATACCCATCGGCGTCGTGCCCATCAGATCCGCAAGAAAGCGGTCGGTGAGCGCGTCAATCGCGGAGATACCGCCCAGCTTATCGTAAACGGTTTCTTTCGAAGATGACTTGTGGGGCATCTTCGATGTGTGCCTGGATGACTTTGTGGTTCCAGTCGAGTCCCCTGAGTCCTGCGCGGAGAGTGTTCCGATTGAGCCCCATGCCAGCACTAACGCCGCCAAAGCCATCGCAAGACCGGGTGCATACCGACGTGCTTTCATAGCTGAACTCCTCCATTCTGTCAATCATTAAGTCATAAATTCCAAACGAGTCGTCTAAACCTGCTGCGTCGGTTCGTTCCGGTCAGCAGACGCCTCGCGTGCGTAGTTTTTCAATAAGTGTCCATTCCGACGCTTCCCGGGCAAGACCGGGAAGACTTCGCGCGCCACGTCATAAGACCGCGCCGAAATCAGAACAAATGTCTTTGTAAATAGGAACGGGTTACTATGCGGGTTGTTCTCTGTCCGCAGTGACAAAGAGCGGTCGGCTACGGCTGCGTAGCCAGTACCTCTACCGTCACCGCGAGCGGCCGCGATTCAGGCAGAAAGCACACCTGATTGTTACACGCCTGAAAGTCAAGCGTTCCCTTCATCACGCGTTTCCCGGCGGCGGCGCTGCGGCTTACCGCCAGCCGCAGCTTGACCATGATATCCCCGCCATACACGAGAAGATTCTCCGTTGTACCCTCGAGCCGCCACACGGTTCCTTTGGGGTAAACAGCGTCACCCGCCCGAATGCCGTCGGTGCTGTCCAGCTTCACCTCAAGCGGGATGTAGTCATCACTCGCCGCGGGATTGGCATTTACATGGTAGCCGCGAGCAACGGTGATCGGAATGGTGACCACCAGAGTATCCCCCGGATGAACTTTCGCGGCGGGAACGCTGCCAATCAGAAGCGTCACCGGCGGCTCCGGCGGTTTGCCGAAAGCCAGCAGACTCCACGCAAACATCGCTGCAAACAGGATCAGGACAGGGCGTCGCATTACGGCGCGGCTACCTCAACGGTTGATTCTTCGAAGCTCTCCACCATCTCATCATCCATATCCTTGTTAGTGGAGATGCCCAAGGCCTTGTACACCGGGCAGGTCCCCGTGATGCCCGTGATCAGCGGATAGAGTCCCAGCAGCCCCATGAACCTGCGTCCGCGCAGAAGACCGATTCCCACCATACCGGCACCGATTGCCGTGCGTACCAGCCTGTCCGTCGCTCCTAAATTCCCTTTCATGGAGTTTCTCCTGTTTCATAATGATGTGCCGTGGAACAGATAAAGTAGAGCATGACTATGGCCGCGCGTGGGCGGCGGAGGTAGAGCGGCAGGACTCGATGGCCCTGCCGTCAAACTTTATCCTACTTCACTGAAGAGTGCCGCGAAGCTACCCGGCCACTTCGGCATCCAGCGGCGCTCCGGTGGGCGGCTGCATGGGACCTTCCCCCGCCGCGGTCTCAGGCTCTGTATAAAGATCCGACTCATCAGGTCGAGGTCACGGCCTGCCTAATGCAGGGTACGATGTTTCTTCATCCTCCACGGGCAAGGTCTCGGTGCCGTTGCTATGATAGTCCTTGCCGTAAATGGCCCCCACGGCCATCCCGGCTACAGCACCCAGCGCGGTCTCAAACATTCCCGAAGCAAGCGTCGCCGGAAGTCCAACGCGGGTGTTGGCAAACTGCACCAGAGATGCGGGCACCGCTTGCAGTGATCCGGCCCAGGCTCCGTAGCGCGCGCCATCTTTTACCGGAGCATGTCCGTCGCGCCGCATCGCCCGTGGAAATTCATAGGCGAACCACATGCCATAGATGGCCCGGCTGAGCACATCGACCGGGTAAAGGGGATGCCGCCGCTTCACGCCACGCCGGGCCTGCGACGTGTAGAACCTCCGCATCACTCCCGAATACCACAGGGCGGACCCGGCCCAAAAAATGGCTGATGCCGCCGCCGATGCCATCCAAAACTTCTTCGTATCCATAAGGATGTCCCGTCATAATCGTCTTCACTATCGTCCATCGCCGGCATAAAAAGTTCAGTGCGGAAACGCCAAAAGCAGGCCGGAATGTTGGCCTTGGCGTGCGTTCCGCTTAGCGGCCATTGTGCGCCCGCGCACCCTGCTTGCGAAAATGATGCACAGGCTCGTCCTCGATGGGGCCTTCAGCAGGTTCACGGTCAATCGACACATACCCCGCCATGTCTTCATCCGTCCGCCGGTTCACCGGGTAGCCATAGATGCTGCCCACCAGAGATCCGGCCAGACCGCCCAGCAGAGTTTCAAAACCTGCCGTGGCCAGTGCGGCGCGCAGGCTCATGCGCTTCCCGCCGTATTCGGAAAGACTGGATGGGATGCTGGCCAGAGCGCCGACCAAAAGCCCGGTCCGGAAGCCTTTGCCTTCCGGCGTGCGAGCATTGGACCGTGACCGTGGATACGTCACCGCGAGGCCGACACCGTAGACCACACGGGCCAGAGTGTCTGCGCTTAAAGATGGCCGGGACCTGTGGCCACCCCGGGCGGACTGCGACTTATAAAAGTCGCGCAGCAAACCGTACCAGACCAGACTGCCCGCAGCCAGCACACCCGAGGCGGCCGCAGACGCCAGCAAGAACTTCTTTGCTTCCATAGGACCACTCCATAATTAGAACGCCCTATTCCGCCAATGCATTATTAAGCAGGTGCCGAAAGACTGAAACAGCCATACCCCCCTTTTATCCCCCCTTATTCTAAGGGGGAGACTCTGATCATTCCCCCTTTGTAAAAGGGGGAATCAGAAGGGGGTTCTGATTTCAGTACTTTTGATTTCAGGCTTCGGAAGCTTCCCGGATAGTGTCGTAGCCCTGGTCTTCGAGTTCGAGAGCGAGCGTGCGGTCACCGGTTTTGACAATGCGGCCATTCACCAGCACGTGCACGTAGTCGGGCACGATATAGTTAAGCAGACGCTGATAGTGCGTGATCACCAGCGCACCAAAATCGGGGCCGCGCAGAGCGTTGACACCGTTAGACACGATACGCAGGGCATCGATATCCAGACCGGAATCGGTCTCGTCCAGCACGGACATCTCCGGCTTGAGCATCCCCATCTGCAGGATCTCATTGCGCTTCTTTTCGCCACCGGAGAAACCTTCATTCAGGTAGCGCTTCGCAAATTCCGGAGTGATTTCGAGCAGCTCGAGCCACTTCTTCAACTCCTTATTGAACTCGGCAAACGATGGAGTGTTGCCGAATCTCTCGGTCATGGCCAACCGCAGAAAGTTGGTCACAGATACCCCGTATATCTCCTGCGGATACTGGAAGGCTAAAAACAGGCCGAGTTTAGCGCGCTCGTTGGCCTCTAAACCGACCAGGCTCTGCCCTTTCCATAAAATGTCGCCACCGGTCACTTCATAGCGCGGGTGCCCCATAATAGCCGATGCAAGCGTAGACTTACCGCTGCCATTAGGTCCCATCACGGCATGGACTTCTCCGACGGGCACTACGAGGTCGAGGCCCTTCAGAATCTCCTTGCCTTCCACCGCGACGTGAAGGTTTTTGATCTCAAGACTATTCAACAGTCGTTCTCCGTTATCCGTGCTAAGTATGGCTATGCCGTCGGTTGAGTGCGGCTGATTTCCGCCTGCACCATCGGCATCATCCGCAGGTCATCCGACTCTTCGAACGACGCGGGAACTCCCTGAGTGTCTTCCGCTTCCGCCTTGGCGATCAGCACCAGCAGATCCGACAACGTGCGGTTGCGGAAAAACTCTTTCAAATGTCTCTCGGCTGTGCGCCAGAAGCCACGGATGATGCACCCGTTGGAAAGCACACAGAACTTCGGATCGTGCGCGCACTGGTTGAACTGGAGGCTTCCTTCGAATGTTTCGATCACGTCCAGCAAGTTGATCGCATCCGGTGTACGTCCCAGCATCACGCCGCCGCCTTTGCCGCGCTGAGTGCGAAGCATGCCATGACTGGCGAGCTGGGCGACGATCTTGGTGAGAAATACTCGAGGTACGTGTTGCCGGTCGGCAATCTCCCGGGTGACCACGGCGGTGCCGCGTGCCTGATGCATGGCGACGTCTACCAGCACTCGGAGTGCATAGTCTGCTTGCAGTGAAACCAACATGTCACAATCCCCTAAATCAGATCCATTTTGTCTGGTTAAATTACATAATTATTCTTACCGAGTCAAGTCTTTTCCAAACCGCCGGAAGGACTACCACTTAAAATACTCGAGTCCTTTTTCCCGGATGTTCAGTTCAAATGTTTGCTCAAAGTAATATTTAATACCGCTTTAGTGTATAGAACAGACGCTCAAAACAGCGTAAATCCCGACAGGTGCAAAATATTCAGATTTCTGAGGAGGCACGGGGCAGCAGCATACCACAATGGACCCTGCCTTCTCCCCTGTTGGGCCGCATTAACAGATCTCAAAATCTTCTAATATTTGTCCGTTTCGGGATCATATCTCACCCATAATCAAAATAATAGCGACAATCCACCGCGTTAAAGTAGACATTTCACGTCCTCTTTGACACAGCGCTTTGGAGTTGCCATTCATCTCAGGAGAACCATCTTCCGGCACGCTGACAGTCCCTCTCCTTCAAGGCGATACAAGTAAACGCCCGATGCCAGCGCGGATGCATCAAAACCCAGATGATGCTCCCCAGCGGTCATGTTCCCATCCGCAAGAGTTGCCACGGTCTCGCCGAGCAGATTGAACGCACTTGACATTCTGGCTGCACTGTTTTACATTTGAGATCACGCAACCGTAGGGGTGGTCATCACGGGGAAACCTGCACGATGGCCTGAGAGATAGACCCTTGGGACCTGATCCGGGTAATGCCGGCGGAGGAAACGGTGCGAGTCAGTTTTGCGTAACAGGCTGGATTCCGCTTCCAGTGCAAAATGGCCGCAACCGCTTTCGGTTGCAGCCATTTTTTGTTGTGTAAAACAGAGGATCGTGATCATGAACATGTTGAGAAGAGCTATCCACGTCAGCCATCCCATATCCACCTCCCAAGCAGAAATCCGCAGGGAAACCTCCTCTGCTCCCCTTTCCCCTCTTTTCCCCCTACTTCAGTGGGGGGAACACAAGAGGGGTGGGGAAAGGGGCAGGGGGATAGAGGTCTGCCAGCACAATCACAAAGGGGATAGAGGTCTGCCCCCCCGACCCGCCGACCCTTCCCCCTTAGAAAAAGAGGGAATCAGAAGGGGGTTCTGCTCTCGTCTCCTTCCCCTACTTCAGTGGGGGAAGGCCGGGATGGGGGTGGGGGAAGTTAGATGGGGGTGGCTTTTTGGCTTTTTAGCTTTTTGGCTTTTGGCTTCAACTTCCTTCGCTGCCGAGATTCGCGGAACGGTAAAGGACTACACCAACGGATATGCGGTCGCCGGAGCAATGGTGAAGTTTCCGGCTTTCAATGTGGAAACGGCCACCGACAAAGATGGCCGCTTCCGGTTTACTGACCTCTCCGCGGGAATCTATGGTGTCGTGATCTCCGCGCCGGGGTATCATATCTACAATTTCGAGCAGACCTTTGCCGACTCGGCCTCTGTTGTCAATGTCGCCATTGAACTCAAGCCGTCGGTCGCGGGAGAAACCACGGCAGAGTACTTGCAGGAACAGCCCCGCTACAACATGCCGGAAGTAACGGTCCTGAGCACACGGGCGACCACCAAGGATCCCATCACCTACACCAACATGAACCAGCGGGAAGTGCAGCAGAGCACCTACGGACAGGATCTGCCGCTGCTCTTTACCGAACTGCCGAATGTGATCGCCTATTCGGACGGCGGTAACGGTACAGGCTATTCCTATCTGCGGATGCGCGGATTTCCCCAGAGCCGCGTGGCCGTGGAAGTCAACGGTACGCCCCTGAACGACGCCGGCACCGGAGAAGTCTTCTGGATCGACCTGCCGGACTTTGCCGAAGACTTGCAGGACGTGCAGGTGCAGCGCGGTGTGGGATCATCCCTCTATGGCCCGGCCGCCTTCGGCGGGACCATCAATGTGGTGACGCGCACTCCGGGCCTCTATGACCACCCCACCCTGCGCGCGGAAGGCACCTATGGGTCGTTCAATACGCGCCGTGCAATGGTGATGTTCGAATCGGGACGGTTGCAGGACAAATACGGTATCTCCGGACGGCTGACGCGCATGAGCACCGACGGCTACCGTGATCAGTCCTGGGCGACTCTCTGGAGCTATTATCTCTCCGCCGCGCGCTTCGGCAAGACGCACACCACGCGCGTGGTGTTCTATGGCGGCCCCGAAAAGACTCACCTCGCCTATGACGGAGCCACGCTGGCCGAACTGGCGCAAAATCGCAAATACAATCCGCTGTCCTATCCCGGCGAGACCGACAACTTCTTCCAGCCGCACTACGAACTGCACGACGAGTGGAAGATTTCCGGCAAGGTGAAACTGGACAACTCCCTCTACCTGTTCCGCGGCGACGGCTACTACGACCAGTTCCGCACGGCGGGTTCTCCTTCCGACTATTACTATTCCGCCGTCTCGCCGCAAGTGGAATTCAATCTCCTGCGGCGGCGCAATGTCGGCGAGACCGATTGGGGCTGGATTCCCCGGGCGCGAATCGAGCACGGCTGGGGCGAAACTACGGTGGGCGGCGAACTGCGCATCCATCAGGCACACCACGACGGCCAGATTGTCTGGTCCGAGTATCAGCCGGCCAACACGGGTCCGGATTACCGCTATTACGATTACCGCATCCGCAAGAATGCCGGCTCGGTGTATGTGCATAACCTCTTTAATCTTTCGAAAAACCTGACCGCTATGGCGGATCTGCAATTGCGCACCCTTAGCTATCAGATGGACCGGGACCGCCTGTGGGGCGTCACCTGGAGCAAGGCATGGGCCTTTGCCGCGCCGCGCGTGGGCCTCAGCTATCAGTTCCTGACACCCGATGGCAAGACCGGAACCCCCGCGGCCAGCGTCTATGTCAATCTCTCCGAAGCCGACCGCGAACCCGCATACAATGACATCTACGACCCGCAATCCCGCGACAATCTGCCCGATGTGGCGGCCGAAAATTTCCGCAGCACACCGGGCGGTTACAAGTACATCGGTCCCGGCCTGATGCCGGAAAATATGCAGGATCTGGAACTGGGCACCAACTGGCAATGGGTGCGCGGACGGCTCGGTATAAACCTGTATGCCATGCGGATCCACGACGAGCTGATCTGGGCCGGCGGTCTGGACAATCTGGGCCGTCCGGTAATTGGCAATGCCGATCAGACCAAGCACAATGGGATCGAGGTCTCCGGCGCGTACTCTCCGGTCAATTGGGTGAACCTTTCGGGCAATGTGGCCCTCACCGATCACCGCTTTGTGCACTTCAAGGAATGGACGAGCAGCACAACCTTTATTTCCCATGACGGCAATCGCCTGGCCCTCGACCCGCCGTTCATCCTGAATTTCAAAGCGCGGTTTGACTATGAAGGATTTTTCTTCATGCCCTCCGTGCAGGCCTTGGGCAAGCAGTTTATCGACAACACCGAAGATGCCAGCACCGCCATTCCGGCCCACGCCCTCCTCAATGCGGATTTCGGTTACCGCTTCACGCATCTTGGCAGCGCGGCACAGTCGGCGGAACTTCGCTTCCGCGTCAACAACCTGCTGAACCGCACCTATGAGAGCGCGGGCTGGTGGGGCTGGACGGAGCCGGTCTACATCACCGGCGCACCGCGCGCGGTCTACAGCACCATGTCCGTGGAATTTTAGAAAATGACAAACCAAAAATGAAAAACTAAAAAGTAGATCGCTAACGTTGCGGTTTTCCCTTTTTAGTTTTTCATTTTTAATTTTTGGTTTTTGGTTTCCCCCATGCCTTCCTCCTTCCGCCTTCATCCTTTGGACATCGCCGTTCCTGCGCTGTATTTTGTGGCCGTGCTGATCATCGGCCTCGTGCAGCGTGGGCGGCGCCATGGGGTTGAAGAGTACCTGTTGATGGGCCGGAAGCTGACCGCTCCGGCCTTCATCATGTCTCTGGTGTCCGCATGGTACGGCGGTATCTTAGGGGTCAGCGAGTACTCGTACAACTACGGCCTCTCCAACTGGTTTGTGTTCGGTGTGCCCTATTATCTCCATGCGCTGATCTTTGCGATCTTCTTTGCCCGGCTCGCGCGTCGCACGAAGAACTACTCGATTCCCGACCGGCTGGAAACCGTTTATGGCAGCGGCGCGGCACGGATCGGCGCGCTGGTGATTGTCGTGATTACCATGCCCGCCGCCTATCTGCTGATGGCGGGCAAGATGACCGCGTGGATTTTCGGCTGGACTTACCCCGCCGGACTGCTGGCCGCGGTGCTGTTCTCGACAATCTACATCTATGCCGGCGGACTGCGGAGCGTGGTGCGGACGGACGTCTTCGAATTCATCATCATGTACGCGGGCTTTGTGATGATGGTGCTGATGCTCGGCTCGCACTATGGCGGCATCAGTTTCCTGCGGGCGAATGTCAAACCGGAACTGTTCACACCCCTGGGCGGACAGGCTTTTGCCGCCGTGTTCGTGTGGTACATTATTGCGTCCACGACGCTGATCGAACCACTGTTTTATGAGCGGGTTTCGGCGCTGGAAAAGGAGCGCACCGCGCTGCCGGGAATCTTGATGGCGATTGTCTTCTGGGCCATCTTCGATTTCATGACCACCACCACCGGCCTCTATGCCCGCGCCCTGCTGCCGGATCTGAAGGACCCCTCCTATGCCTTCCCCGAGTTGGCCCGGCTGGTGCTGCCGGTAGGAGCCTTCGGCTTCTTTCTGGCGGCATTGCTGGCGACCATCATGAGCACCGTAAATGCCTACACCTTTCTGGCGGCAAAGACTCTGGGACAGGATCTCATCTGGAAGGGCAGCGCCGCACGAGATCCGAATCAGGTGCAGCCGCTGGTCCGGCGCTGGCTGCTGGTGACGACCGTGGCCGCCACGCTACTGGCACTGGCGTCCGATTCGATTGTCAATCTGTGGCATGGCCTGGGTTCGATTGCCGCCCCGGTCCTGCTTCTTCCCACGCTGACCTCATGGTCGGGCAAACATGCCTATCCCCGCCGGTTCGTTGTGCTGGGAATGATCGCCTCAGGGTTGGTGTCGCTCTTCTGGCAACTCTGGCAGGTGTATATGGGCGGGACGTATCCGTTCGGGATCGAGCCGATTTACGTGGGGCTGGGGGTGTCGGGAGTGATTTATGCGGGAGGGAGGATGTTTACTAAACCTCAATCCGCGCCCGGAACAGAAGAGCGCAGCAAGCTGCGCGACTACCCCAAGATCAATCCGTAGTTGCACCACTTGCTGTGCCATGAGCAAACACCGAATACGGCGCGGGCAGGTCCATCAGACCTGCCCGCGCTGCATTTTCTTTGTGTTTGAATGGAGGATTACGCGGGCACGGATTGAGTCACCTCAAACCCTGGCGCGGATTCTGGACCGTCCGATAACGGAATGTGCATGCGCCGTTCTACGGCCACCAGATACTGCATGATTTGCCCCATGGCGGACATAATGATTCCGCCGGCTGACCCGATGATGATGACAAGCAGTCCCATCACCAGTCCCGATTGGCGTGTGACGACTTCGGCAAAAGCGCCCATCACCACCACTCCGAGGAGCACAGACATTACCACTGTGACCCAGCCGAACACCGCCATGAACTTTCCCAAATCGTTTAAGACATCAGAACGGTTTTTCACTTGCATCTTTTCCTCCTTAACCTGAGATACTCGCGCGCACCGGATAATATACTGAATTTTCACGAAAAGTCAAGTCCTGACTTGAATATGTCTTAATTAATCACATAGCATGTGAAAGCAAGATGCGGAGTTTGCAAGTGTCGAGGAAATATGGTATACTTGTAGCAAAGTATTGAGGTTACTTTCTCCCCTTCTGCATGAACTCTTTTTTTTCTGACTTTCACCTTTCGCGGCTCTCGCGTGAACGCTATCGCTTTAACCGCGACCTGCTCCTGCCGTCCGGCAGGAGGCTGCGGCCGGATACTCTGGCCGTTCAAGAACTGGCGTATCGCATGAACCTGCGGCTGGGTCCGCAGGGGCGCGGCGCCAAGCCGGGGCACGTGCAGGCGATGATTCTGCTGCAATACATCCTGCACGTGGTGGTGGAAACCTACCGCCGGCAAAAAGAGCCACAAGTGCTGGAGAAGTCCGAGCGCTGGCTGGAACAGCAGTTCTCGGCGGATACCGTGTTCGAGATGCTGCGCAGCTTTGCCGATCACTACCCGCCCCTGGTCGTCTACCGCGGCGAGCGCACCCTGCCGCAGTATCTGGAAGAAAAGCAGGATGAGGTCGACGGCAGGCACCGCCTGCTGGAACTGGCGATGCTGGTGTATCTGGCCAATATCAATCCTGCCGCCGAAACCGTGCGGGATTTGTATGATGACCGCGAGTTTGCCTACCGCGAAGCTTACCTGACACAGATCACCGCGCTGGAAAGTTTTCTGGCGACATTGCCCCCCTTCGGTCCGAAAAACCAGACACTGTTTGAATTGCTCACCGCGCCAATGAAAGCGGCTCCCCATTCGATTCTGGGACAGCTTGCCTACATCCGGGAAAACTGGGTGGAATGGCTGGGCGAAGATTTGGTTCTACTGCTGCTCTCGGCGGAAGATATTGTGCGCGAAGAGGAACAGGGCGGCGGTCCCGGGCCGGGGATTGACCCCGACTATCTGCAGCGCCTGTCCAGCCGCGCAATTTTTGAAAACACGGAAGTCGAACGCTTCAGCACGGACAAGGACTGGATGCCACAGGTGGTGCTCATGGCCAAGAGTATCTACGTGTGGCTGGATCAGTTGTCCCGCAAATATGGCCGCCTGATTCGAAGGCTCGACGAAATTCCCGATGAGGAGCTGGATCTGCTGGCGCATTGGGGCTTCACCGGACTGTGGATGATCGGCGTCTGGGAGCGCAGCGAAGCCTCGCGCCGCATCAAACACATTCGCGGCAATGTGGACGCAGTCGCCTCGGCTTACTCCCTGTATCAGTACCGGATCAGCGCCGACTTAGGCGGCGATGCAGCGCTGGATAATCTGCGGGAACGCGCCCTGAAGCGGGGAATTCGCCTCGCCAGCGATCTGGTGCCGAATCACATGGGCATTGATTCGGTGTGGACGCGAATGCATCCCGACTGGTTTATTCAACTGAACTATTCTCCATACGGTGCGTACAGTTTCACCGGACCGGATCTTTCCGACGACCCCGATATTTCGATCCGCATCGAAGACGGTTACTGGCGGCAGACCGATGCGGCGGTGGTGTTTCAGCGGGTGGACAAGCGCAACGGGGATACGCGCTTTATCTATCACGGCAATGACGGCACCAGCATGCCGTGGAATGACACCGCACAGCTCAATTTCCTGATTCCCCAAGTGCGCGAGGCGATGATTCAGCAGATTATCGACGTGGCGAAACGTTTTCCGATCCTGCGCTTCGACGCGGCGATGACGCTGACCAGGAAGCACTATCAGCGGCTATGGTATCCCGAGCCGGGGACGGGCGGCGCGATTCCGTCGCGCTCGCAGTTCGGCCTGACCAAAGATGAGTTCGACCGTGCGATGCCTGAAGAGTTCTGGCGGCAGGTGGTAGACCGCGTGGCCGAGCAGGAGCCCGAGACGCTGCTGCTGGCCGAAGCCTTCTGGCTGCTCGAAGGGTACTTTGTGCGCACCTTGGGCATGCACCGCGTGTACAACAGCGCGTTCATGAACATGTTGAAGCTCGAAGAGAACGCCAAATACCGCCAGGTCATCAAGAACCTGCTGGAGTTCGACCCGCGCATCTTGCAGCGCTTCGTCAACTTCATGAACAATCCCGACGAAGACACGGCAGTGGCGCAGTTCGGCAAAGGGGACAAGTATTTCGGCGTGGCGATCATGATGGCCACCATGCCGGGACTCCCGATGTTCGGGCACGGGCAGATTGAGGGCTACACCGAAAAATACGGGCACGAATATCAGCGCGCCTACTATGATGAGCTGCCCGATGAGGAACTGGTGCACCGCCACGAGCGCGACCTCTTCCCCATCCTGCGCAAACGGCATCTCTTCAGCGGCGCGGACCATTTTGTGCTGTATGATGTCTTCCGCAATAATGGCGAGGTCGACGAAAACGTGTTCGCCTTCTCCAATGGCTATGGAGACGCGCGGGCGCTGGTGGTCTTCCACAACAAGTATGCGGAGACCAGCGGCTGGATTCACCGCTCAGCGGCCTTCGCCGTGCCAGGTGACGGCCAGCAGTTGATCCAGAAGACGCTGAGCGAAGGCTTGGATCTGAAGCATGAGCCCGGAGTATATTACATTCTGCGGGATCACCTGTCGGGACTGGAATATCTGCGCCGCGCCACGGATCTGGCTTCGCAGGGACTGTTTGTGAGCCTGAAGGCGTATCAATGCCAGGTGTTCACGGACATCCGCGAGTTAAAGGACGATGAATCCGGGCACTGGTCGCGGCTGTGTGATGCCCTGCAAGGCCGCGGTGTACCGTCTATCGAACGCGAATTCAAGCGCGTGGTGTACGCTCCGGTCATTTCCGCCTTCGAAAAGTTCGCTTCGGCGGACCGTTTCAAATCCTTGCTGGAGTCCTCGGCATCGCAGGCAAAAGGAGCCTCGAGCGCCGCACGGGTGGCGAGCTTCGTCGAGGCGGCGCGGCCCTTCCTTGAGCAGGCAGCAGCCATCGGCGCAGTGGCAGATGTGGAAGAGAGCCTCGAAAAGCTCACTCTGTTGACGGACGCCGCGTTGTGCCTGCATGCCCCTGCGAAAAAGATGGCCTTTGACCGCACGCAGGCGCACAAGGCCGCGCGCGATCAGTTGGTGCGCTGTGTGCCCGCCCGGCTTGCCGCTTCCGAATCGTTCTGGCGCGTGCTGTGCGGTTGGCTGGCTACGATCAGTGTTCCCGATAAGCTGGATACCTGGCTGCTGTCGGATGTGCTGCAACGCACCTTCAGAGAGCTGGGGGCGACGGAGAGTCAGGCATGGTATGAGGTGGAACAGGTGCGCGTGCTGCTCGAGTACCATGAGATGGCGCGCAGCTTCGCCGCATCGCGCCGCTTCCTCGGCGTAGTCACCATGCTGAATGATCCGGCGGTACTCAGGCTGATTGGCGCGCATCTCTACGGCCAGGTCATGTGGTTCAACCGGGAGAGCTTCAATCATCTGCTGCGGCTGCTCTACGCGATGACGGCGCTGCATGCGCTGGCGGATCCGAAACCGGCGAAGACCGAGCGCGCGCGAATGCTCGCCGCGTCGTATGCAAGCTTTACGCAGGTTGAAGATCTAAGCGCGATCTCCGAGTACCAACTCGAGCGGCTGCGCGTACTGCTGGGCTATGCGGCAAAGACGGAAGACGCGAACCTTGTGACGTGAGTCGTCACCATAGTAAGATCGAACCCAATGAAAAACCCTCCGCTTCCGGAGGGTTTTTCATGTCATGCTTATTACGGCTATTTCTTTCCGTTGACGGTGGCAGCGCGCGCGGCCTCCTCGGCTTCCGATTTGACCGGAGGATCGTTGATCAGATACCGGAAGCGGCGTTCGAACTCCTCGCGGGAGAGTTTGCCGATCAGCGCCAGCCGCGCAATGGACTTGACCTCGGCAAAGTCGGCGGGCTCAAGCCGCACCATATACTGCCGCGCCACTTTGTAACTGTCGGAGTCGATATCCACCTGCCGGATCCGCAACCGGCCCGAGGACGGCTCGGTAAGATCCTCGAAATTCAACGGGATGATCTTGCCTCGGTAAATGGTAACAATCGCGCCGGTTCCGCCGTTCAGCAGATAGCGCACCGCGGCGTAGCCCAGATCCTGTACATATTCCCGGTCAAAGGGGATCGGCTCCGCACAGCGCAGCTCATAGCCGATGTCCTTGGCGACGATCATCGTGGGGATTCCGCGCTCTTTCAGACGGCGGCTGACTTCATTCTTCAGCATCCGGCCAAGGTCAATCTCCGAGAAGCGGATGTTGCCGTGGGCGTCATAGTCCAGATCCGCTACCCGCATCAGCTCATTCTTGTCGATCCGGTCCAGCAAACCCTCGGCCAGCACCGCCGTGCCGAAGGGCCGGCCCATCGCCAGGCGCTTGATCGCCGAGGTTTCGAGGATGTCGCAGATAGTCATGAAGCTGATCTTGCGGTCGCGGAATTCTTCACCGATAATGGTCAGCGTCGCCCCGGCGGCCTTGCCCATCCCCAACGCCAGATGTCCCGCCTTGCGCCCCATGGTAACCACATAATACCAGCGGTTCGTGGTCTGCGCGTCTTCCATCAGCGTTCGGACAATATCCGAACCCACATGGCGAGCCGTTTCAAAGCCAAAGGTCGGCATTTCACCCGACAGAGGCAAATCGTTGTCAATCGTCTTCGGAACGTGCGCCACCTGAAGCTGCTGCCCCACCAGTTCCGCCACCTTGTGCGCCGTAAAAGCTGTGTCATCCCCGCCAATCGTCACGAGGTAATCTACCTCGAGCTGAGTGAGGACCCGCAGCATGGCGTCCATCTTGGATTGGGAATCGGTCGGGTTCTCCCGGCTGGTCCGCAGCATGGAACCCCCGAGGAAGTGGATCCGGCTGACGGTCTCGATATCCAGATCGACCGTACGGGCGTCTCCCTTAGCCAGCCATTTGAACCCATCGTAGATGCCGATCACCCGGAGGCCGGAATTCACCGCCTCAATGGTCACCGAGCGGATCACACCGTTGATTCCGGGAGCAGGACCGCCCCCGACCAAAATGGCCAATGTGCGGCGACGGACTGTATCTTCAGGTTTTGCCATGGCTCAGAACTTTAGGAGCTGAAATGGGTGAATGCACAATGAAGGGTCTAATTTACAGCTTTTGAACGTATTATTCAAACTCTTTGTGGTATTTTCTGCCCGTGAGCTTTCTATTGCAAACACCCGAACCCCTCCGATGTTCCCGGCCAGAAAATGCCGGAATTTATTATCGGATCAAAACCGCCAGCTTCCCAGACCGTATATTGGATCTGTTCGTCCAACAAGGCAAGACCCAGTCAGCCCGTCCATTAACCGGAGCACATAGATGAGTGAATTGATTGACAATTCAAAAAAACGGAAAGATCTGCTTAAACATATGATTCTGGAGCTGCATAAGGGCGCGGCTCCCGAGGTCGTCAAAAGCCAGCTCGTCAGGCTGATGGGGCAGATTCCTTACGGGGATGTGGTGCAGGTCGAGCAGGAGCTGATTTCCGAAGGTCTGCCGCAGGAGGAAGTTCTGCGGATGTGCGACGTGCATTCGGCGGCGTTGAAGGGCCAAATTGACCTTTCCGGCGTCAAGGCGGCCCCTCCCGGCCATCCGGTGGATACCTTCACACAGGAGAACAATGCCCTTGAGGAGCTGATCGGAGATGCCGAGGAGGTCTTCGGCGAAATTGAAGCCGCAACAGAGGCCGCCAGTATAGCGGAGCCCTTCGAGCGGCTCCATGAACTGTTCGGCAAACTGTGGGAGGTGGACAAGCACTACCGCCGCAAGGAGAACCTGCTTTTCCCCTACATGGAAAAGCAGGGGATTACCGGACCCCCGACGGTCATGTGGGGCAAGGACGACCAGGTTCGCTCGCTGATCAAAGGGACCTTCGAGGTTTTCAAGCTCTCCGATGTCGTCGACGCGGATCAGGCACGCGCGCTGGTGCAGTTGTCCTTCCGCCCAGCACTGGAAGCCGTTTCGAACATGATTGTGAAAGAATCCCAGATTCTGCTGCCGATGTGCATGGACCTGCTGTCGGATACCGAATGGTATGAGATTGCCGAGCAGAGCCCGGAAATCGGCTTCTGCCTCTATGATCCATCGGTGCGCTGGGTGCCGGAGAATCTGCCCGCAACCGAAGGCGGCGATATTCCCAAAGGGAGAATTGTACTGCCTACGGGGAGCTTCGACGTCGCTCAATTGGCGGCGCTGTTCAATGCCCTTCCAGTAGACATCACCTTTGTCGACAAAGACGACACCGTGCGCTACTTCTCGCTGGGCAAAGAGCGGATTTTCCAGCGGGACCGCGCGATTATCGGACGGCAGGTGCAATTCTGCCATCCCCCGAAGAGCGTGCATGTGGTCAATCAGATCCTCGACGATTTCCGCGCCGGACGGCAGGACAAGGCCGAGTTCTGGATTCACATGGGACCGAAGTTCGTGCACATCAGCTATTATGCGGTCCGCGGAGAAGCCGGAGACTATCTCGGCACCGTGGAAGTAACGATGGATTTGACACGCTACCGCGCACTCGAAGGCGAGCGGCGGCTGCTGAACTATGAAACCGAAGAGGCCTGAGTCATGCCCGAACAGACCATCAGCATTACACCCGATGCAAAGCTTTATGACGTGCTCGCCGCTTATCCCCAGCTTGGGGCGGTGGTAAATGATCTCGTCCCCAGCTTTGCCCGGCTTACCTCGGCAACCCTGCGCGACGTGGTGTCCAGAACCTTGACCCTCGAACAGGCGGCAACCGCCAACAACTCCTCTCCCGTGACGTTGGTGATGACCCTGCGTCAGGCGGCGGGAGTTACCGAAACGGCTCCCTCGGGCCGCTCCATCGGCAATGCTCCCGATTGGGTGAAGAGCGGCGAGGTGGTCAAAGAATTAGATGCCCGCCCGCTGCTGGCGCAAGGACATCATCCCAAAGCGGAAGTGCTGCAAGAGTTGTCGGGGCTGGAGGCAGGGCAAATCTTTTTGCTGGTCACGCCCTTCGTACCCGGTCCGCTGGTGGAGATGGGCAGGCAACAGGGGCTTTCCACCTGGACACGGCAGGGCGAAGCGGGCCGGTTTGAGACCTATTTCGGCAAGTTGGACTGATGGCACAATAGCCGAAAGGGCGACACCCTGCCGCTGCGAACTTGACCCTTTCAACTGTTTGAATTATGGCCGCATAAAGCGCGGTTTGTGCAGAACGCTCTGCTTATGAAATCCCAGGAGATTCTCTTGGGATTTCTGCTTTAGACATATTGCGCTCGGGGCACTAATTGTGTATTTTGGATGGTAGCAGTCGTGATTCCAGGCAGTGCCACCGTTATGGCATTGGCCGGTGAATTGCAGTAAATTCCCTAACCGAGGTGAATTTCGGTGAAAAAATTCCTGATATTTGGTGCTCTGTTGGTGCTTATTCTGGCGGCGTGCTCCAAGCAGGGGGCTCCCCTGACGCTGGTAATTCAGTGGCAGAAGGCAGATACGGATGCCTGTCTCGCCTGCCAGAATACCGCAGTACAGGCAAAGGATATTCAGAAGGCCTTCGAAAAATTGACCAAAGAGCTGGCCGCCAAAGGCATCCGTGTCGAACTGGTGGAAAAGAAGGCCGAGGTCGATACGGCCAATCCGGAGCTTGCCAACGGTCAGATTTGGATGGGTAATGTTCCTGTAGATGGCTGGCTGAACGGCGCTGCGACACAGGGCAAAATCTGTCCGGCCTGCCCGGCAGGGCCGCGCGGCAAAGGGCATCTCCACAAGTCTCTGGTGGTGGATGGCCAGGTATATGATCCGATTCCTGTGGACCTGATGGTGCGCGCGGGTCTTGCCGCCGCGGGAAGTCTCAAGGCAAACCCGAACACTGATAACAGCCATTAGAAAGGAGCGGGATCTTCCAATGCTCCCCTTCGATACGCGTTTTGGTTTGATGGCTATTTTAGCTGTGGCATGCTTGACCGCTGTACTGGTGTGCGGCGATATTCAGCTTACCACTCCCGCCGAAGAACAACTGGTGGACAACGGCCAGTGTACGACGGCGGTGATCGCCGGGTTCGCCACGGCCAATGGCCGGCCGCTGCTCTGGAAGAACCGTGACGTCTCCCAGCCCGATCAGGAAATTGTCTATTTCAATGACGGCACCTACCCGTATGTCACCATCGCCAATGCACACGACAATACGCAGGCATGGGGCGGCGTGAACAGCGTGGGCTTTGCCATCGAAGATGCCAATAACTGGAACACGCAGGATACCGTGCCGGGTTCGGACGATGACGGCACAATTATCAAGCTGGCGCTGCGCACCTGCGCGACGGTGAATCAGTTTCAGACAATCCTCGACTCGACCCGCATTCACGGCCACACTCAGCCGGCAATCTTCGGCGTGATTGACGCTGAAGGCGGCGCATCCATGTTCGAGACCTTTGCCCATTCCTACATCCGGTATGACTGCAACGACACATCGGATACGCGCACCGGCGTGTTGGTACGGTCGAATTTCTCCTATGCAGGCACTCAAACCGGACGCATCGGCGTCTACCGGCATAACCGGGCGCAGACGTTCATCGAAAATGCGGTGGCCGGGGACAGTCTGACGGCGAAATTTATCTGCCGCACCGTGGCGCGCGATCTGCACAATGAAAACGGACTTAACCCCTATCCGCTGCCCTATCAGGGGACATCAGGCGGACTGCCGCGCGGGTGGATTTCCACCTATGGCGCAGTATGCCGGCGGTTGTCAGTTTCGGCCTGTGTGATTGAAGGTGTGCAGACCAATGAAGACCCGATGTTGTCGACGCTGTGGGCCTTCCCGATGGCCGTGCAATACGGCGTGGCGCTGCCCTTCTGGGTCGCCTCCCGCACCACCCCGCCGGAAGTAAATGGCGATTCCACGGCGCCGCTGTGTGATGTGGGCTTGCGCATCAAAACGCTGGCGCAGCATCAGCCCGGCTTCCATGACACTCTCGATACCTACATGCTGGTGGATGGACACGGTGGCGGAGTGCTGGCCGCCACGTACCCGCTTGAAGACCGGATTTTCCAACGCGCCGATTCGGCTCTGGCCGTCTGGCGCACGGCGGGACACCCGGACTCGGCAGGCATGACCACGCTTTCGGCACAGCTTGCCACGATGGCCTATGACTCCCTGCATGACTGGCCGCGCCCCGGACAGCTTTGGGTGCAGCCGCGCGCCGTTGCCGGCCTCACCGCCTACAACGTGCCCGACGTCGGTCTGCGTTTCCGCTGGGATGCTGTGACGCAGGATACGCTGGGCTTCCCTATCAGTCCGGCGGGGTACACCTTGTGGCGCAGCGATGCCAATACGGGGCATCTGGACAGCATCACCACGACCACCGCGACACAAGTCGTAATCCCGGTGCCCACTGACAGTACGCGCGGCACCTATGTGGTCAAAGCCCGGCGCTGACCGCCATCACTCATGACACATCCTAAGCAGCGGGCGTCAAGCCCGCTGCTTTTGCATATGGATATCCCGCTTGACTTCCGGTGTTGCGTGTTGTATCTTGTCTCATACGCCTATTCCTTGTGAAAGCACACGGGAATTCATACATCGAGGTCATCATGAGCCCCACTTCAAAGATCCTGACCACCCTTACCTTAGTCATTATTCTGTCCACCGCCACTCTGGCTCAGCAGGTGCACGCCCGGGCGGATCGTTGGACAGGCTTGACTTCCATGCAGAACGATATGGGCCTCTTCGGCTTTGAAGGCGGAGATCCGTGTGACAGCAACCGCGTGCCTGGCCTCGAACTGCCCGGCGGTTCCGGACAGCAATATCTGGGTTATGCCGCGCTGTGGGTGGGCGGACTGATTATCGAACAGGGCTTTGAAACCAAGCGCGTAAGCACGGCCACGGACGGCTGGTTGTCACCATCCATCAATGAACTCTGGCCAGTAAGCGGAGCGGAGAGCGGGATCGTGGAGACGTCGCGGCGCGACACCGTCGACTGCCATGATGAGAATATCCACGATGTGGCGGCGCTGGCCGACCACCAGTTCACCACGGTATTTGCCGATACCTTCCGCGATCCGGGCTTTGTGGAGAATGATCCGATAGACGGTGGACACCGGCCGCTGGGTGTCAAAATTACCCGCACCACGTACTCGATGATGGACGCTCCCGGCAATCACATCTACTGGATCAGGTACCACCTCGAAAACATCGCCAGCAATTTTCTGAAGAACCTCTATCTGGGAGTTCTGCTGGAAGGCGAAGTGCGCGATCCGTCCGAAAGCCATTCCGACGACGACCTGTTCGGGTTCGATCCCGCCAGCAACGTCGCCTATCACTGCGACAATGACGGACGTCGCGAAGGCGATTCGACAGGCAACAATTTCACGGTGCCGAATGCCGTGGGATTCTGTTTTTTGACAGATCCGGAAAACCGCGAACGACTGTCTTTCAACTGGTGGATGTCCCACGGCGAAGTCGAGCATGATTTCGGCCCTGCTTGGGAAGACTACGCCCTGCGCGACAGCATGGAGCTGGGATGGACTCGCCTGTTTGGCACTCCGATGGGCGATGAGCACAAGTACCAACTGATGTCGAATGGCGAGCAGGACTATGATCAGGCTCGCACCGCCGATTCGGCCTGGATTGCCGGTCATCCGCAACAGGGCAAGGTGTGGAGTCGCGCGGATTATCCCGACAATGCGTTCGACATCGCCAACGGTTCTTACGCACGTGCTCTGCTGTCCGTGGGACCGACGGGAGTGTATGATTACACTGATCAGAGCGGACGCCGGATCTACCGCTTGAATCCCGGCGAAGAGTGCGATGTGTGGATGGCCTGTGTCGGCGGTTTGAATTTCCATAATCCCGAACGCCCACAGCCCGGCAACCGGGTCATTGATCCTGTACTGTTTGACCTCACCGATTTGCGCGCCCACGTGCAGACGGCGAGGCTCGGACTCGGCAGACCGTGGTTAGCCGCCCGGGAATCGCATTCTGTTCCGCCTGTCGAGTTCACCCTATCCCCTGTCTATCCCAATCCCTTCAATGCATCGACCCGCATTCGGTTTGATGTGAGTCGCGCAGGGATGACCCAGATCAACGTCTATGATGTGATGGGGCGGCTGGTGCAGACGCTGGCCGCGGGCACGTTTTCCGCGGGCCACCATGAGGTGCGGTGGGATGCTTCAGGGTTGTCCTCGGGGGTATATTTTGTCCGGGCAATTGCCGCCGGTCAGAGTGCGGTGCAGAAGGCGCTGCTGCTCCGGTAGGAACCTTCTGCCAGTCGCTAACTTCCGGCTCGCCATGCAGTTTTGAGCCGATTTGTGAAATGGCACACACATCATGAACGATGATGTCCGCAAAGGAGTAGTGGATCGACTGTTCAGGTAATTTGATATATTTCTCTTGACTTTTGAAATTTCATGCTGTATTTTATACGGTAAGGATTTCCTCTGTAGTCTGTCAACGTGCTTTAACGACAAGGAGGTCAAGATGCGGACAGTTTCCATCCTCTTGCTGACAGGGCTTTGTGCCCTGTTTGTGCTCTCTTCCGCCATCGCCCAACCTTTCGCGCGGCCCAACGCGCAAAACCGGGTAGACCGGTGGAACGACATGTGGGTGAATTTCACGAACTACGGGTATATGGGCAATGACGGGCCGGGAATGATGACGGCCTTGGATGATCCGTGCTCACCCAACCCTTGGGCTCCGCAGTGTGAAATGCCCGGCGGTTCCTCGCAACAGTATCTGTTTCAGGCGGGGCTGTGGATCGGTGCAAAGGTGGATGTCGGCGGCAACTATATTCCGCGCGTTTCCACCGCTACGGACGGCTGGCTGAATCCGGCAATTATGGAGTTCTGGCCCGGTGAAGGTCCCGAGAATGGTATCAATGAGCGTTCGCGGCTGGACACCGTCGATTGCTTCGGTCAAAACGTACACAGTGAGTCCGCATCGGCTGACCATGAACTCGTGGCGGTCTACACGGACACATTGTCGGATCAGCAATACGTTTCGGACGATCCGGTCGATGGCCCGCACCGTCCGCTCGGCGTAAAAGTTACCCAGATCAGCGGGGACATGCGTCCTTCCGGATGCAGCCACATCTACTGGCTGCATTATGTGATCGAGAACATCGGGTCGAGCACGCTGCGCGATATGTACGTCGGCCAGTATGTGGACGGCGACGTGGGCCGCAGTGATATGCTGAATCAGCACGTGGATGATCTTACCGGTTTCGAGCCGACGGAGCAGATAGCCTACATCGCCGACAACGATGGCCGCGATCCGAACCAGACCAGTGGCCCGTTTGTCGCCCCGCACGTGACCGGAATGATGTTCCTCACGCCGACTCAGTCCTATCAGCGTCTGTCCTACAACTGGTGGATCTCCAACGGCGATGCAACTCTGGACTACGGCCCGGCATGGCGTTCCTATGCCGAAAGTGACAGCGCCGGTATGGGCTGGACAAACACCTATGGCACGCCGATGGGAGACCTGCGTAAATATCAGGTCATGAGCAACGGTGAAATCGACTTCGATCAGCTTCACGTGAATGACGCCGAGTGGATCGGGGAGCACCCGCAGGGCCCGCAGGCGTGGTCCACGGCCTCGCCGTCGCCCAACGCACCCGATATCGCCAACGGCTATGACACCCGTTATCTACTCTCCTTGGGCCCCTTGGGAAGCCACGTAGGGGACCACACCGAACTGGCTCCGGGCGAACGGATTGATGTGTGGATGGCCTATGTCGGCGGCTTGAACTTCCACAATCCCGAGCACCCGCAGCCTTCCAATCAGGTGATCGATCCTTCGCTATTCGACTTTACCGACCTGCTTGCCAAGGCCTCCACTGCCCGGGGCAACACCTGCTTCGATTGGGCCACACTGGGTGCGGGTAATCCAAAGGTTGCACCCTCGGATTTCGCCCTCGAGCCCCTCTACCCCAATCCCTTCAACTCCATGTCGACCATCCGCTTCACTCTGGCGCGCTCATCGCAAGTCGACATTGCGGTATTCGACATTCTCGGACGCGAAGTGGCGCAGCTTGCCTCGAGCCAATTCGCAGCCGGAAATCACGCGCTGTCCTGGAATGCCGCCGGACTGTCCTCCGGTCTCTACTTCATTCAGGCCCGCGTCGGAGATGTGCACTTCACACAGAAGGCGATGCTCCTCAAGTAAGCGCGAACCTTGAAGGCTTTGAACTTGAACGGGCGGCCCACTGGGTCGCCCGTTTCTTTGCGCATGTGCCGATAAACAGCAAACCCTCCCATAAGTCTGGGAGGGTTTGCTGTTCTTCACCCGGTGTTGGGATCGGGATTCTCTTAGATGATATTCACCTTCTTGGCCTGCGAGCGCAGCTCATCGCGGAACTTGGGATGCGCAATGCCGATCAGGGCATGAGCGCGTTCACGCAACGTCTTGCCGTGCAGATAGGCGACGCCAAACTCGGTGACGACATAGTGGACGTCGGCACGGGTGGTGACGACGCCGGCGCCCGGCTCGAGTTCGAAGACGATCTTGGAGACCGTATCATTCTTCGTGGTGGACGGCAGAGCCATAATCGGCAGACCACCCTTGGAGCGCGCGGCGCCACGGATGAAGTCCACCTGGCCGCCGAAACCGCTGTAGATGCTGTGGCCGATGGAGTCGGAATTCACCTGGCCGGTGATGTCGACCGAAATCGCGGAGTTGATGGAGACCATATTGTCGTTGCGCGAAATCTGGAACGGATCGTTGGTGTAGTCCACGGGGCGGAATTCCACCATCGGATTCTCGTGACAGAAATCGAACAAGGCGCGGGAGCCCAGCACAAAGGCCGCGACCATCTTGTCCTTGTTGATATTCTTGCAACGGCAGGTGATCACGCCTTCCTTGACCAGTTCCACGGCGCCGTCGGAGAACATCTCGGTATGCATACCGAGGTCCTTCTTGTCATGCAGGAAACTGAGCACGGCATTGGGGATACCGCCGATCCCGAGCTGCAAACAGGCGCGGTCGGGAATCAGGTCCGCAATGTAGCGGCCGATCTTGGCGTGCAGATCGCTCACCGGCTCCTTCGGCAGCTCATGAAGCGGCGTGTCGAAGTTGATCATGCGGTGGAAGCGGGATTTGTGAATGAAGTTTTCACCGTAGACGCGCGGCATTTGCGGATTGACCAGCGCGATCACATACTTGGCAACGCGCACCGCGCTCAGCGTGGCGGCGGAGTCGATACCCAGGCTGCAGAAGCCGTGGGCGTCGGGCGGCGAGACCTGCACCAGCACCGTATCCACCAGCTTCTGTCCGCTAAGGAACAGTCCGGGGATTTCGCCAAGGAAAATGGGAGTGTAGTCCGCGCGGCCTTCATTAACCGGCTTGCGTGCATTGCCGCCCGTGAAAAATGCATTGTGACGGAAGTGGCCGGCCATTTCCGGAGCCATGTAAGCCGCCGGGCCGAAGGTCAAAATGTGGATCACTTCCACATCGTGCAGCTCGGGGGCCCGCGAGGCCATCGCCTCGATCAGCAGCGTCGGAGCCGCGCAACCGGAACCAATGAAAACGGTATCGCCAGACCGAATGCAACGGCAGGCATCAATCGCCTCGACCAGCTTGTCAGCCGGAAAGGTGCTGGCCACGGATTCGGCTTTAGGTTTGGGTGGAGAAACTACGGCCATTTTATCCTCAAAACTTAGGTGTGATGTGTGGAGCCGGACCCCGCCGGACTCATGTTCGTGAAAATATACGCAATTTTCGTGTCAAAATCCAGTGGTCTGAATAGATGATGTCCCCGTCGTTTACAGCAAATGCAAGCAAACAGGTGTAGAATTCCATTTTCGCCACAGTGTTCACTCAAAATGCTCCATTACGATTTCTATCAGCCGCGTGTTCCGAAACAGAACAAGTTTGCGTTCACTCAATAAAAAGCATTTCGCGGTATTTTGGGAGAGGCCAGAGGGCATCGTCCACCAGCAGCTCCAGCGCGTCTCCAGAGGCACGGGCCTCGTCCATGGCGGCAAGAATGGTGTGTCGGCAGAATTCGGCCTTGCCCAAGAGGTCCTCCTCCATCCCATCGGCCTCGGCCCGGACACGGTCGAGCCGGTCAAGGGCCGCCTGCATCCGTGCCACAGCGGCACAGACCCGGGCGACAAAGTCTGTCTGCTCCGGGAGCATGGCCTCTTTCTGTACCTGCCGGACAGAATTCACGGCGGACGCAACACTGTCCTGATATCCGAACCCCGCAGGGAGAATCAGTGTGCGGCCAATGTTGGACATCATCGCCGCTTCAATGGTGATCGCCTTGATGTAATGCTCGAGCTTGATGCGGTAGCGGCTCTGCAGCTCCTCTTCGCTCAGAATCGCCTGTCCGGTAAAAAGCTTTGCCGCTTTCGGCGTGATGTAGGCGGGAAGAGCCTCGACGCAGGAACGCAGATTGGGGAGTCCGCGCTTGGCCGCTTCGATATGCCAAGCTTCCGAATAGCTGTCGCCGTTGAAGATGATGGCTTCGTGCTCGCGCAGCTCTTTTTGGATCACCGCGCGCACGGCATCGTTCAGGCTCTTGCCGCCGGCCGTCTCCTTTTCGATTGCATCGGCCATCACGCTCAGAGATTCGGCGACAATCGCGTTCACGCTGGCGTTGGAGGTGGAGATATTCTGGCTCGATCCCACGGCGCGGAATTCGAATTTGTTTCCGGTAAAGGCAAAAGGCGAGGTGCGGTTGCGGTCGGAATCATGCCGGGGCAGCGGCGGCAGCGAGGACACGCCGATATTCAAAAAGCTCTTGGTACGGGCCGCGGTCTCGGTGCCGGAAATAATATCCTTCACCACTTCGGTCAGCTTCTCGCCGAGGAAAATGCTGATGATCGCCGGCGGAGCTTCATTGGCGCCGAGGCGGTGATCATTCTGCGGAGTGGCCACTGCCGCGCGCAGCAGATCGGCATGAATGTGCACGCCCCGGATCACCGCCGTCAGAAACACCAGGAACTGCGCGTTCTCGTGCGGCGTGTGGCCCGGCTCGAGCAGGTTATTGCCCCGGTCGTCGGACATGGACCAGTTGTTGTGCTTGCCGCTGCCGTTGATACCCGCAAAAGGCTTCTCGTGCAGCAGACATTCCAGGCCGTGCCGCCGCGCAATGCGCATCAGCATGGTCATGGTGAGCTGGTTGTGATCGGCGGCGATGGGCGCGCGCTCGAAGACCGGCGCGAATTCATACTGCGACGGCGCAACTTCGTTGTGGCGCGTCGTAATCGGAATGCCCAGCTTATACAGCTCGCGTTCCACGTCCTCCATGAAGGCCAGCGCGCGCTCCGGAATGGTTCCGAAATAGTGGTCCTCCATCTCCTGCCCCTTGGCCGGTCGCGCGCCGTAAAGAGAGCGCCCCCCGGTGACCAGGTCGGGCCGCAGCAGATACCAGCGGCGGTCGATCAGGAAATATTCCTGCTCGCAGCCGAGGGTGGTCGTGACATGCCGTGCAGCCGTATTCCCGAACAGGTGCAGCACCCGCAGCGCCGCGCGGTTCAGCACGTCCATCGAGCGCAACAGCGGAGTCTTCTTGTCCAGCGCGTGACCGCCATAGCCGATGAACACGCTGGGAATGCACAGCGTCTTGCCGCTGGTGCCTTCCATCAAAAAGGCGTCGCCGGTGCAGTCCCATCCCGTATAGCCGCGCGCTTCAAAGGTCGAACGGATACCGCCGGAAGGAAAGCTCGATGCATCGGGCTCGCCCTGCAACAGATCGCTTCCGGCAAATTCGGTAATCACTCCGCCTTCCGCCGTAGGAATCAAAAAGGACAGATGCTTTTCGGCGGACAGTCCCGTCAGCGGGTGGAACCAGTGACAGAAGTGCGTCGCCCCACGGGCCATGGCCCAGTCCTTGATGGCCGCGGCAATCACATCGGCATGCGCCGGATCGAGCGGACTGCCGGTCTCGCGAATCTGCAGCATATGCTGATATACGGCCTTAGGCAGCACCTGTCGCATAGCCGCCAGAGAAAAAACATTCTGGCCGAAAATGTCAGCCAGAGCGGGAGCGATTTTTCCATTGCCATCCGGTGATGGCGCTGAGGCGGCTATGGAGTCGAGTGTTCGTCGTCGCGGCGTCGTTGTAGGCATGGGATAAAATGGGAAATAGAAAATGGGGGAATTTGAAAGAACTCTGCATATGGAATACTAACCAGCACGCTCCCGCGTGCTGGATTCGTCACTTCCGGTTGGGGACACTCTTCTATTCCTCCTTCACCTCGGGCACTTGGGACGGTGCCTCGGGCTTGGGAGGCGGCACAGGGGCGCGCGGAACGGCGGCAGCCATTAAGATAAGTATACCCGCCGCCAGCAATCCGGTTCCCCAGTGTATCTTGACTATCGGCTTCAGAAGGCTGGAAATGAAATTTGTGTTGCCCGTAATTCTGTCCCAGCCACGATAGATCCCGAAACCAATAGCCGCCAGAATACCAATCTTGGTGGCATACAGCCCCCAAGAGACCTTGTTAATGCAGAAGATCAAATGCGCCGCCGCCAGCAAGAGCAGGGCAATAGCCACCGGCTGCTGAAGCTGGAGAAGATTGATGCCGCCATACACCGGAACACTGACCAGCGGCACGAAGACACCGATCAGCAGCAGCAGTGCGCCGAGGATGCCGAAAATGAAACCTGTTTGCATGAAGTTATACTAAGTTCGAACTTACTTAAACTACTGAAGGACCGTCACCCACGCAGTGTCGCTCCTCCCACCCCGACACCCGCTGATGAAGTAATACCGGCTCGGTGTTGCTGGCGGAAACCATAAACCGATAGCCGTGCCATTGTCGTCTGTTGGCTGCCACATGTCCAGGACTCCCTGTTCCGGCGTCATGGAAACATTGAATCCTGCCGGAGCCGACATGCCGCTGCGCCACCCTGTCCACGCACGGACATTAACAGAATCCGCGCGCCCGGCCCCGCGAACATGCACGGTATCTGGCTGCAACTCAACATGGACAGTATCGAAGACATCCATTGTCGTAGCGGCTCGAAACCACATCGTGTAATTGCATTCTACGCTGCCATAGTTCGCGTGGATTATGTTGTAACCGGCACCCACAGCGCATCTAGTATGAAAGACGAAGTCAACGCGTCCATCGGCGTCCGTGGTGTCCTGCGTCGCCGAAGTATACTCAATGAAGCCCACACCGGGCTGAACCAGTGACAGATGTACTCTGAAGTCGGACTGTGGCAAGCCTGTCCCGCCGTTCGTCATTTTGACGTAACCCTGAACAGCAGCGGAATCCCCGGGGAAAGCTTGCAGGGTGTCTGTCGGCGTCAACATGACAATCCGCGGAAAAATTGGACCGTCTGTCCGTGGCATCGGCGGGTACTTGTCGTTGCATCCCCACCATGCCATTCCCGTTACAGCCGTCAGCAGAGCAATCGCTGCAAAGCGTTTCATCTTCGTTCCCTCCCCAAGTTGCGTAACTCAAAGTCCGTTCGTGATGACGCGGAAATCAAGTCGATTTCCGCGCGGTCGCAAACAGTGCCGAGTAAATTACCGTAAGCCGAGGGTTGAATCCACGAAAACACTGTCTCTTAAGTTGAAATTGCTCCACGGCGCCGAAATGATGAACCAGCCATAAGCCGTCGGATACCAATGCCCGACCGTCCGCCCTGAGATGTCGGTGGGAGGAAATGGATCTGGCGAGAAATATCCTCCCGTAGCCGCAAATGGAATCGTCACCCCGAAAATACCCACACCGGAGGTGTCAATGATGGTAAACCAGACCTGAACCGAGTCCTGCAATGTCAAATGCCGACGGCTGAGTCCCAAATGTATTTGATCGTCGAAAACGATGGTCGGCTCAAACCAAATCGTATACTCGCCAAAAGCCGAGCCGTGCCGTGCACGAATCGTGTTCGTTACACGTTGGTCAGCCACGCGATGGCGAAGCACAAAACTTACTTGTCCCAAGCTATTGGTCGTGTCCCGATGAGAATCGGTGAACTCAAACCATCCGGCATCAGGGTCGGAAAGCTCGAGGTCCAGCCGCGTCCCTTCCACCCCGTAGTCCGAACCCTGTTCCTTGGCAATGGCATATCCTGCCACCGAAACAGTGTCTCCGGGCATGGACCTCAACGTATCCGTGGGGGTTAACAGAATGACCTGAAGAAGCAGATACCCACCACACCTTCTGTTGATGATGGAGTCGTCTTTAGATGGGTAACACCCCGTTAACCCCATGCCCACCAAAACCATCAGCAGAGCAATCGCTGCAAAGCGTTTCATCTTCGTTCCCTCCCCAAGTTGCGTAACTCAAAGTCCGTCCGTGATGACGCGGAAATCAAGTCGATTTCCGCGCGGTCTCAAACAGGGATGAGAAAATTACCGTAAGCCGAGGGTTGAATCCACGGAAACGCTGTCCTTTGCGGTGAAATTTCTCCACGGCGCCGAAATGATGAACCAGCCATAGGCCGTCGGATACCAATGCCCGACCGTCCGCCCTGAGATGTCGGTGGGAGGAAATGGATCCGGCGAGAAGTACCCGCCCGTAGCCGTAAATGGAATCGTCACCCCGGAAACACCCACACCGGAGGTGTCAATGATGGTAAACGAGACCTGAACCGAGTCCTGCAATGTCAAAAGCCGACGGCTGAGTCCTATGTGAGGCACAGGGAGAAGAGTGCAGACCGGTTGAATCCAAATCTTGTAGTCGGCCTCCGCGCTGCCGACGCTGACATGAATGATGTTGTAACCGTTTCCTGGCTGCCGATTGGTCCGGAAAACGAAATCCACACGGCCAAGACTGTTCGTCGTATCATTCGGGCACTCCAGCACACCCACACCGGGATACCGCAGCGACAAATTCACCTTCACGCCCGGCTCCACAAGACCGGAGGCCGCATCTTTCACCACCACAAAGCCCTGTGCCGATGCCGAATCACCCGGCAGAAACCTCAAGGTGTCCGTCGGACTCAACATGACAATCTGCACACCATACCAACCGCACCCGCGCCGATAAGGCAGGTCATGCGTCACATCCTCCTGGCACCCCACCAATCCCATTCCCACCAAAGCCAGCAACCCGGCCACCATGGCAAAGCTCTTCATTTTCGTTCCCTCCCAAAAGTTGCGTCCCTCACCACTGTGTTGAAAGAGACGGAATCACCGCAGGATTCCGCCTCTTCTAAAACATTGAAGTGTGGGTCAGCGCCCCCGCAAAAGGGAATCGACCACCAAAGTGTCGACAGAAAGAAGGCTGGCAAAACTTCCGGCTACAAAGAATGTGCCATAGCCGCCCGGATGCCAGTAACCCAGAGTTCGCCCGGAAGCATTGGTGGGGGCAAACGAACTCAGATGACCGGCGCTGGCCCAGAAGTGAACCGTCGCGCCGGGAATGCCGATGTTTGATGTGTCCACCACAGTCGCCGCAACCATCACCGAATCGCGCACCGTTCCATGAGCGTGCAGCGTATCCGGCGATACCTGAACCATGAGGCTGCCGGGCACATACGGACTGGGCCGCACCCACAAAGGCTGGTTATCTTCGTGCCCGCCGCAGGCCGCATGAAGGACGGTGTAGCCCGCCGTCTGCTGGTTGGACTGGAAGGTGAAGTTCACCCGGCCAAGAGCGTTCGTCGTATCGCGTGAAGAGTCCGGAAAGGTAAGGAAGCCGATGAAACTTTCGGCTTCTGACACGTCTACCTGTGCATTCGGCACGGCACGTCCTTGAAGGTCGCGCACCTGCACAAATCCTTCCGCCCATGCCGAGTCACCGGGAAAGAACCGGAGAGTATCCGAGTCTGTGCGCATGACGATCTGCACGGACGCGACCTGATCATAAGGGAAGGAATCCACCACCGCCCAGGCCGTGTCCGTCAGACTACCGACGTGGGCCGCCACGTAATGTTCACCATAGTTGGAGAGATGCCAGTACCCGGACGTGTGGCCTGCACTGTCCGTCGGCGGCATGGCGCGCAGAATTCCACTGCTCGCTGTGAAGGGAATGAGCCTACCGGGAATGCCCAAGCTGTGGTTATCCCGCAGCGTCACCGATACAAGAAATGAATCGGCCACGGCTCCGCGCGTGTGCAGCGTGTCGGGGTTCAGCGACAGAGTCAGTGATCCCGGTTCTGCACCCTGCATGATCAGGTGAACGGTCGCGCTGTCGGTGTGCCCGCCGCATTCCGCGCGGATCACATTGTAACCGGGGCCTGCATCACTGTGGGTTGTAAACCGGAAATGCACGATGCCCGTGATATCGGTCGTGTCACGCAAAGCCGCATTTTCGAATTGGATGCTCCCCACCTGCTCGGACAAGGAGAACAGAACGCGCTTACCCGCCAAAGATACGCCGCTTTCGCCCCGCACCAGCACAGTCCCCAGCACAGACGCGGAATCCCCCCAGGCAAAGTGCAGCGTGTCACTCGCCAGAGTCATCCGCACACTGCCCACGTCCGTGACGGTGAGCGTGTCGGCCACCACCCACGCCGTGTCACAGGTAAGACTCGCGGCATTGACAGTAATAGAGAATCGGCCCGCGCCGCCGGGCAGGAACCGGCTCACGGCCCGGCCATCCACGTCTGTCGGCGGAAAAGCGCGCAGCGTACCGCCCGAAACGATGGGATGCACCGTCACGTTCGAAATCGGGCGGTGCGTTATGTCCGTCAGCGTGATCATTACCAGAGAAGAATCAGTGCGGGCATCTTCCACGTCGCCAAGATGCAGCGTGTCGGGTGTGGCCGTCACAGCCACAAAACCAGAGCCGATGGGTTGCAGATAAATGCGCCGCTCGCCCGTCGCGCTGCCCGCGAGTGCGCGAACCGTATTGAAGGCGAGGCTTTCATTGATGCCGTACCACACGAACCGGAAATGCACCTGCCCATTCTCATCGGTCGTGTCGCGCAGCACGGTGTTCACATACTCGATCTGCCCGATAGTCGTGCCCTGCAGACTCAAACTGACCTTCATCCCCGGCACAATTCCCGATGTGTTGGTCACCTCCGCCACGCCCAGCGCCGTCACAACGTCATTGGGCAGAAAGCGCAGCGTATCGCGATCCATGGTCACCGTCACCCACACTCCCGGTGGATTTGTGATGATGTGGCCTTCATCTTTGCTCTTGCACCCCAGCAGGCAGATGCTCAGCACAACAAGTACGGCAGCGAACACGGAAATGATCTTCATAGCCGGCTCCCTTCCCAAATTGCTGGTGTAACCCCGTGGTGTTTCGAAAAGAGCCGGCACAAGTTCGGCGCCTTTCACCGCAACAAAGTCAGCAGATGTGCGAACAATCAGTCTTTCGGCAGCTCGAAATAGAAATGACGATCCGCCAGCTCCGGGTACTTTTCGGTAAGCGGTTTGCCGCTGGCGCCGATATTGTCATACGGGTGCTCACAGATGTGGAAGACCGGAAACCAGTCCGGCTTGCCCAGGATCTCCACAAAGGCCGCGCTCATGGTGTTGATCAACCGCGCTTTGACGCTGCGCTTCAGGCGCGGGCAGTAGAGCAGGAAATGCAGATACGGATGGTTCTCCCCGTCCCACAACTTCCCCGCCATCCCGGCATCGCCAATGCCATATTCACAAAAGCGGATGCGGAAGACATCGCGGCCAAATCCCGCCACTTCGACTCCAATATCGGTGAGGGTGGCCATGAGATTCCGTTTGATCTCAAGCTCGGTCTGCGGAAGAGAAATTTCCAGACAAGGCATAGATGCGAGAGCCTTTCAGTGTTCAGTTTTCTTCTGAAATCTGGCAATGGGTTTGGGGCGGTTGTGCTCATCTACGGCCACAAAGACCACACTGGTCTTCACCACCAGCACATCCTTGTCGGTCACGCCTTCCAGATCGAAGCTGATCGAGGTGCGGCCTTCCTTGGTGTTGGACGCGAAGAAGTTGACGATGTGGCCTTCGAACACCGGATGCAGGAAGTGCAGTTCGCCGAACTTCAGTGTGACCATCAGTTCTTCATTGGTGCAGCCGTGAGCATAAATCGAAGCGGCTTCATCGAGCCACGCCATCATGTTGCCGCCAAACAGGGTACGGCGCAGCCCCACGTCGCGCGTCAGGCAGATTTTCGACGTGATATGGATGCGGGAAGGATCGTTGTTGTCAACCATCGGAAAATATGTTTCGTGGAAAGATGTTCGGCGATTTCAGCGTTTCAGGTTTTCAGTGTTTCAACGTTTATTTGATGAGCGCCATCTTGCTCATCGCCGTGTATTCGGGCGAGGTCAGCCGGTAAAAATACAAACCGGAAGCCAGCCTGGAGCCGTCGAAGGTCACGTCGTGGCGTCCCGCAGCAAGAGTCCCGTGAACCAGTTCTTTCACCAGCCGCCCCTCAATGTCATACACCTGCAAGCGAACGTCGGTCGCGCGCGGCAGATCAAATGAGATCGTCGTGGTGGGGTTGAACGGATTCGGGTAGTTCTGCGCGAGGTGATAGGCCACGGGCAGTTGCAGCGGGTGATCATCCGCTGCCGCGGGCGTAGCCGTGCCGCTGACGTACATCGTGTCGGGAGAGTACAGCCCGTTGTGATGGATCAGGATCATCGCCTGGGCCGCGCCTTCAGCCGTGGGCATATAGCGCGGATAAAAGAACACCGTCTGGCTGGGATTAATGGTCAAGGGAAGATTCAGGCGAAGACCGAACGGCGCCGGGACATCCACGGAGGTGATCGTCAGCGGCATATTTCCGATCACGCGGACGGGCACGCGCGTACTGTCCGCGCTGCCGACCGGGACCGATCCGAGATTCACCGTGTTCGAGGTCACAAATTGCAACCACGCGCCAATCGCGACACCTGTCAAGGGACACTGTAGCGAGCCGCCCGGGCCGTCATGAGTAATGGTCAGCGTTCCTGTCTGCGTGCCCAATGACGCTGCGGTAAAGGTCACGGTAACGGCCGTGCTGTCATGCGGCGGAATGGAAAACGGCGCGGACGGTGATACCGTAAACTGCCCGACGACGTCAACGCCGGTAATCTGCCGCGTATTGGGCGAATTGTTGACGAGATAGGTCGTCACATTCCGCTCAACGTGCACGGTAGTGGTGTCAAATTCAATGGCACTCAGAGACAGATACGGATCATACAAGTTGTAAATCGTGAATTCCAACTGGTAGAGTTGCACCGCGTCGGAGCCTGATCCCACCACCCTCGCCTTGTAGCTCGCGCCTGAAGCCGGAACCGGGTACCGGAAGATGCTCTCGGCTTCCCCGGCGGCATGGCTCGTGGATTGAACCAGCAACGTGTTTCCGCTGGCATCGTACAGCGCCAGATCAAGATTCAGACTGTTCAAGGTATTGATCGGCGTGCCCGCCGAACAGCTTCCATCCTGGTTCTGCTGACCGTTCAGATACGTGCGGCCGACGGGCTGCAGAACAAGGTTGAAGCCCTTTCCAGCCGGAACGGCAAAGGAGTAGTAATCGATGTCACTGGTGTGGTCGAGTCCGACGGTTTGGACGGTGCTGTCCTGAGACAGACTGCCAAGGGGCGTGGCCGTGGCGGCCGTGTTGTTCGGCTCGTAGCGGTCGCCATAGTTACGCTGGCCGGCGCGGATATCATCGTGCTGCGGGCCATCAAAGGCCGACGTGTAGAACGGCTCCAGCAGTTTGGTCTGCTCGATAGGACAGACGTGCTCGAGACCAAGACCGTGGCCGTGCTCATGGGCCAGCACGTTGCGCAGGAAGATGTAGTCTCCGCCCGCCTCCGCCCAGTTCTCGGATGCATCCAAAACCATGTCGCCCATATCAGGGAAGAAGTCATAGGCCAGCACATTAGAGGCACCGTCCAGAGTCTTGGAACCGATCCGGACGTCCCCACGGGTACCGAGGATTCCTCGCGAGTTGCCAAATGCCGCGCCGTCATCGGACACCTGTACATAGCGCACGCCGCTGACATTACTCCACTCAGCAAAGATCTGTGCAAACTTGGCCTGCCAGACCGCCGGGCTGCCGAACAGAGCGTTCATCCGCGAAAACAGCACACTGCCGGAAGATCCCCAGTTATCCGTTATGGTTGTTCCATCGGGGATAAAGCTGTAGGTCAGGGTAATCGGATGACCATCCGAACCGGTGTTGCCGTTGGTCGCAGTCTGACTCCAGCGTCCACCGAGGAAGTAATCGAGAGCGCCATGGCCCCAGATCGCCCGCTGCACACTGGCAACCACACTGTCAGGAGTTCCGGGGGCAAAACAGACATCCATCGGAGACAGTTTCGAATCGGAGGCCGCCTCGGTTTGGACCGGAGCGGGCAGAATGAGGCTCAACGACGGTTGGGCGGGACGATAATATCCGCCAAAAAACACCGCGAGCAGGAGGCTGAGGCTTAAGGTGGGCAGCGCAAAGCGTCTCATGGATGAATCTTCCGTTAGTTGTACACGATCAACTGTTTGCACGACGCGAGGCAGACCTCGCAGGGCTTCCTAAGTTACGGCAGAATTTTGACGTGTGCAAGTCCCGCGGAGGGAAATTGATAGGTCTCCAGCGGCGAGTCACAAGACATAACAGTTGCCGATTGGAAAGAATATGAATATTATAATTTTTTCGGAGCAATTCAGTGTTTCGATGATATGTAGGTCTCTGATTCTGCTCCATGCGGTCCATCTGTTTTTAAAAATCGTAAATCAGAGTTGATTTTTAAGCTTGCATAGTTGATATTATATTGTTTTTTAGGTAGGGTAGAACATAATCCAACCTGACGCAGTCGTATAGTGGTGGATCTGCGGTATATCCCTGATAATTCATCGTTTATAACATATTAAGGCCGTTCCATGTGGGCGGCAGAAAACCATCGGGAGCTGCTATGAAGATTTCCAAGACATTGTTGTTCGCCCTCTTCTCGTTGGCGTTGGCAGGAATGGCATTCGGCCAAGGATCGATTTCCATCGCCTATTCCAACGACAATGGCAATCCACCTTTAGGGTATCCGTGCGCCATCCCCCGCACTGCCTTTGCTCAGGGAACGATCATCGCCATTTACTGGGACGCCAACGGAAATGGCCCCGATGATACAGATGTGCAGCCCGTTGTGTCTCCCGACACTGCCGCCAACTTCAATACCCAAGTGATCAACGGCGAAGATATGGGTATTGGTGGGGATGGCTACTTCCTGTTCGATGGCTATTTTCAGGTCACTATCCTGCCGGAAGTCCCCCGCTATTACCTGCAAATCTCCCGGCCCGATCCCAACGGCGTCTGTTGGCAATCCGATGTGTTCACTCTGGTCCAGGGTCCGCAGGAATGGTTGATGACGCCTGCCGAATGGCATTGCGTCGGCACTCCGTGCCACGTTACAGGTACGGTTCCGGCCGCTCCGACCAATGTGACTGCCACCGTAGATACGCGTTGCTTGTCGGTCCAGTTGTCATGGCAACACCCCTTGACCAATGAGTCCGGATTCAACATTTATGCAGATGGTATCCACGTCTACACGGCCAATCCGGATTCCTTGGCAGCGACTCTTGCGGTAATAACCGAAGGCCCCCGTTCCTACTATGTAACGGCTATCAACAATGTGGGCGAATCCGACACGTCGAATCACGCTGTAGGCAGCACCTATCTGGTTCGGTTGAACGATGACACTCTGACCAACGTCCACGGCGACAGTCTGCATGGCCGAACGGTTACCGTTTGGTTCAATCAGCCGCCCGACACGACCCCCGGCCCCTGCGACTTTTCAGCCGATATCTGGCTGCTGCGTGACATTTCCCCCAGCCACATCGGTACATGGGCTCGCTTCGGCACTGCCCCAATCGCTCACGATTCGTCGACAGATTCCATGAGTGTCATTTTGCCCAATGACACGACCATCAACTTCTGCCGCCTGCTTCTGGTGGATAGTTCCTATGGCGCTGCGGTCACTTACACCGACACAACAGATTCCGTGTTCCATCTTGGAAATCCGTTCGCGACGGGCTTGCCGGGCTTCCACAGCGTGGCACCCAGCTCTTTCGATCTCGCGCAAAACTACCCGAACCCCTTCAACCCCACCACTCAGATCGAGTTCTCGGTTCCGGTTCAGGCCGAAATCCGCATCAAGGTGTACAACATTATGGGCCAGGCTGTCCGTACCCTCGTGCAAGGAACGTATCCTGCCGGCATCCATAAGATCACGTGGGACGGCAAATCCGATGCAGGCATCTCCGTCGGCTCCGGCGTCTACATCTATCGGATGGAAGGTCAGAAGTTTACGCAAGTGAAGAAGATGCTTCTGATGAAGTGACCCTTCAGGGTCATCCTGACGCCGGCTGCGGCGGAAGGATCTCAAACGGTACGAATAAGAAAGGGCGATCCTCGCGGATCGCCCTTTTCATAGTCAGCCGTTCAGTCTTGAGTTACTTCGCGTCGTAGGCCTGCTTGACGATGCCGGCGATCTCCAAAGCATTGCTCGCGGTCTGCAGCGGGATCTGCTTTTCTTCGGCAATCTTCGTAAAAAAGCCGTCATCATTGCCGCCCTTAACCACGATAATCTTCGCCGCATTCTCGGCGCCAATCTGGTTGAAGGGATCGGACAGCGCGCCGCGGCGGTTCATGCCGCCAAGGTGCACAGCCAACACCGGCACATTGGCCTTGTGCGCCGCGTCCAGCAGGGCGTTGACCCGCGCGGATTCGTCTTCAGCGCTGATCTTCGCCGCGCCCAGTCCCTTGCTGCTGCCGCCGATCACCACAATCAGCGAGCCTTTGCCTGCGACGTCCGCGGCCTTGGCATCGGGCACATAGGAAAAGTTCAGCGAATCGCGCGTAAGCAGGGTCTTCATCATCAGTACGTCGGCACTCTGGCCGCAGGATGTCAGGAGGATCGGTTGGGCGAAGCCGCCATCCGCCGCAAAAAGCGGCAGCGCCGCCGCCAGAAGAAGGACGGCTGTTACCATCACACGTTGTCTCATCGTCGTTGTCCTTTATCGTGAGATTCAGTTACCGGGATCGCGGCGCCAGAAATGCGCCAAGTCCCCGAGTCTGCACTTCGTCATAGGTGGGAATGTCGGAAACCTCCATCGCCTTGTCCGGCTTCACAAAGGCCAGGCCGTCCATTAATGCGCGCACTCCGGCTAAATGCCGTCCCACGCGCACGCCGACAGGAATTCCCGTCGAATCGTACGGCACGCGCAGCAGATTGGCGCGGGCGGCGGACAAATAGCAATCGTCCTTGCCGCTTAATATTTTCTCCGCGGACGTCCGGCTGCGCAGGCGGCCCTGCATAATGTTTGCCGACTCCATCAGCACCGCCAGTGCAGGCGTGGCATCGCCCAGTTCGCGGTGAGTCAGTCCGTGAAAATTCTGCGGGGACGGTTCCAAATTGAAACTCAGACCTTCGCCCTGCAGCGTGAGATTAGCTGTAGCGGCAAGGTCCATCGCCTTCTCGTGGGCGACAATCGCGTTGATCACCGGATACTCGGGCGAAGCTTCATGCAGGTCAATCACCAGATCGGCCTTCTCGGCATTGACCAGAGAAGTAATGGCAAATGCCGCGCGCTCGGTAAAATTGCCGTCGGACCTGCCGGGGAAAGCGCGGTTCAGATTGCGCGTTTCATTGCCCGAGAGTTCCTGCCCGGACGGATGATGCAGGTAGACTTCCGGATCAGGCCATTGATCAAGCGGATTCGTAAAACGGCAACCCATGCGGAAACGGCGCGGTCCGCCAGCCGTCGCAATCTCGAAGCTTGCAGGATGCCCTTCGCCGGGCTCGGTCTGAGTAAAGGCCGAATGATTCGCGCGAGGCAGAACAATCAGCCGTCCGCGAGTCACGGTAGCATTTTCCAGCAGCACATCCGCCGCCAGCACTCCGGCAACTTCATTGGGATGGGTCCCCCCCAGCACCACGGTGGTCCCGCCGGATTCCTTGCCCTCGAAAATATACACGTCTCCGTCGGCCCGCGTGCCTTTGATGCCCGCAAAATAGTCCGACAGATGCTTGTGCGCGGTCATCCCCTTAGACGGATACAGCGGTTCATCGCGCCACGCCTTCAAAAAATCCCGCGAGGCCATCGCACACACGCTCAACACCACCAGCAGCAGCACAATTCCCGTGTAGGGGCGCACAGCCGTGCGCCCGTCTTTTGTTTCCGCGTTCGTCATTTGATCAGCAGCACCCGCAGCACAAAGGGAATCAGGGCCAGGGCTGCCGTGACTTGCACGCGCCAGTCCTTGCCCCGCAGCAGTTCGCGTACGAGCAGTACACCGGTCGCAAGCGCGATCAGCCAGTAGCACCAGAAGAGAACTATCGAGAGAATATGATACATGTCGTTCGGTTATTCGGCGGGGGCCTCGACCGGCTCCGCCACAATCGCGGATTCTTTGACCAACAGCTTCGTGTTGCGGATATACCAGCGGAACATCCACGTCATGAACCACGGCATCCACGTACCCCAGAGGATGAAGAGGCCGATGACATTCGCATGGTGGATCTTGTCGAAATCGAATCCGGTCGCGGGAGAAAACCAGCTCAGCAGCATCGTCCCCATGTCTGATAGTGTGAGGCCCGAAACCAGAAGAATGAGCAGCAACGGCAAAACGAAGAACAGAAATCCCAGACCAAGTAGTTCAAGGGGCTTTCCGACCCATTGCAGTTCCGCGTCGTCGCTCTCCATATGCCGGTAGACCCAGCGCTGAATGGCCACCTGCACCCACGGCCAGCCAACCACTGTGAATACGGAAGCAGCGGACAGCACCTGCAAACCAATGTACGTTCGCGGGCTGCCCGTGAACCGAAACCCGATGGAGCCGCGCAGCCGCAGCCCTTTGGTAAACCAGCGAATCACCACCCATGATACCCACGCGCCCAGCAGCAGCGACACGATCCCCAGCAAAGGTCGAAACACAGGGTCGTGCACCTGGCCCCGCATGAGATCGAGAATCCCCAGCGGCGGAAACCAGTACCAGATTTCCTTCGGACTGCCGTCGAAGGTAAAGACAGAACCATCATCCGGATTGACCTTGCGCGCCAGCCAGCGGCGAAAACTGCGCTCCCACCATGCCATCGGGATGGAAAACGCAAGGAACGACACCAGCCAGACAATACCCCACCCCAGCATGTCGAATCCGTCCCCCGAGAAGCGCAGCTTCACATCGCGCAGCGGTTCCCCGCGCAAGCCAATGCTCGAGCTTCTGTCCCCATCCATGTTCAGCTCCTTCAGAATAGTGGGAGGAATGTGCCGAGATTCTTCAAGCGCAGTCAGCGCTTGCTCTGTTTCTGTTCCGCCCGCAGCTCGTTATCTTTCATCCGGGCTTTGACGATCTTGCGGACGAGCGACGCAGGAAGCGGATTATCGACCGAGAAATGGATGGTCGTCCCGGAAATTGTGTAACGCTCGAGATCGCTGCGTAACGTCTTCAAAAGGGCTTTGCTCACGGCATACAGGCTGCAATGGTTTTCCCACGCCGCAAAAAAGAGCAAAGGTCCGTGATACTTGAACGCCGGCATCCGGTAGCTGATCACCTCTTCAGCCTGGGGTGCGGCCGCTTTGATGGTCTTCCGAAGCTTCTCCAGCATACCCCGCACATCGTCGGGCAACGCCGCAAGATAGGAGTCTACATCCTTGGCTACAGCGCTCTGCGCCGGTGTCTTCTTCATACTGCCGCCTTAGCTCAGTCCGAGCAACTTCCCAATCGGGTTCGCCAGCAGGATCATTCCCATTCCCCACAGAATCGAAAGGACAATGGGAATCAAGCAGAACTTCAGAATGCGGTTTGGGGTCTCCTCCACCACGGGCGCAGACAGGACCACTGCAAGCCGCGTGGGAGGAAGAAAATCGCCGACAGATGCGAGGAGCGACAGTGCCGCGGCGACAATAATCGCATTCTGCTGAAGCAATGCCAGCAGAAAAGGCACGCCCAGCACGCTCGACGAACCATAGGCAGACACTCCGCCGAAGAACGGCACGAACAGCGCCATGCTTACATACTGCCAGACGCGCGGCAGTTCCAGCGTGTGCACTACAATGAAGCCGCGAGCGCCGGTGAGCGTCAGAATCTGAATGAACATGCCGATACCCGCCAGCAGACCGACAATCGGCAGCGCCTGCCGAATTGCCCACGTGAGAGCGCCATCGACTTTCACGCGGTCTCCGGTGAACAGCCCCAGCACTCCGGAAAGCACAAACATCAGCGGTACGCCGATGTACGGCACATATTTGGGAAAGGATTTCGCGCCGAAGAGCAGCGCCAGCAGGAGCAACAGCGGCAGGAAGAGCTTGAAGCCGTGGTCCGGATAGCGCGATGGCGGAAGGTTATCCAGCACATCGGCATTCGCCAGACCCTTGACGTGTTTTCCGGCAATCACAAATGCGCAGACCAGCGCCAGAGGCACAGCCGCAATGAGCAGCGGCCAGCCGAAACCGACATAAGGCATATCCACGCCCGAGCCAATGATCATCGCCGCAATGTTCACCGGCGGGGCAACCATTCCAAAGAAGGCCGCGGTGGCGATAAACGCTCCTGCCCGCGCGCGCGGCATTCCCGCGCCGATGAGCACCGGAGCAATCATCGCGCCGGTAGTGAGCACGCACGGTGCGGTCAGCCCGGTCAACATGCCGGGAAACATCACAAACACCGTCAGCAGCACCAGCAGCAGGCGCGGCCATTTGCCCAAAGAGCGAACCGTGACCGTATTTAGCGTTGCCAGCGCGCCGGATTGTTCGAATACCGCCATGAAGAACAGCGACGTTACCACCAGCAATATCGGGTCGAGATAGAGCATGGTCCCCTCAACCAGATGGCGGATGGCTAATCCTTCTCCAGCCACCAGCGCACCGGTAACCGCCGCAAGGGCCAACGACAGCCCGGTCGGTAAACGCAAAGCGAACACTCCCAGACAGAGCGCCGCGATCATGACAAGCAGAGTCCAGCCTTCAGTCACCGGCAACTCCGGGATTGGGGCGGACACATTGAAGTGGGCTCAGAAAGAAGGTGCACGTGAAAAAGACGCTCAGTTTTTTTCGGCGGGCTTAGGCACAAAATAGAGGGCGGACACGCCAATGGGTGGCGGTTCAGGCGGATCGAAAGGGATTCCGGCGGACACAGCAATGTCTTCAATGTGCAGCAGGTTCAACACAGGCACACCGTCCTCGAGGAAATCGAAGATGATGCCTTCCACTTCATCCGGATCCTCGTCCCGGCCCAGAGAATCGAGAAACGGCTCAATCCACCCACCGGGCAGATCACGTCCCTCTTTGCCGCCCAGCATCGCTTGATTGCCGCCGATGTTAATCAGCAAACCGTAAGAGCGCGGATTGCCGAGTTGTTCGCGGCGCAGTACCGCCTGTTTGCGCGCCGAGGGAGATTTCAAAATCGTGTAGCCCAGCCGCTCCGCTTTGGTACGCAGCATCCAGCGGCTCTCTTTGGAAATTCCACCGCCGACATCTCCCGATCCCCCCAGCGTCACAAAATTGCTGTGACTTTTCAACAGATGCTGACGGACCAGATAATCTTCTATGTCCACCCAGGTGAAGTCTTCCTGATTCGCGCCGTAACTCGACGCGCCCAGCGAGCAGACGCGCAGCGAGGCTACGTTGAGCGTCTCCAGCGCCATCAAGACGGCAAGGTTCATACCCGGAAACGATCCGGTCATGGTCACCAGCACCGTGTCGCCGGTGCCGATGCCATGATCCACCAGTTCGCGCACGATGTACGCCGCAAAATCCGGATTGGTGGCTGTACGCTTGGCTTTCAGGTTGCCGATGGTCGTAGTGATTCTCGAGTACTCCACACCCACCAGCCCCGTACGATGGGGATCCAATTCGGCATCATAGAGTCCCAGCGCCAGCTTGTGGGTATACAAAGCTTCTTCAGCGGCGCGGGTTCGCTGCGCCGCCTTGATCATCAAAGGATAGGCTGCATGGTGACGCTGCTCGGCAAAGCAGACCACGGTCCAGAGGACCGCAAGACCGGCGAGCAGGAATCTGCAGCGTAAGGTAGAACGGGACATGGTGCCTATCAATATCCGGCGGGAGCGCCGTCACGGCGGGGGTCCGCCGCACCGGTGAGCATGCCGGACGTGGTATCAATGCGAATGGCGTGTACTCCGCCAAAGTAGGAGTTGGCCGTACCGTTGGGGTAGACCTTCCACCCTTTCGCGGCCAATGTTTTCAAGGTAGTCTGCGGAATGCGATTTTCCACCACCAGCGTCTTGCCCGCGGGGAAAAAACGCGGCGCATCAAGCGCCTCATTCAGCGGCATCCCGAAATCGAGCAGGTCAATCAGCACCTGAGCCAAAGTCGGCGCGATGCGCGGCCCGCCGGGAGAGCCGATGACGAGGATCGGCTTGCCATCTTTCCGTACAATCGTCGCCGCCATGTTGGAGGGAGGACGGTGGAACGGCGCAATCGCTTTCGGCCCGGATGGCTCCGTTCCGAAATCTCCCATGTGATTGTTCAACAGCAAGCCAAGTTCCGGCACCATCAGACCTGCGCCGTAAAAATAGTTGATGGACTGCGTGAGGCTGACCATGTCGCCCGAACTGTCGACCACTACCAGATGCGTAGTGTTGCCCATGCTGAACGCCCGCACCGAATCCATGGCAGTGATCTTATCCGGAACACTGTCACTCTTCATGCGATGTCGCGCTTCAGCCGTCCAGGAATCGGAGAGCAGTTCCTTGGTGGGGGTCATGTTATAGTCCGGATCGCCGATCCACGAATCGCCGTCCTTCAGCGCCTGCCGCGAAGCTGTGGCCAGAGTTTGTATATAGTCCGCGCTGAGATGCCCCATGGATTTCAGATCCAGCGGCTCAACGAGCTTGAGAATCTCGAGCAACATCGTGCCGCCACTCGACGGCGGAGGCAGCGTAATAATCTCATAGCCGTGGTACATGCCGCGCAGCGGCCAGCGTTCCCGCGCACGGTAATACATCAGGTCTTCGCTGTCGATAAAGCCGCCGTGAGCTTTCACGGTAGCCGCCACCTTGTCACCGATGGGCGGAAAGTAGAAATTGTCCAATCGCGTCTTGGACAGGAACCGTAGCGTTTCCGCCAGGCGCGGCTGCCTGAGTTTCTGTCCCGGTTGCAGTGGAAGATTGTCCGACAGGAAGACCTTGGCTAATCCCGCCGTGTCCGCCTGAATATCGGCCAAATGATCAAGGATCATCGCCGACTGCTTTTCGGACACGGCATACCCCGTATCCGCCAGCGCAATCGCCGGAGCCAGCAGTTCCTTCAGAGGCCGCGTGCCGAAGCTGTTGTGCATCATCTGCCAGCCGGCAGGTGCGCCGGGCACAAGCACGGACGTCGCGCCGCTGCGCTGCACCAACCGCAGCGTGTCCTTCGGATCGTTGTATTTAGCAATGTCGATACTGTGCGGCACACGCTCGCGATAGTCGATCACCGCGAAACTGTCATGCTTGGCATCATAGTACAAAAGAAATCCGCCGCCGCCGAGGCCCGACGCATGAGGTTCAACTACATTGAGCGCCGCCACGGTCGCCACCGCCGCATCCATTGCATTGCCGCCTGAAGCCAGCACATCGCGCCCGACCTTTGCCGCCAACGGATGCGCACAGACCACCATCCCCTTGTTGGCCGAGAGTGGGACCGAATGCGCAAAGTTGGTGTCCACCGGAGCCGGAGCAGCCGATGGTGCAGAATGCTTCGGAGCCACAGCCGCCACAGGCTTCTTCGCCATCGGACCGGGCGCACAGCCCGTAGCGAGCAGAGCAATCAGCAATATCGGGCAAACAGCAGAGACGGCAAAAAGGCAGCGTGGCTTCATGATTGGGTCGCTTGGGAAGGCAAGTGAGCGGACCTACGGCTTGAGCCGCAGATAGTGGATGGGATCGGCATAGAGCTGATCGTCTTTCTTATGATCGGACAGAAAGTCGCGCAGCTTGGAGGTAGAGGAGGTGATGACTATCGGCCCGTCATCGGCGACATTTTCAACATCCAGCCCGCGGAGCTTGCCGGCCTCGGAAAGTCTGCGAAGCTCTGTATAATTAAGATACTGGATGGACAGAGTGTCTTGGTGGATGGTGTAGCGGATGATCGCATGCATGGGGACAAGCAACATCTGCTCGAGGATTGGACTCTTGGATTCTTGTACATCTGCCGGGCGGACATCCATGAAGGTCTGGTCATCAATGTTCGTCAGCAGCAAACTGAGGGAGCCCGAGCGTGCGGAATCACTCAGAACACTGGGTCCTTCAGTCACATCAAACTCCAGATTATCAATATTTTCCCCAGAGATCCGCAAGGTATCGTGGCCATTTGCCCAGCCCCCCACCAGCTCTTTATCGAAAATCCTCTGGTTCAGCGCAGCCAGCGGATGGATGGACGCGACGTAACATCCTGTAAGTAGCAGGAGTAATAGGCTACCAAACGCGAACTTACCAATATACGCGAGAAACTGCTTGACCGTCACCATATGGACCTCCGGACAGATGCTGCGGGGGGCTGATTTCCAGCTTATAAAGATGGAGAATTTTCGCGTACTTTTCAACTGCTGGAATAGCTGGTTTAGTTTTCGTAGATTGGGGTGATAATGTTAAGGGTTTTCCATGATCAGCTATCGTCTCTCTGTCGCTGTTTTGGCGGCTTTTGTGGGTCTTTCGTGCACCGTGCAGGCGGCTACTTTGCACCTCCCCGGTACTCCTTCGACTATGGAAGTGCGGTCGGTGTTTAATCAGAAGACGCTGTTTCTGAATCTTTCCGAGGTGGCGGGCAGGTTGGGGGTGACGGTGAAGCGGGACACGTCCGCGGGGGTGATTGTGTTGTGTTCGCCGCAGGCCTGTGTGCCGGTATTCGAGCAGGACGAGGCGGAGGTGCAAAAGAAGGACAGTGTGCTGTTTGTGCGAACGGACGAAGTTGCTGCCGCGCTGGGGTGCAGTTTCAATGTCAAGAAGAAGACCGATGTGACCCTGACTTGCAACGGCGGTTTGCCGCAGGGGCCGGTGGGAGCACAGGTGGGAGATATGGCTCCGGGTTTCCGACTGCCAGTGGATACAGTGAGCACCATGAGCCTTGCCGAACGGCTGCAACAGCGGCCCCTGCTGGTGGTGTTCTTCCGCAATGGAGACTGGGACCCTTTCAGCAAGCTGCTACTGAACCTGCTGCAGACCCATCTCGATTCGGTACGGGCGCTCGGTTATGATTTGGTGGCGATTCACGGGTATGAAGCCAAGACCGCGATGAAGTGGACAAAGGATCTGGGCCTCAGCTATCCCCTGCTCTCAGACCAGTACTCGGCAGTGTTCCGTGCCTATGATGTCTTTGACCGCGGGCACTTCCCGCTGCCATCGGTCTTTGCCATAGACCGCAGCGGGCACATCCGAATGCGCTACATGTTTGATTTGAGCGCAGCGCCGGACATGAGCGCCATCTTGCAAACGCTGAAACGCTGAAAAACTGAAACGCTGAAATGAAGAAGGCGATCCATGCGGGGTCGCCTTTCTGTCAAACGCTGAAACGCTGAAAAACTGAAACGCTGAAATGAAGAAGGCGATCCATGAGGGGTCGCCTTTCTGTTTTGTGGGAGTCGATAGATGCGCTATTTCTTGATGACGACGGAGATTTTGCCGTGGGCCTGGCCGGAATCTTTGGCCTGGAAGGCTTCCTGAATGCGGTTCAGGGGATAGGTCTGGTCGATGTGCACGGTGACGACTCCGCCTTCGATCAGTTTGGTCAGGGCATCGAGGTGTTCGGTGTTGACTTTGGTCTGTTCGGAGATGGCGGTCACGCCGTACTGCTTCATCAGGTTCGGATCGGGCGGTATGAGCATGGAGACGATGACGCCGCCCTTTTTCAGCACCTTGAAGGAGCGTTTGTAGGTGTCGCCGCCGATGGTATCAAACACGGCATCGAAGTCTTTGAGCACGGCGTCGAAATCCTCTTGCTTGTAGTCGATCACCTGATCGGCGCCGAGAGATTTAACATAGTCCACGCCGTCCCCGGTGGCGGTGGATGCGACAAAGGCACCGATGTTTCTGGCGATTTGGATGGCCACTGTGCCGATGCCGCCCGCGCCGCCGTGAATCAGAATCTTGTCGCCGCGCTTGAGTTTGAAATGCTCGGTAAAGGCTTGCAGAGCACTGGTGCCGGTGAGTGCAATGGCGGCGGCTTCGGGGAAGTCCAGATTGCGTGGCATGCGGGCGATGGACTCAGCGGGAGTGACTGCAAATTCCGCCAGAGCGCCACTGGCTCCGCCCAGCGCACCTGCCGAGCCATAGACGCGGTCTCCGACCTTCACGCGGCTGACGCCGTCGCCGAGTTCCTGCACGATCCCCGCGACATCCGACCCGAGGGTAACAGGCAGTTTCAGCCCTTTGGCCCACGTCACGCTGCCTTCGCGCAGCTTGGAGTCAATCGGATTAATGCTGGACGCATGCACTTCAAGCAACACCTGTCCGGGCTTGACACGCGGTTCCGGAGTTTCCATCACCTCCACGACATCGGCGTGGCCATATTCGCTAATCTGAGCGGCTTTCATAAATAAGACTCCTTGGGAATACTGGATAGCCTTGGTACGTTCCCACGCGAGAGGGGTTCCGGGTGAACAGATGGGGCAACCTAAGCGGCACCCGCCGCTGCGGCATTTACGCTGTGAAGGATAGTGCCAACGCGAATAGCGGACTTTAGTGACAAATTAATCCGGGTGCGCAGGGGGCTGGGAAGATTGGGGTTGCGGCGGGAGGAGTTATCGGCTCGGCTTGAATAATTCTTCATAGGGAAAATTTGATCGCTTCGCGCGAAGCGACTGGAGACTAAAGACTTGAGAGTGGTGCCGAAAAATGCAGTTTTGCAGGCGGGATGCAGAGTGTGGCACAGGGGGAGGAATCGCTCATTTGCCGCTTGCACCATGAAGGGGGAAGGCAAATAGGAAATTTGAAATAGGAAATAGGAAAGGTGGTGTTGTTTGTGCCTATTTTTCTGCTTTTTGCTTTCTGTTTTCTGCTCTTTTGGGAGCGGTTGACTTTGGATGGGGAAAATTCTACTTTGTCGGACATCATCATCCACCCGTAACGAGGCGAGCGCATGAAACGCACATGGATTGGGTTGTTGGGACTGGTGTTGTTGGTCGGAGGAGTCTGCTTTGGCGGATCACCCTTGCCGCAGACGGATTTCTTTGTCCAAAATGAAGGGCAGTGGGAAGGGGCCTTTGCCTTCAAGTATGAGGGGAGGGGGGCAGCGTATTTTTTGACGGAGTCGGGGATGACGATGGATTTGCATGAAGACCCCCTTCTAACTTCCCCCACGAAGTGGGGGAAGGACTTCAGCCGTAGCCGTGATGCAGAGGCAGACAAGGGGCTAAAGCCCCTTGCCCCGGCGGTGCGTGGCCACATCCTCCGCCTATCATATGTCAACGCCAACCCCACCCCCATCCTGACTGGCGAAGACAAACTCCCCAGTTACAGCAACTACTTCCTGTCCAAGGATAGCTGTAAATGGCGCAGCCGCGTGGGACACTACCGCAGCGTGACTGCCCAAGACGTCTGGCCGGGGATTGATGTCCAATACCGCATTGCACCTCAAGGCATCGAAACCGTCTATCACGTCCACCCCGGGGCTGATCCCACACAGATTCAGCTAAGCTACGAAGGCCAGGATGCCCCCTTAGCCGTAGATGCAAACGGCAGTTTGCTCTTGTCTACGTCGCTGGGCACCGTCAAGGAACAGACCCCCTTTGCCTATCAAAATATCAATCACACTCAGGTTGAAATTTCCTGCCGCTATGAGTTGACCGCGGATGGCAGCTACCGCTTTGTGTTGGGGGCTTATGACGCGACCAAGGAAGTAGTGATTGATCCGGAGCTGGTGTATAGTACCTATTGGGGGACAGGGAATGAAATGCAGATCGGAGGAGCGGGGACATTGGTCACAGATTCGGCCAACAATCCCATTCTTTCCGGCGACACCTTTGCCGGTGATTTTCCCACAACGCCGGGATCGTATGAAAACCAGTTTGCTGGTCACTTTGGCTTCATCAGCAAGTTCGCCGCCGACGGAAGATCATTAATCTTCTCAACCTATTTCCCCGGTGCGATTCCCTCCTTGTGCATTGATTTTGACCAGTCGCTCGTAATTGTTGATCAGGTTGTAAGGGGTTGGCCGGTCACATCAAATGGGTTTGACACGACATCCAATGGTCGAAGCGATTTGGCACTTGCCGCTTTGTCTGCGGACGGCAGCACGCTCTTGTGGGGGTCATATTGGGGTGGAAGCGGTGATGACTACAAGCAAGACTTCAGCCTTAGCACTGACGGCATTCTGTGGGTAAGTACTGTAACCGAATCGTCGGATTTTCCGTTGACGGTCAATGCACTTTATTCACAGGGGGAAGGTTCCGGTGGCTATGCAGTGGCGGCCTTCGACTTGCGACATATGAATGTGGTGTTCTCCTCGTTCTTTCATGCAGGTATCCGCGGCTCGGGCAATGTCTGGATTTCTGTGACTGCACTTGCAAACAGAGCGGCGTGGATTTGTGGTATTGCCGACACCATGGGAGTTTTGGCAGTGACCCCCGATGCACTATGTCCAAGATTCGTTCCGCCGGTGGGAAATTTCTTTGCGCGTGTCCGCCTCGATGACCCGCCAACCCTTGAGTATGCGTCTTACTTTGGTGGTCAGGATTCTTTGAGTACTGGAACGCTCCATCGCGTGATCGCTTTGGATAGCGATCACGTTTTGCTGGAAGGCTCCGTGGACGGCAGCGCTGTTGGCTTCACTATGCCACCGGGCGGCTTTCAGGCAACTCCGCGCGGCGAGCGGGATGCTTTTCTGGTCGAGGTCACTCTCCCAGACTCAATGCTGGCTGGCACGTTCATAGGCGGAGCTGGCTCGGAGACCGTTACATGCACCGTCGTGGAACAACGCACCGGATCAATTATCCTCTGGGGCTGCACGCTCAGTGATGATTTCCCGATAACACCGAATGCCTTCCAGCGAAGTCACCATGGCATGCCAGCCGACTATTTTCTGTCCCGGATATCTCCTGACCTGTCAACATTACGTTACAGCACCTTTATAGGCGGTTCGGATCGTGACTGGGCTCCTTGCTTGGCGAACGTCCGAGACTTGGCCTACGTGTGGGCTGGCGGTTACACTTATTCATCAGATTTTCCAACAACACCCGATGCAATCATGCCTCCCGCACCGGGCGTATGGCCGGTGCTTGTTCGTTTTGACCTGCGGGATTCGGCGGACGTGGTCAAACCATCCGTCATCGTTCCACCTGCATCCTTCAGCCTTTCCGCCTTCCCCAACCCCTTCAACCCCACCACGACGCTTTCCTTCACGCTGCCAGCACCGTCCGAGGTGACGCTGGAGGTGTTTGATGTGCTGGGGCGGTGTGTGTATCAGAAGGAAATGGGAAGGATGAACGCGGGGGAGCAGCGGTATCGGTTTGAGGGATCGGAGCTATCCTCGGGGGTTTACTTCGCAAAGGTGCAGGCGGGGAATGCTTCGCAGGTGAGGAAGATGGTGCTCTTGAAGTAAGGATGAAGGATGAAGGGAAGAGGGCCGCTGGGGGTTGGGATTCCGTTCCGAAGCGGAACGGAATGACAAATTGTTGGAGGCGGGGTTTCGGTCGGGTTGGGGATGTGGTAATTGTCAGGCGGGCGGGTCTTGGGGGCCGGTGGGGGTTGGGATTCCGTTCCGGGGCGGAACGGAATGACAAATTGTTGGGGCGGGGTTGTGTTTGTGGTTATTGTTGGGCGGGCGGATCTTAGATCCGCCCCTCCGACGATGCCTGTGGCATCATAAGGGTCGCCCGAGATCCTTCCTGCGCACCGTCTCGGCTGACCGGGGTTTAGCTGGTACGGCGGCGCTGACGGCCGGAGGCCGCCGCTAGGGTCGGTTCTTAAAAGGTTTGCGCGGTGAAGGCACAGCAAGCTGTGCAACTACTACACCCATACAAACCCGGACCGGGTAGTTGCGCAGCTTGCTGCGCGCCTGTTCTCCAACATGACGACCTTCATAGAAACGGCATTAGGGTCCGTGTAGGGTACGCGGCTGCCCGGGCCTGATGCAAGGTGCGAGGATTTTGCATATTGATTTCGGGGGATCTATTTTGTATATTTGAACAAAATAGCAAAATCAGGACGGAGGGGGTATGCCGGGGAAACCGAGAGAGGAGAGAATTGCGGACGCGGTGAGCGCGGCGGAGGATCTGTTTTTGGAGCGCGGCTATGACACAGTCACACTGAAGGATATTGCCAAGCGGGCGGGATTCAGTCCGGCGGCGATGTATTACTATTTCCCCAGCAAGGAGGGCATTCTGGCGGCGGTGTGCGTGCGACTCTATGAGCCCATCGAGCTGTTTATGGCCGTGGCCGACGAAAAGGACGATCCGCTGGAGGCGTTGCACTCTTTCCTGACGGATTACTTCCTGTTCTGTGCAAAGCACCCGCAGGTGATCGGACTTTTTCTGCGCGACCGGGTGTATGCGCTGCAAGATCGACCGCGGCAGGCGCGTCTGTTCGCGGGTCAGGCGAGACTCTTCAAATGGATCTACGGATTGCTCTCCGTGGCCGAAGATGAAGGATTGTTGGCAAGACACCATAAGGCGGCCAAGGCCATGACGCTGCTGTATGCCATTGAAGGGATGGTCCCCTTTATGAGCCTTTCCAAGCCGTGGCGAGTGAAAAAAGAGGTGGCGAGATTGGAGAAGGCACTGCTGCAGGCGTGACGCCTGCACCCGTATCGCCTTCGGCGCGCCGGAAACGACGAAAGGGCGACCCGTTGGGTGCCCTTTCTTTGTGGATGCAATGTGGATGCGGGCGCACACGCAGGTGCGCCCCTACACCGACGATCAACTGCAACCGCTGGTGCCGCCGCAGGTGACGCATTTTAAGCAGGTGCCGTTGCGGACCATGGTGAACTGGCCGCACTCGGGGCAGGGGTCGCCTTCGTAGCCCTTCATGCGGGCTTCGGTGATCAGGTCGCCGTGGTGGTGCTGGGCGTGGCTGTGACCGTTGCCATTGGAGACCGCGATCTTCATGTGCGAACTGCGCGGGTGCGTGATAACGTGCGGCTCTTCCTTGACCAGCTTCTTCGGCTTGGATTCGGGGACCGGGATTTCAAGCTGAGCGGGCTTCTCTTCGACGACGTCGTGTACTTCGGGCAGATGAGCGACCTCCTCCTCCGCATCATCGCTGACGACCGAATCGCTGCGCATGTCTTCGGCGTGCTGGTCAAGGTGCGCCAGATCGGTGCGGCCCAGATAGGAGATCGCCAGTTCGCGGAAGATGTAGTCGATCACCGACGTCGCGACTTTGATCTGCTCGTTGCCCGTCACCATGCCGTTGGGCTCGAAGCGCGTGAAGACGAAGGCGTCCACGTATTCTTCGAGCGGCACACCATGCTGCAGGCCGAGGCTGACGGCGATGGCAAAGCAATTCATCAGGCTGCGGAAGGCGGCGCCTTCCTTGTGCATATCGAGGAAGATTTCGCCGAGGGTGTTGTCCTCATATTCACCCGTGCGCAGATAGACCTTGTGCCCGCCGATGCGCGCCTTTTGGGTGTAACCCGAGCGGCGGTCCGGCAGTTTGCGGCGCTGCGCCTGATAGACGACACGTTCCACAATCTGCTTGACGATGTGCATCTCGGGCTCTTCTTCGGCGGCGGGATGAATGTCATCGGCGACTACGTTCAGCGGCTGGGAGAGCTTGGACTGATCGCGGTAGAGCGCGACGGCTTTGAGCATCAGCTTCCAGCCGCGCCAGTAGGCCTCCTTGATGTCGTCGATGGTGGCGCTGACGGGAAGGTTGATGGTCTTGGAAATTGCGCCGCTGATGAAGGGCTGCGCGGCGGCCATCATTTCGAGATGCGCCTGCGGAGAGATGAAACGCTTGCCGTAGGGTCCGCAGGTGTTGGCACAGTCGAAGATCGGCAGATGCTCAGGCTTCACATGGGGCGCGCCTTCGATGGTCATGCGTCCGCAGATGTGATCATTGGCTGCGCGGATCTGCTTGCGGGTGAAGCCCAGCGCGGTGAGGAGATCTCCCTTGGCGGCTTTGAGGGCCTCATCGGTGATTTTGAGCTGTTTGCTGACGACGTCTTCGCCCACGGTCCAGGGAGTGACGGCAAAGGTGATGTCGAACGCGCCGAGGAGGGCTTCCTCGATCTTCTGCAGGGACTCGTCGGGCATGCCCTTCTGGTGGAGGGTCTCGCGATTGACATAGGGCGCGCCATCGAGGATTCCGGTGCCGCGGACATACTGGGTAATCTGGCGAATCTGGTCTTCGCGGTAGCCAAGACCTTCGAGCGCGAGCGGCACGGAGCTGTTGATGATGCGGAAGTAGCCGCCACCGGCGAGTTTCTTATACTTGACCAGAGCGAAATCGGGCTCGATGCCGGTGGTGTCGCAATCCATCAGCAGGCCGATGGTCCCGGTGGGAGCAATGACAGTGGACTGCGCGTTGCGGTAACCGTTCTGTGTGCCGAGTTCCAGAGCCTCATCCCAGGATGCGCGCGCGGCTTTGACCAGATCCTGCGGGCAGCGGTCGGGAATCAGGCCCTGCGGAATGATGGTCAAGCCTTCATAGCGGTCGAGGGTGCCGTTATACGCGGCGCGGCGATGGTTGCGGATGACCCGCAGCATTTCGTCGCGGTTGCGGACATAGCCGGGGAAGGTTCCGAGGTGGCCGGCCATCTCCGCCGAGGTGCGGTAGACTTCGCCGGTCATGATGGCGCTGATGGCGGCGCACCAGGCGCGGGATTCCTTGCTGTCATAGGGCATACCCAGCACCATGCACATGGTGCCGAGGTTGGCGTAGCCTAAACCCAGTGTGCGGTATTCCCACGAACGCTGGGCGATTTCCTTGGAAGGGAACTGCGCCATCTGTACGGAAATATCCAGCACGGTGGTCCAGACGCGCACGGCATGGCGGAAGGTCTCATGATCGAACTGCCGCGTCCGGGTGTCGGTGAACTTCATCAGGTTCAGGCTGGCCAGATTGCAGGCGGTATCGTCAAGGAACATGTACTCGGAGCAATTATGAACGGCCAAGCCGTTGGCGACAAAATGTTCCGTGGCAGGTTCGGTGAGATCAAAGACCGGTTCGTCGCCACGATAAGCCAGAGACTCGATCTGGTCCACGAGCGGCTCGGCATACGTATTGACGTCGCGATTCAGAACCGCAAGAGCTTCCGCCTTTTGTGTACCGGGCATAAACCCGATTTCGCGTTCGAATATCCGACGCGAGCTGCGGCTGATGCGCAGGCTATGCATCTGCACTACCGAATATTCTTTGCGGCCACCGGCGCCGTCCGGCATTAATGCCGTGAGCGCACCGGCACGGCGGTCTTCGTAGAGCTTGGACTTGATGCCGAAGCTCAACAGCATTAATTGCACATGCTGCAAGAGCGTCAGCGAACAAGAATCCAGAGCCACATATTGAGACTTCTCACCGTAGTTCGCGACGGTGCCATCTGCGGTGAACAGACCACGAAGCAAGGCGGCCTGATGAGCCTTGGGAAGGCGGAAGGCGGCTGCCTTCAGGGCTTTGTTGATGCTGCCCTCATCCAGAACCGCAACGTGCTTGAACATCGCGAGGATGCGTGGGCTTCCGACGTGGGCACGGAGAGTGGTTGCGGTCTCGACCGTACGTCCCGGCTTATTGTGTTCGCCGAATTCCGGGCGCAGGTGGTTGATGGTCTCGGTGGCCCACTCTACCACGGCCTGCTCATCCTTGCTCATGGTCAGGAAAGCGACTTCGCGCCGCTCGCCCGCCGCAGCGTACTCGTTAAGCTTTGTGATGCAGCCGTCGCCGATGAGCAGCCCGGCCAGTTGGGCCGCGCTCTCCGATTCCATGCCTTCGCTGCCGAAGACACCGGGGACGAGACGGACGATATCATCCTTGGTGAGTTCGCAGGCGGGGACATCGCCGCGGTTTTCGGTGAAGACCTGATGGTTGGCGGTCAACTTCAACCGGTAACCGGCCCGGGTTTTCAGTTCATAGACCGGCTGGGTGCCGGTGGGAAAAATCTTCTCCACCCAGTGCAGCTCGCCATCCGAACTCTTCACGCCGCGTGCCTCGCCAACTAACTCGCCAATTTGTTCGAGTCCGCGATGAGTGGGAATCCACGTGTCTGCCGTGACGCAGGGATTGGAGGCGTTGATCCGGCCATCATTGGGGCAGGTGTTCCACTCATTGATGGTGGTGTCGAACTGGATTCCCGGATCGGCGCAGGCCCAGACATCTTCGGCAATCTGATTCCACAGGTCGCGGGCGTGCATGGTCTTGGTGACACGGCCATCGACGCGGGCGCGCAGCGACCAGTTGTCATCCTTTTCCACTGCCGTCATAAATGTGTTGGGAACGCGGATGGAGTTGTTGGAATTCTGCCCGGAGACGGTCTGGTAAGCTTTGTTGTTCCAGTCGGTGTCGTAGGTGTCGAAGCGCAGGCTGCTGATGCCCTGTTTGGCCAGTTGCAGTACGCGCTGAACGTAGGCTTCGGGAACGGCATCGTGACGGGCATGGGACATGGCCTGACGGAGCTCGTCATTGGCCTTGGGATCGAAGCGCTCGGGCTCGTCCAGAGTGGACAGGGATATGGCCTTGAGAATCGCGTTCAGGTTGCGCTCGCAGATCCGGGAACCGGCGACGAGGCTGGCGACCTTCTGCTCTTCCATCACCTTCCAATTGATGAACTCCTCCACATCCGGATGGTCGATGTCAAGACAGACCATTTTGGCGGCGCGGCGCGTGGTGCCACCGGACTTGATGGCTCCTGCGGCGCGGTCGCCGATCTTGAGGAAGCTCATCAGGCCCGAACTGACGCCGCCGCCGGAGAGGTGTTCGTGCTCGCCACGGACCCTGGAGAAGTTGGTGCCGGTGCCGGAGCCATACTTGAACAGACGGGCCTCGCGCACCCAGAGGTCCATGATGCCTCCATCGGCCACGAGGTCATCGCTGACCGCCTGAATGAAACAGGCATGGGGCTGCGGACGGACGTAGGCCGAAGAAGACTGGACGACCTCCTTGGTTTCCGGGTCTACATAATAGTGACCCTGTGCCGGGCCTTCGATTCCGTAGGCCCAGTGCAGTCCGGTATTGAACCACTGGGGGCTATTGGGAGCGGCCATTTGGGTCGCGAGCATAAAGCGGAGTTCATCGAAGAAGGCGCGGGCATCCTGCTCGTCGTCAAAATAGCCGTGTTTCCAGCCCCAGTAGGTCCAGCAGCCGGCCAAGCGGCGGAAGACCTGGCGGGCATCGCGTTCGCCCCCGAGGCGGCTTTCTTCAGGCAGTTTATTCAGCACGTCCCAGTCGGGCTCATTGCGCTGGAGCCAGAGGGGAACTCCTTCTTCTTCAACGGGTTTGGTAGCGGCGGGAACGCCGGCTTTACGCAGGTATTTCTGGGCAAGGATATCCACCGCCATTTGCGACCAGAAGTCGGGGGCGTAGATATCGCGGGCCTCGAACAACATTTTACCGTCTGGGCCAGAGAGCCGGGAAGTCCACGGCACAAACTTAATCCCCTCAAAAGCATCGGCGCTTTGGCGGGTATGGCGACGGTCGTATTTCAATGCTCCTCCTGAGCGGAAAAATCAATAATTTAGAGGTTACTAAGAAGGTGCACCGCTCCACAGTGGAGCATCCTGCCTCATTCATTTAAACGCACAAAGACGACTTTGGACTCCGAGGTCCCAGATGTAGAGGGAACAAGAATGTAGTACTTTGGGTGTATGTCGGGGAGGTGCGGCGGGTCAGAGGTATGGGCCGAGAATCCACAGGATGTACACTTTGTGGATAACTCAACCACAAGATGTTGTGTGCGGGACACGGCGATAATATAACAGAGCGGGGTTTATCTTGTCAAGGGCACTCGTTAAGATTTTGTAATATTCTTGTCCCAGCTAAAAATATAAATATTAAATAATTAACTATTCAGATCCAGTTTTTGAATCATATATGATATATTCTGCGTAATATGAGCCTAAGTAGAGATACATTGGCGGCTTGCTCCGTGAGTTGTTTCGGAACGTCACAAACTTGCCTCTTGGCACCTCCATTGCTATAGGCTTTCTGACCCGGACGAAGAGAGGGTTGAAGGCGGAAGGATGAAGGATGAAGGTGGCGACAGGCAGACACCATGGCCCCCACCTTTGGCCGATGGGAGGTTTTAGGGCTTGACAAGTTGGATTGAATCTATTATATTTTGAGGCTTTCGAGAGATCCCTGCGGCAGGGCTGACGCCATGCCGCTTTATATCCACAGTGGAGATCATTATGGCTTTGCGACTTCGTCCCGGCGCGCAGCGGAAACCTTCCTATCTGGAAGAGCACCGCATTGACTTTATCGATTACAAAGACACCAAGGTGCTGCAGCGGTTCCTCTCGCCGCAGGGCAAGATTCTGCCCCGTCGCCTGACGCGCCTCACTAACATTCAGCAGCATGCGCTCACCCGGGCGGTCAAGCGGGCACGGCACCTGGCCATGCTCCCCTTCACCTCGGACGCCGAAGCCTACTAAATTTTCGAAACGAGACTGGAGCAATAGATGTCGCGAGTATGTCCCGTCACTGGCCGCGGCCGGCACAAGGCCAACACGGTCAGCCACGCCAACAACCGTCACCGCAAATGGCAGATGCCGAATTTGCGCATGAAGAAGATTTACGATGAGCAGACCGGAACCTGGGTCGTTGTCCGTGTCAGCGCCCGTGGTTTGAAAACCATCACCAAGAAGGGCCTGATGCAGGCTCTGTACGGCCTCGACTAAGGAGCATTACCCATGGCATCGAAGAAGAAAGAAGGACGGGTGATTATCCACCTCGAGTGCACCGAAGCCAAGGCTGCCGGTGCGTCTCCGTCCCGCTATACCACGATGAAGAACCGCCACAACGACCCCGAGCGGATGGAACTGATGAAGTACAACCGCTTCATGCGGAAGTACACGCTGCACCGCGAAGTGCGATAGTACGGTTTTGTGGAATTGGATATGAAGGGCGAACCGCAAGGTTCGCCCTTTTTGTTTTGTACATTGATTGGCGACGACCGAAGAAAGGACGCGTTTGAACGGCGTACCCATGCGCATGCCGGTTCAGAAGAACGTCAGCGTTTACGATTGGGCGCGGAGCGGTCAACCCGGTCAGATGGATTGCTCGACCCCACACCTGTGGATGAATTTTGTAAAAAGACCCGGTAACGGTTGCCTTGCAGATCATACTCGATGGCGGTACCGTCCGGCAGCCAGTAGACCACGGTCAGGTCCAGGGTGTCGACGCCGGTCAGTTCGGTGGGGAGATCGGGCCGTCCGGGAGTCCAGAAGCCCCTGGCGTCCTGCTCCAGGCCATCGGAGGTGCTCAAATGTTCTCTAAATTGCCTGACGGCGGGCTCTTGCGACGCTTTGCCCGGCGTTGCGGGCTTGGACGCGGCAGTGGTTCCGGACCGAGGAAGCAGCGTATCCCGCACGGACATTTCCTGCCGAGGAGAGTCTGGGGGGGCAGGCGGTGTCAGGACGCGCGGTGGCGGATCGCTCTGCGGTGCAAGGCGGTGAAGGCTTATGAACACTAAACCGCCCAGCGAGAGGATCACCAGAATCCACAGGAGCCCTAAGCTTCGTCTGCGCCGTGCCGGAAGAGGAGTAGGATGCGTCATACCCGCGATTCTCTGCAAAAAGCGCCGCACCTGCGAGCAAACCGGCCTATAGGCTGGGCGGATGCGCTGTTCCCGCTAATTCCTCCCTTGAACGTCTGCTTATGAAATGCTATATTCAGATAGGTGAAACAAAGGGGCAAAAATGGCAGTCCAAAAGGTGGCTATATCCAAGCTGAGCTTTAAGCCTGTCTCGGCTGAAGTTTGGCCGGATCTGGAAGCTCTGTTCGGTGAGCGCGGAGCCTGCGGTGGTTGCTGGTGCATGTACTGGCGTATCAGCCGCAAAGAGTTCAACGCCCAAAAGGGCGACGGCAACAAAAAGGCTTTCAAGAAGATTGTCAAGGACGGCGCTGTTCCGGGGATTATTGCCTATGCCGACGGCAAACCTGTCGGCTGGTGCGCGGTGAGGCCCCGGGAGGACTATCCCGTGCTGGACGGATCGCGGATTCTCAAGCCCGTGGACGAGCAGCCGGTGTGGAGTATTGTCTGCCAATTCGTGCTTGCGCCCTACCGCCGCCAAGGGGTCAGCGCGAAGTTATTGGAAGCGGTGGTGAAGCATGTGAAGAAGCAGGGGGGCAAGATTGTGGAGGGCTATCCCCACGATCCGAAAACCGACCAGCCGGCGGCCTTTGTGTGGACAGGACTCGCTCCGGCGTTTCTTGAGGCCGGATTTGAAGAGGTCGCCCGCCGCTCGGCGACCCGTCCCATCATGCGGTATGTCATACAAGCAGAGCGCCGCAAGTGAATTGGTTTGTGGCGCGCGGGGTGCAGAGCGGCGCAAGTGAATTGGTTTGTGGCGCGCGGGGTAAGGACACCCCGCGCGGCGAGGTGGAGAGCGAGCAGATTGCGGGTGCGATGAATCGTACCCCTGCGGATCCGCCCCTCCTTAAGATCGCGAGCGGGCGGATCTTAGATCCGCACCTCCTCCAGCGGCAGAGCCGCCTCTGGTTTCGCGCTCTTCCTATAGAACATGATCGCCTTCAGAACCATGAAGGCTCAAGGTATACACGACTCACTCAAGAGGAAACCCATGGACTCATGGACTCGGCCCGCACTTTGGGCAGCACTCATCGTAACTCTTATCCTGGCGGGAGCAGCGTTGGCTGCCGACCAGCCGCCGCAAGGTTACTACCGCTGGCCCACGGTTTTCGGCGACAAGGTGGTGTTTTCGTCGGAAGGCGATTTGTGGGAAACGCCGCTCTCGGGCGGCATCGCGCGGCGTCTGACCATTGCGCCGGGAACGGAATCCTTTGCGATGTTCTCGCCGGACGGGAAATGGATCGCCTTCTCGGGCAACTATGACGGCAATTTTGACGTCTACGTGATTCCCGCCGAAGGCGGCGAGCCGAAGCGGCTCACCTATGATCCGATGGGAGCCTACGTCACCGGCTGGACGCCGGACGGCAAGGTGGTTTTCCGTTCGATGGCGTACAGCGGGCAGTATATCTGGAAGGCATTCACCATCGCGCCGACCGGCGGCTATCCCGAACCTGTGGCGGTGGATGAAGCGGCGCATTTGACCTATGAGCCCAACGGCGACCGGATTGCCTACACACGCGTCTCCCTTGGAACCCGCACGTGGAAGCGCTATCGCGGTGGCTGGGCGGAGCAGATCTGGGTAGGCAGCACCAAGAGCCACGACTACAAGCAGGTGACCACGTGGAACGGCAACAATGCGATTCCGATGTGGTACAATGGCCGGATCTATTTCCTGCGGGACCGCGACTGGGACACGACTGAATCCATGAAGACGGTGCAGCCCAACAGCAGCGCGTCACGGGTGAATCTCTACTCGATGAAGCCGGACGGATCGGATATTCAACAGATGACCGCCCACAGTGATTGGGACGTGCGCTGGCCGAGCATCGTCAAGGGCAAGATCGCCTACAGCGTGGGCGCGGATATCTGGATTTTTGACGCGGATAAGAACCAGGAATCGAAGGTGGATATCCAACTGCCGTCGGACCGGACGCAGACGCGCAGCAAGTTTATCCAGCCGGATGAATATACCAACGAGTTCAATCTTTCCCCCGACGGCAAGCGGATACTGCTGGGCGCACGCGGCGACCTGTTTACGGTGCCCACCGAGCGGCGCGGCATCATCAAGCAGATCACGTTGAGCCCCGGTGCGCGGGAAAAAGGCGCGGAATTCATGCCGGACGGCGAGCACATCATCGCGTGGTCGGACCTGAAGGGCGAAGAAGGCCTCTACCTCTACCCTGCCAAGAAGCCCGGCGAGCCGAAGAAGATCGCGGACGGGAAAGGCGGCTGGAATTTCACACCCGAAGTCTCGCCCGACGGCAAGTGGGCCGTCTACGGCGACAACAACCGCAATCTGCAACTGGTGAACATCGAAAGCGGCGCGACCTCACAGATCGACACCTCCGGCTGGGAAATTCGTGACTACACGTGGTCGCCGGACTCGCGCTACATCGCGTACAGCGTATCGCTGCCCAGCGAATACAGCGGCGTGCGGATTTACGACACGAAGGAACACGAGGTCCACAACATCACGGACCAGTTGTATTCCAGCTACTCGCCGACGTGGGATCCCAAGGGCAAGTGGCTGTATATGATCTCCTCGCGCTACATGAATCCTTACGGCAGCGCGAATGATTTCAGCTTCGTTGTGCTGGAAGCGGACCGCATTTACGGACTGGCACTTGATCCCAAGACCAAGAGCCCCTACGCCTACACCGAAGACGGCACCGCCATCGGCGATGAGAAGTCCGACGAGGACAGCACCAAGGCCGACAAGAAGGACGGCGACAAGAAAGAGAAATCCTCGAAGAAGAAGGACAAGGACGAGGATAAGGATAAAGATAAGAAGGAAAAGGTCACCGTCAAGATCGTGTGGGATGGCTTGAATGACCGCCTGGTCGAGTTCCCGATTGCGCCGGGCAACTACTACGGCCTGGCCGCCATCGAAAGCAAGCTGTATTATGTTTCACAGCCCACGATGGGACGGCGCAGCGGCGGCGTACATGACGAAGACGAGATGCAGTCCACGCTGAAGCTGTTCGACATCAAGAAGAAGAAGGAAAGCGATGTAGTGGACGGCGTGCGCGGCTATGCGCTGTCGCATGATTTGAAGAAGATCGCCGTGCGCAAGAAGTCGGGCTATGTGATTATGGACGCGGGCGACACCGACGAGCCGAAGGTCAACAAGGATGACAAGGATGCCGGAATGCACCTTGAAGACTGGGTGTATGACGTGGATCCGCGCGCGGAATGGAAGCAGATTTTCGCCGAAGCGTGGCGTCTGCAGCGGGATTTCTTCTACGATCCCAACATGCACAACGTCAACTGGAAGTATCAGAAGGAGCACTACGCCACGCTGCTCGACCGGGTGCAGACCCGCGCCGAGTTGAACGATCTGATCGCGCAGATGATTTCCGAACTGGATGCGGGCCACGCCTACATCGGCGGCGGCGACCAGCAGAATTCCAAGTCAGTGGGCGTGGGTCTGCTGGGCGTGAATGTGAGCAAGGACAACAGCGGTTTCTACCGCATTGACCGTATCCTGCACGGTGATCCGTGGGATGACGACCGTTCGAGCCCGCTGGCCCGCGCCGGCGTGAATGTCAAGGAGGGCGAGTACATCGTCGCCATTGACAATATGCCGACCAACAAAGTGGACAATTACCTGCAACTGCTCAACAACCGCGCCGAGAAGCCGGTGATTGTGTCGGTAAACAGCAAGCCGTCGCTGGACGGTGCGCGGCAGGTGGTGGTGAAGACACTCTCCTCCGAAGGCGAACTGCGCTATTGGGACTGGGTCTATGGCCGCATGGACTATGTGCGCAAGCACGGCGGCGAGGATATTGCGTACGTGCATCTGTCAGACATGGGCACGCCGGGGCTCGAGCAGTGGATGAAGGAATATTATCCGCAGGCGCAGAAGAAGGCACTGATCATGGACGTGCGGTATAACGGCGGCGGCAACATCGCAGAGTGGATCCTCGGGCAGCTCCAGCGCAGCGTGTGGACGTGGGGCATGGCGCGCAACGGCCAGCGGTACCACCGTCCGGGCAGTGCGTTCTACGGTCCCATGATCGCGCTCTGCAATGAAGAAACCGGCAGCGACGGCGAGACCTTCTCCGAAGGCTGGAAGCGGCTGAAAATGGGCCCGCTGGTGGGCAAGCGCACGTGGGGTGGCTGGGTCGGCATCCGTGGCGACAAGCCGTTTATCGACCGCGGCTTCTTCACACAGCCCGAGTTTACCGGCTGGGGCGTGGACAGCACGATGAAGGCGAGTTGGCTGATCGAAGGCCCCGGGGTTACTCCGGACGTGGAAGTGGTCAACCATCCGGCGAAGATGCTGGAAGGCGTGGACGAGCAGCTCGACTACGCGATCCAGTATCTGAAGGACCAGATGAAGAACAGGCCGATGCCTGTTCCGGATCATCCCGTCTATCCGAATCACGCTCCGCAGTACGGCGTGAAGTGACCGCGAGTGAAGCGCGCGGGGTAAGGACACCCCGCGCGGCGAACGAAATTCGAGCGGGCGGCCTTTGGGCCGCCCGCTTTCTGTATACTGTTACCCTGATGTCAATGCAGCGCAATCGTGAGGGTGTTATTTGCCTTGGTTAATGTGTAATGGGGAAGGGACGCGCGGGCGGGGCCGCGGGCGACGGTGCCATTCAGGTTGTACAGTGAGCCATGACAGGGGCAGGAGATTTCGGGAGACGTGGCGTCCACGGTGCAGCTTTGATGGGTGCAGGTGCTGTCGAGGGCAAAGTAGCTGTCGCCCGTCATGTGCGTCACGATCAACGGATGTCCGAGCGGCGTGCCGAAGAAGGCCACGGCCTGATTGTCCTGCTGGAGGGCGGGCACATCCGACAGGTTAACCACCACACGTCCCTGGCCATCCACGCTGAAAGGCGGGCCGCTCTGCGGGTTGGACGGATTACTGTTGCCGGATTTCGAGCACCCGATTCCCAGCCAGCTTGCCGCTCCCACCGCGCCGAGGGCACAGCAGGTTCTGATGAACTGCCGTCGAGTCTGATCCATTCCTTCCGCTCCGCGTCACACTTGCCCAGACGTTTTTCTTGAACACTCCCAGCAGATAGATTTGGTTCCGGTGCGAGACTGCAAATGCAAAACGGCGGCCATTGTGGCCGCCGTTTCACATTTCAGGTCTCGGGTCTTCCCGCACTATCCTTTGCGATCCACGTTCTTGCCCATGCCGGGGGTGTCTTCCTTGATATCGGGCGGGACATTGCCGTTGGCGTCGGGCTGGCTTTCGGAAGCCGGCGTCGGCGAGATCGTGATGCCGGGGTGTTCATCGCCGTCCATCCGCGAGAAGTCCGTGGTCGCTTCGGCTCCAAGGAAGTCGCGCAAGGCTTCGCCTTCGAGCACTTCCACTTCGAGCAGCTTGGTGGACATCTCCTTCAGCAGATCGAAGTTTTCGCGGAGAATATCCTTGGCCTTCTCATAGCACTCATCGACGATGCGGCGGATCTCGAGGTCAATCTCCTCGGCGGTGTGTTCACCGTAGATGTCTTCCTGCTGCATGGGGAAGGGCATTTCCCGACTGGGGGCATTGCGGCGGCGGTAGACCAGCAGTCCAAGCTTTTCGGACATGCCGTAGTCCATCACCATGGCCCGCGCCATGCTGGTGACCTGCATCAGGTCGCTATACGCGCCGGAGGTGATCTCATGGAAGACCAGTTCTTCAGCGGCGCGTCCACCCAAGGCAGACGTGATGCGGTCGAGAATTTCTTCCTTGGTGATCAGGTACTGGTCTTCTGTAGGCAGATAGAGAGTGTGCCCAAGAGTTGCGGTGCCGCGCGGAATGATGGACACACGATGGATGGGGTCCATGTGCTTAAGCTTGGCGCCGACCAGCGCATGGCCGCACTCATGGTAAGCAATCTTCTCCTTGACCTTGGGCTTGAGCACACGGGACCGGCGTTCGATGCCAGTCATCTCCCGGTCCACCGCCTCTTCAAGCTCGATCATGCCGATCTCTTTTTTGCCGCGCCGCGCCGAAAGCAGCGCGCCTTCGTTGACGGCATTGGCCAGATCGGCGCCGACAAAGCCCGGCGTACGGGCGGCGATCACGCGCAGATTGACGTCCTTGCCGACCTTCCTGCCGCGCACGTGGACCTTCAGAATAGCTTCGCGTCCGTTGATGTCGGGCGGATCGACCACGACCTGACGGTCGAAGCGGCCCGGCCGCATGAGGGCCATATCGAGGATCTCCGGGCGGTTGGTCGCCGCCATGATGATCACACCCTTGTTGCTCTCGAAGCCGTCCATCTCGACGAGCAGCGCATTCAGAGTCTGCTCGCGCTCATCGTGGCCGCCCCAGGGATTGGAGCCGCGAGCCTTGCCGAGCGCGTCCAGCTCATCAATAAAGACGATGCAGGGAGCCTTGGCCTGCGCCTGCTGGAACAGATCCCGCACACGGGCCGCGCCCACACCGACAAACATTTCCACAAAGTCCGAACCAGAAATCGTAAAGAACGGGACCTTGGCTTCGCCTGCCACCGCCTTGGCCAGCAGGGTCTTGCCTGTTCCCGGAGGGCCGACGAGCAGCACACCTTTGGGAATATTGGCTCCGAGCGTGCGGAATTTGGCGGGCGTCTTGAGGAACTCAACCACTTCCTTGAGTTCTTCCACCGCCTCATCGATTCCGGCGACGTCCTTGAAGGTGATCTTGGTGGCGCTCTCCATGTAGACTTTCGCGCGGGACTTGCCGAAGGACATCACGCCGCCGGCTCCGCCGCCACCCATCCGCCGCAGCAGGAAGCTCCAGATGATGAAGATGATGGCCATAGGCAGGATCCATGTGAAGAGGATGCTCTGCCAGATATTCCCGGACTTGTCGCCCTTGTATTGAATATGCCGCGCATCGAGGGAATCCACCAGATGCGGATCTTCCACGCGAACGGATTCGAATCCGCGCCACACGGAGGCTCCCGCCGAGTCGACCCGCAATTCGCCTTCCACTTTGTCCGGCGTCAACACCAGGTCACGGACCCGCGAGCTGTCGGCGACGAATTGTTTGAAACGCGAATAGGGGATGCTCTGGACCCGCGCACCGCTTAGAAACGTCTGGGCTGCAAACAGCGCCAGCAGGACGGCGATCAGGTACCAGATGGAAAAATTGAAACGTCGCCCGCCGGGAGGCTGCGCGGGTTTCCGCTTGGGGTTATTTGTATCAGAGTTCTGTGCCACGCTCAGTAATCCACTCCACGCTGGGCTAAGATGCCTTTACGATAAGCATGTTTTATTTCGCGCATCTCCGTCACGGTATCCGCGCGTTCTATCACTTCGGGAGGGGCGCCGCGCCCCGTAAGAATCAGCGACGTTGAGCGGGGGCGCGCATCCAGCACACTTAGAATATCGTCGGTGCTGATCAGCCCCAGTCCTGCCGCTACAAAAATCTCATCTAACAGGACCAGCCGGTACTGTCCCGAAGCCAGTTTCTCCTTGGCAAAGGCTAAGGCTTCGCGGGCGGCCTGCTCGTGTTCTTCACGGGGAAGTTTATCATCGACGATGCCGACGAAACCTTTACCCATACGATGAAACTCGACTTCGGGTTCCAGTCGTTTGATGGATTTGAGTTCGCCATAGGTCCAACTGCCCTTGACGAACTGCACAATGAGGCAGTGATGGCCGTAGCCGACGGCCCGCAGCACGGTTCCAAGGGCGGCGGTCGTCTTGCCCTTGCCGTCACCGGTATTCACCAGCACCAGGCCCATCGGCTCATTGGCCTCGACCATGATGCTGGCGACCTGATCTTCGTTATCCTGCATAAGCTAAAATAAAATTCCCATGTGCAAGTTCAAATTGTCCGGCGGATAGGCCATTTGCCAGCGGTCTGCCGGGTCGGGGCTGAAGGTGAACTGCGGCTCAAAGAAGACTACCGTTTTCTTGCCCCACCCTGCCTGATATCCGACCAGCACCGTTGTGCCGAACCATGCTGCCTTCATGGTCTTGGCCGGGCGGGCGTCATCTGTGCGCTCTCCCGACTGTCCCCAGCGGATAGAGGGACCGAGACCCACATAGAACGATTTCCGGTTGGGACCGAAGTAGTAATTGAGATTAAAACCCAAGTCAATTTCCCGGAAGTAGGAACGCGTGGTGTGCCGGGAAACAAGAATACTGTCCTGCAGGTACTGCGTGGTGGTAATGGGGCCGCTGAACATGGCCATATAGGTGATATAGGGCACGAACGCGGCGTTGGATCCCACCATTTTGACCTTGCGCAGTCCGATCACGGGGCCAGCGGTGCCGGCATGAGCATAGCCCTCGCCCGTATTGCTTCCCCAGAAGGTGCGGGTTACACCCCACGTCACACCCGTATAGGACGTGATCCCTTCGTCTTCTGCATCCTGAGCAAAACCGAATACCGGAATAAACAGCAACAAAACAGTCCAGACGAACTTGATATCACGCTTCATGACGCCTCCTTGAGGGGCAAAGCTTGACACAGAAGTCGACGCCGGACCGAGGCACACGGCGCTGGAGGTGGATCAGTATGCTTTGGCGAACACGACGCGGCGGGTGGATTCCTTGCCCGTGAGCATGCAACGGCCCTTTTCTTCGGGGCCATTAAGAGGAATTACCCGCAACGTGGCCTTGGTCTCCTCTTGAACACGTTTTTCATCATCTGTGTTCCCTGCCCAGTGCACCAGTGCGAAACCTTCATCCGCAGCGATGAATTTTTTGAATTCATCGTATGAATTGATTTCCTTTGTCCGCTCGGTCAGCCGGGTCTTGGCGCGTTCAAAAAGGTCACTCTGGATTGAGCTGAGCAGTCCGGGGATTTCGGCGGCAGCCTTATCCAGCGGCAAGGTAATCTTTTCGCGGGTGTGACGCTTGGTGGCAATGAGCTGGCCGTTGGCGACATCCCGCGGGCCGATTTCGAGACGCAACGGGTACCCTGCCAGTTCGCTTTCGGCAAACTTGAAACCGGGCGTCAGGTTGTCACGGTCATCGACGCGCATGCGGATGCCGCGGTCGCTCAGTTCTTTTACCACGGGCTCGAGGGCACCGAGCACGGCGGCGCGCTCTTCGGGTTTGCGGAAGATAGGCACGGTGTAGACAGGAGTCTGCGCCAGCTTGGGCGGCACGACCATACCGTCATCATCGGCATGGGACATGATCAGCGCGCCGACCAGCCGTGTGGAGACGCCCCACGAGGTCGCCCACACGTGATCGAGAGTGTTCTTGTCCGTCTGGAAGGTGACATCGAAGGCCTTGGCGAAGTTCTGCCCAAGGAAATGGGATGTGCCCGCCTGCAACGCTTTGCCATCCTGCATCATGCCTTCGATGCAGTAGGTGTTCACCGCGCCGGGAAATTTCTGGCCTTCACTCTTCAGACCGTACAGCACGGGCATAGCCATGTACTCTTCGGCGAAGGTGCGGTAGACGTTCAGCATGCGGATGGTCTCTTCGACGGCTTCCTCCGACGTGGCGTGAGCCGTATGGCCTTCCTGCCAGAGAAATTCGGCGGTGCGCAGGAACAGGCGCGTACGCATTTCCCAGCGGTACACATTGGCCCACTGATTGATGAGCAGCGGGAGATCACGGTAGCTCTGGATCCAGTTTTTGTAGGTGGACCAGATGATGGTCTCCGACGTCGGACGAATGATCAGATTTTCTTCGAGCTTGCCTTTGGGCCGCAGCTTGCCGTCGCCGCCATCGGTGCGCTCGAGGCCGGAGTGCGTGACCACGGCGCATTCGAGGGCAAACCCCTCCACATGCGAGGCTTCCTTCTCCAAGAAGCTCTGGGGGATCAGCATCGGGAAATAGGCGTTGACGTGGCCGGTATCTTTGAACATGCCATCGAGCACGCGCTGGATGGATTCCCAAATCGAATAGCCATTGGGCCGGATAACCATGCAGCCCTTGACCGGAGAATAGTCGGCGAGTTTCGCTTCGCGCACTACATCCACATACCATTCGTTGTAGTCTTTGGCGCGAGGAGTGATGTTTTTAGCCATGCAGAAGAGAGATGTTATGTTGGAATCGAGTTATTTCGTTTTGTTCGCAATCAAAATCCCGCCGACGATAGCCGATTCCACAATGGCGCCGGCGATGTAGTAGGTTTTGTGCGCGTTTTTCCAGCCGGCGCGGTAGCCGCCTTTGTAGCCGCTGTTGAATTCTTCTTCGGCGACAATCGGCGGTTTGGCAGGGCGGCGCGGTTCGACGGTCCACGGCAGCCAGAGCAGCGGCACGTTGCCGAACCCGGCAAAGAACCAGCCGATCTTGCCCGCGTTTTGATTGCCGACCTTGGCACCTTCATCCCAGCCCTGTTCATACAGGCCCATCATGCGCGGCTGGGCGTTCTTCATGTCGACCGGTTTCTGCGGCTCCAGTTGGGCCAGCAGCGGACGCACCGGTTCGGAGGCGAACACGGAAGCGCAGAGGAGAAGCAGGATCATCAGAGTAAGAAGCTTCATGAGAACCTCACAGAACAGATTTCAGGATGGAGAGATCGTGCAAGCAGACCCCTATCCCCGGCCCTTTCCCCATGACATGGAGAAAGGGAGGAAGACAAGAAGTGTGCTTCGGCTATAGTTTGGGCAGTGTCGTGATCAGCGGTCAATCATGGCCATCATGCGCTCGTTGTAGCGCGGGCCGGAGATGGCGTCGGGAGGAAGCGCGGCATCAAGGGTTTGAACCTCGGACGCGCTAAGCTTCACATCGTCGGCGGCAATATCTTCTTCCAAAAACTCACGCCGCTTGGTGCCGGGGATGGGAACCACATCATGGCCCTTAGCCAGCAGCCAGGCGAGGGCGATCTGTGCGGGTGTGGCCTTTTTCTGCCGGGCGATTTCGCCGACGACGGATGCGGCGCGCATGTTGTTGTCGAAGTTTTCGCCCTGAAAACGCGGATCATTGCGGCGGAAATCGGTTTCGGGATACTCTTCGGAGCGTTTGGCAGTGCCGCTCAGAAAGCCGCGGCCAAGAGGCGAGAAGGGTACAATGCCGATGCCCAGTTCGCGCAACACAGGAATGATCTGCGGCTCCAGATTGCGCTCCCAGAGGGAATACTCACTTTGCAGCGCGGAGATGGGATGCACGGCATGAGCGCGGCGGATATTCTGTTCGCCCGCTTCGGACAGGCCGAGAAATCGCACTTTGCCCGCGCGCACAAACTCCGCCATAACGCCGACGACATCTTCGATGGGCACGGCGGGATCGATGCGGTGCTGGTAGAGCAGATCAATATGATCGGTGCCGAGCCGCTTCAGGCAGCCTTCCACGGCCTCGCGGATGTGCGCGGGTTGGCTGTTGACTCCGGCGATTTTGCCGTCCACGATATGGAAACCGAACTTGGTGGCGATGATGGCCTGATGACGCTTGCCTTGCAGCGCGCGAGCGAGCAGTTCTTCATTTTTGCCGACGCCATAGACTTCGGCAGTATCGAAGAAGTTCAGCCCGAGTTCGAGGGCGCGATGAACTGTGGCGATGGATTCCGGATCATTCGGCTCTCCATACGCCTGACTCATCCCCATGCACCCGAGGCCAATGGCTGAGACTTCGAGGCCTTGTGTTCCAAGTTTGCGTTTTGAAAGCATGAGTATTCTCCGAGGAGACGTTTCATGTGCCGGATTACTTTACCTCGCGCGGGGTAAGGACACCCCGCGCGGCGAGGCCTTGGCCAAGCGGGCGGATCTTAGATCCGCCCCTCCGACAGTTGCCCCTGCTGCGTTACTGACCGGACGCGGGGCAGAACAGGCTGCACTGGGATGCGGGGTTCCATCTTTGCTTACACTCTTCCCAAGTAGTGGATCGCGTGGCCGTGGGCGGCTTCGGCGGCTTCCATCACGGCTTCGGTGAGGGTGGGGTGCGCGTGGACGGTGTTGATGATGTCGTAGGCGGTGGCGTGCAGGACCTTGGCCAGGCACAACTCCGCAATCATTTCGGTGGCTTCACTGCCGACGATGTGCGCACCCAGCAGGCGGTCGGTCTTCTCATCGAAAATGAGCTTCACAAAACCGTCCGTGTGCCCCACCGCATTGGCCTTGCCGGCGGCGGTGAAGGGAAACTTGCCGACGCGAATGGCAATATTTTTGTCGCGGCAGGCCTGCTCGGACATGCCCACGCTGGCGACCTGCGGCTGACAGTAGGTGCAGGAAGGGATGGTGCCGTAATCCAGCGGCTCGGGATCCTGCCCGGCGATCTTCTCCACACAGATGATGCCTTCATGCGAAGCCACGTGCGCAAGCTGCGGCGGGCCGATCACATCGCCGATGGCAAAATAGCCCGGCGCACTGGTGCGGTAGAACTCATCCACCTTGATGAAGCTGCGGTCCGTGGCGGCGTTAACCTTTTCAAAACCCCAGCCTTCAATGTTGCCTGCAAAGCCGATAGCCACGAGGCAGACGTCACCGGAAAATTCCTGCGAACCTTCTCCCACCTTGGCCTTGACGATCACCTTATCGCCGACGACATTCACCGCTTCCACCGGAGTGGAGGTGCGGATGTCAATGCCCATCTTCTTGAGTGAACGCTGCAAGACGTTGCTGCTCTCGGCGTCTTCGATGGGCAGAATGCGCGGCAGCATTTCGATGACCGTGACCTTGGTTCCCAGTGCGGCGTAGAAATAGGCGAACTCGATGCCGATGGCACCGGCACCGATGATGACCATTTCCTTGGGCTGCTCGGGCAGAATCATGGCTTCATGATAGGTGATGACCTTCTTGCCATCGGTTTGCAGACCGGGAATGTTGCGGTTGACGCTGCCTGTGGCGATAATCACATTCTGTCCGCGCACGGTGGCGATAATATTCTGCCGCGTTTCCTTGTCCAGCACTTCGATTTCGCGATCCCGCACCACGCGGAAATGCCCATCCAGCCGCGTAATACCGAGCTTCTTGACCAGATATTCGACGCCGGAAGAATTCTTGGAGGAGACGTCGCGCGAGCGCTTGATCACCTGCGCCCAATCCAGACCTTTGATATCCAACTGAACACCCAGTTCGGGCGCCAGATGCTGCGCATCCTGATAGAATGACGCCGTCATCAGCAACGCCTTAGACGGGATGCAGCCCCAGTTGACGCACACGCCGCCCAAAGGCTGCTCATCAATCACACATGTTTTTATGCCAAGCTGTGCGGCGCGGATGGCCGCGACGTAGCCGCCGGGGCCGCCGCCCAAGACCACGAGATCAAAGTCCGTGACGGAATTCGCCATTGCTATTTACCTGTTAATCTTGAAGTTGTTAGGAAAGGTCAATATGACCTCAAGAATCAATATACCAAAGGCTTGCGAAAGTCGCAAGCCTCAGGGTAGACATGGATTACTGAGCAAAATCGGGTTTTGGTCAGACTTCGACAGCCTTTTGGCGCTTGCTATGGCGCGCGTGCGCCTGCTCTTCGAGCCAGCGTTCGGCATCAATCGCCGCCTTGCAGCCGGTGCCTGCCGCCGTGATGGCCTGACGGTAGCGGTTGTCAAAGGCATCGCCCGCTACGAACACGCCGGGAATATCGGTGAGCGACGTATCCGCGTCATGCAGCAGATATCCGGTCTCATCGGTTTTGAGACTATCGCGCACGATCTGGGTATTGGGCGCGTGGCCGATGGCAATGAATACGCCTTCGCAGGGAACAGTGGTCAGTTCGCCTGTCCTGGTGTTTTCGAGTTGCACGCCCGTTACCTTATTGCCCGCGCCGTCATCGAGGATCTCCTTGATGACCGAGTTCCACAGCACTTCCACCTTGGGATTGGTGAGCACGCGTTCCTGCATGATCTTGGACCCGCGGAACTCTTCTCGGCGGTGAATCAGAATCACTTTGGACGCGTGGTGCGTCAGGTAGCCCGCTTCTTCCAGCGCGGTATCGCCGCCGCCGACGACGCAGACGACCTTATCGCGGAAAAAGAAACCGTCGCACGTCGCGCAGGCGGAGACGCCTTTGCCGCGCAGGCGGGTCTCTGATTCCAATCCGAGCCACTTGGCGGATGCGCCCGAGGCTACAATCACCGCTTCGGCGAGCAGAAAATCGTCACCGGAAAGATTGATGCGGAACGGCCGCTCGGAGACATCCAGCGAAGATACTTCGTCCTCGACAAAGGTCGTGCCGAAGCGCATGGCCTGGCGGCGGAAAAGGTCCATCAGTTCCGGCCCGGTAATGCCTTCGGGAAAGCCCGGATAGTTTTCCACCTCGGTGGTAATCATGAGCTGGCCGCCCGGTTCGAGACCGTCCACGACGACGGGTTTCAGATTTGCGCGCCCGGCATAAATCGCCGCCGTCAGACCCGCCGGCCCCGAGCCGATGATCACCAATGAATGTACTTCTCGTTCGCTCACGTCAAATTCCCGTCAGTTGATGTTTATTCGTTGCTTCAAATCAGAAATCAGAAACCAAAAATTAGAAACTAAAAATGAAAAGATGGTATCAGTCTGCGGTTGCTTTTTGGTTTTTCATTTTTGGTTTGTCATTTTTCTTCAGCTATTGCACTCTCGTTCCCAGCGTCGAGCCGATATCCCGGTTGAGTTCTATCAGCCGCTCAATGGCTTGGAAATAGCTCTTCAGCCCCTGCCCCATCATTTGCGCGGCGCACACCGGAGCCAGAAGCGATGTTTTGCGAAAATCCTCGCGGCGCGAAATATCGGACAGATGCACTTCAATGGCAGGCAGCGTGACGGCGGCGAGCGCATCGCGAATGGCGACCGACGTGTGGGTGTATCCGCCCGCGTTGATGACAATCCCGTCGGCCCAGTGGCGCGCTTCGTGGATCAGATCCACAATCTCCCCTTCGAGATTGCTTTGCCGCACCAGCAAATGCACATTTTTTTCGGCGGCATATTCCTGCAAGCGGCTCGCCGCCTGCTGGTAGCCCATGGTGCCGTAGATTTCCGGCTCGCGCGTGCCCAGCAGATTGAGATTCGGCCCATTGATCACCAGCACCCGCAGCTTGCGTGCCGGAGATTCCTCCGCCGCCCCTTGGGTGATCTCGGCACAGAGCCAGCGCGCGGTCTCTTCGACATAGGCAGGCAGCACATCGGAGACGATAGCAGGCCGGCCGATGCCGCGCATCAGGATCCAGTGGAGTTTGCTCGCCGAGACTTTTTTGTCGCGCTGAATGGCGGTCAGCAGCGCTTCCGGCTTGATGTCCGCTTTAGGAAACGGCGCGCGTTCCAATTGCAGTTCCATAGCCGCCGCTGCCGCAGGTTCCAGCAGATTCATCGCCTCTGACAGGCGCACCATCGCGCGCAGTCCGAGGAACACGGCCTCGCCATGTTTAAACACAGCATAGCGGCCAACCGTTTCCAGAGCGTGTCCGAAGGTGTGGCCCAGATTCAGAATACGGCGCAGATCGGATTCCTTCTCGTCCTTCATGACGATTCCGATCTTGAACTCTATCGCCTGCGCAATGGCCTGATGCACGTCGGGGCGCGGCCAGAGCTGCATATTCGGACCGTACCTTTGCACACTATCCCACAACTCCCCCCCGCCCAGCAATGCGGCCTTCACCACTTCGGCGGATCCGGAAATCCAATCGCGGTCATCGAGAGTCGAGAGCAGATCGAAAGGAATCAGCACGGCCAGTGGCTGGTGGAACGCGCCGATCAGATTCTTGCCCAAAGGGTGGTCCACGCCGGTCTTGCCGCCGATAGCCGCGTCCACCATTCCCAAAAGCGAGGTCGGCACCGCCACCCAGTTGATGCCACGCTGATAGATGGCCGCCACAAATCCCGCGACGTCGCTTACCACTCCCCCGCCCAGCGCAAGAATCAGATCGTCCCGCGCGAATTTCTGGGACGCAAGCTGGCTGATGATCGCCGAGATGGTGTTTAAGTCCTTGGACTGCTCGCCGGGGGCAAAGCTGATCAGCGCCGCTTCGAAACCTTTCTGTTCCAGCGCAATCGTGATAGCGCGGCCATAGTGCAGCGCCACGCGCTCGTCGGTGATCACCAGCACGCGCGGCGACGGCTTGCCGGTAATCTGCGCCAGTTGCGCGGCGGCCCAGTTCAATCCGGCCTGCGCCATACGCACCGGCACCGACTGCATTCCCAGCGCGAGGTTTAACTCTTTTTCTATGATGACGGTTTCAGTATTTGACAAATCCGGTCCACCGTGCTTTCCACGGACGTTTGATCGTCAATATCGATTACGATCTGCGCGGTCAAGTAGTGCCGTTCGCGCCGCGCCAGCATTTCCCGAAGCCTGGCTTTCAGGTCTTCCGCCGTATCCGCTCCCGCCAGCAAGGGCCGGTCATTCAGTACGTGCAACCGCTCTACCAGCAGGTCCACACTGGCGCGCAGGTAGACCAGGGCGCCGTGGGCGTGGACCAGTTCGAAACTGGCCTGCCGTTCCAATGCGCCCGCGCCCAGCGCGACCACTCCCTCGGGAGTCTTGGCGACGCGACGCAAGGCGAGAGCTTCCTGCTCGCGGAAAGCCGATTCACCTTCTTCGGCAAAGATTTGCGGAATTTTGCGGCCCGTGGTGCGCGCCACTTTCGCGTCGAGATCAATGAACGCGATGCCCAGTTTCGCTGCCAGCTTTTCGCCGACCACCGTCTTGCCGGATCCGGTCATTCCCGTCAGAAAGATCAGACCCATGGGCGGGGTGGCCTTGCGGCGTTATGTGCGTGGATTTCACTCATGGAATCGCCACCGGTTTTCTCCAGATAAGGATTCATCAACGCCAGCATGCACACCGCCTCCCCCACCACGGCGGCCGCCGGTACGGCGCAGACGTCGCTTCGTTCGCGCAACGCCACCGCCTCCTGTCCCGTTGCCAGATCCACCGTCTCGAGCGGCTGGGCGAGGGTCGACAGCGGTTTCATGGCCACGCGGATGATCAGCGGTTCGCCCGTGCTCATTCCGCCCTCGACGCCGCCGGATCGATTGGTTCGCCGCACCACGCTGCCGTCCGAACCGGCAAACATCCGGTCATGCACGTCACTGCCGAAGTGCGCGGCCACGTCTTCCGCCATGCCAAAGCCGACGCTCTTCATAGCGGGAATGCTCAGCATTGCCTGCGCCAGAAGCGCCGTCAACCGCCGATCACCATGAACACCGCTGCCCACACCGACCGGCAGCCCCGACGCGATGACTTCAAAAATTCCGCCCACCGAATCGCCGCGCGATTTCGCTTCGTCGATGATTTCCATCATGCGGCGCTCGGCCGCTTTGTCCAGGCACCGCACAGGGCTCGCATCGGCAAGGCGGTTAATTTCCTCAGGCGTCAGGCGGCTCGCGTCCGACTCGGCCTTCACCGGGCCGATCTGCACGACATGGCTGCCCACCGTAATGCCGACTTCCGCAAAGAACTTGCGGCAGATTGCACCCAGGGCCACACGCACGGCAGTTTCCCGCGCCGAGGAGCGCTCAATGACATTGCGGATATCCCGCTGCCCGTATTTGACCGCGCCCGCATAGTCGGCGTGACCGGGTCGCGGCGTGGTCAGCGGCGTCGACTGCTCTTCGCTCTCCGTGGCCTCGACTCGCATCACGTCCCGCCAGTTTTCCCAATCCCGATTCTCAATTTGCACGGCAAGGGGTGAACCCAGCGTCACACCATAGCGCACTCCGGAAAGAATCTGTGCGTGGTCCTGTTCGATACTCATGCGGCCGCCGCGGCCATAGCCTTGCTGGCGGCGATGCAAATCGGCAGCGATCTCCTCCTCGGAAATCCCGACGCCTGCCGGCATCCCCTCCAGAATGCCGATCAGACATTTGCCGTGGCTTTCACCCGCCGTGAGATAACGGATCATACGATTCCAGCCGGGGTAGAAATTCTGTGAGCGCGCGCTTCAGCGGAAACTCGCGTCCGGTCCAAATTTGAAAACTCGCTGCCGCCTGTGCCAAGAGCATCACCAGTCCATTTTCCGTACGCGCACCGCGCTCATCCGCCGCTTGCAGCAGCAGAGTCTTGCGCGGCTCATAAATCAGATCCATCACCAGCGATGCCGGATTGAAGTGAAGCGGCGGCGCCAGCGGAGATCCGGGGCAGGAGCGACTTCCCGACGGGGTGGCATTGACAATCAGGTCGAATCCTTCAAGGGATTCGCGCGCATTCTCCAGCGAGGCAAAGGACAAATCGGCGGACTCGACATATTCCGAAAGCCGCCGCCTCGCCCGCGCCGCATCGCGCGACGCCACCGTGATTGCCATCCGGTGATAGCCCTTGGACAATGCCACTACCACGGCACGCGCCGCGCCGCCGCTGCCAATCACCAGCACATTATGGAAATGTTCTTCCGCCCCTTTGCGCCGCGCCACCGCATAACCGAATCCTGCCAGATCGGTGTTGTCTCCCCACACGTCTCCGTCTTTTCGATAGAGGGTGTTCACCGCGCCCGCATCGCGTGCCGCGACGGTGACCTGTTGACAGAACCGCAGCGCCGCCGCTTTGTAAGGGATCGTCACATTCAATCCATCCCAGGCATTGCTCTCGATCAGCGGTGCCAAATGCTCTTCGGGCACATCGTGAATCACGTAAGTGCCGGAGATATCCGTTGTCCGAAATCCCCATTCAAAGATGGCGGGTGAAAGGCTGTACGAGATGTCTCTGCCGAGCAGGCCAAGGCGAAGAGATGTGCTCATGATTCGATACTCACCGAACCGGGCGCGAGCTGCTGCAGGTGATTCCAGAATTCGGGATAAGAGACCCGCACACACTCGGCGTTATGGATAACCGACTTACCGCGAGCCCTCAGCGCCGCCACGGCAAAGGCCATCGCCATGCGGTGGTCGCCTTCGGTGGTGATCTCTGCGCCGCGCAATCTTGCAGGGCCATTCACTATGAAGCCGTCATCCCACACGCGCACTTCAACCCCCATCCGCTGCAGATTCTCCGTGATCAAATGCAGCCGGTCCGACTCCTTCACCTTTAGTTCGCCGACGTCGCGGAACTCGCTGCTGCCTTCACTCCGTGCCGCCAGCACGGCCAGAACCGGTATTTCGTCGATCATGCTGGCCGATAGCGCACCGCTCACGGCAAAGCCTTTGGTCTGTGATCCCAGCGCCGCCAGATCGGCAAGCTCTTCGCCGCGAATTTTGTGGTGATGGCTGAAGGAAAGCTTCGCCCCTGCCCCACCCAGCAACTCGATATACCCCATACGATGCGGATTGGCCAGCACCGATTTGCACTGCACATGAGATCCGGAAATCAGCACCGCAGCCACTGCCCAGAAGGCCGCCGCGCTGGGATCCGCCCCAATTTTCCCGGAGAGCATTTCCGAATGCACAGTCACCTTGCGTGGGTCCAGGGTAATCCAACCGTCTTCATCGGGAGCAATACTCAAGAGCCGCTCGGTGTGGTCGCGTGTCGCCAATGGCTCACGATAGCGCGTGATCCCTTCCGCCTTCAGTCCTGCCAGCAGCACCGCCGATTTCACCTGCGCACTGGCCACCGGAGAATCGTAGCGGATGCCATGCAGGTCCGCGCCTTCAATTCGCGCGGGGAGGCCGCCATTCGTCAGTTCAATCCGCGCACCCATTGCCCGCAGCGGCGCCGCGACCCTTTCCATCGGTCGGCGGGAGAGCGACGCATCACCCCGCAGCACCCACGTGCCCTTTTGTCCGGACAGGATTCCACAGAGTAAACGCGCCGTGGTTCCCGAGTTGCCGCAATCCAGATCCGCAGAGCAGGCCGTTAGTCCGCCTTCGATGACCACCTCACCGCCGTCACGGCTTACCGTCTTCCCCAGACGATGCAGGCAGGCCAGCGTGGCCGAACCATCATCTCCTGTGCCAAAACGGGAGAGTCGCACCTCATGGGGAACAAAGAGTGAGAGCAACGCGCGGCGATGGGAGACGGATTTGTCTCCGGGAAGGTGAATCTCGCCGCGAAGCGGAGCCGTTACCGGAGTGATGATTGCGCGCGCCATGGTGCACCTGACTCAGTGCTTGCGCGGAAAGCCGCGGCCCATCAGCGGAGCAAGTTGCGCCACCTGCTTCACCAGTTCTTCAAGCTCCGAGGGGTGCAGCGACTGATAGCCGTCGGAAAGCGCCTGAGCAGGCTCGGTGTGCACTTCCACCATCACGCCGTCCGCGCCCGCCGCAATGGACGCCCTTGCCAGCGGCAGCACAATATCCCGTCTCCCCGCCGCGTGCGACGGATCGGTAATAATCGGCAGATGGGAAAGCTGTTTGATCACGGGAACAATGCTGATGTCCAGCGTGTTGCGCGAAAAGTCCGAGAACCCGCGCACGCCGCGCTCGCACAAGATCACATTGGGATTGCCCGCCGACAGAATATATTCCGCCGCGCCCAAAAACTCTTCAAGAGTCGCCGCCAGGCCGCGCTTCAGCAGCACGGGCTTGCCGATCCGCGCCACGCGCTTCAGCAGCACATAATTCTGCATGTTGCGTGCGCCCACCTGAATCACATCCACATACTTTTCGGCAAGGCCCGCGCTCTCATCATCCACCGCTTCGCTGACCACCGGCAGTCCGGTGTAAGCGCGTACTTCGCCCAGCAATTTCAAGCCTTCTTCCCCGAGTCCCTGAAAGGAATACGGCGACGTGCGCGGCTTGTAGGCTCCGCCCCGCAGCAACTGCACACCGGCATGTTTTGCGCGCTCAGCGGCGGCAAACAGTTGCTCCTTGGATTCGACAGCGCACGGTCCGGCAATCACGACCACGTCGTGGCCGCCGATTACGGCGTCTCCCACGTGGATTACCGTGTTTTCGGCTTTGGCATCGCGTGACGTCAGTTTGAGCGGGTGCGTGACCCGGAAGGTCTGCATTACGCCGGGCAGAGAGTCTACCAACGCTGGATCCAGCGGGCTGACATTTCCGGTGATTCCAATGGCCACGCGGGACTTCCCCGGCACGACCTGCGCCTGAAAGCCCGCCTGTTCAATTTGTTTCACCACGTGGGCAATCTGTTCTTCAGACGCGTCGCGTGCCATAATCACCAGCATATGATTCGCTCTCCCTAAGCCGCCACTTCCCGCCCACCGCCATTTGTTACCGGCACGGCAGGACTCCACAACTATATGGATAATACGCAAACAAAACGTAATTATCCAGTATGAAGAACATCACACTTTGAAAGGAGAGAATCCCGCTCCGGCACCCGATCTTTGTGATGCATCGGTCGCCGCCGTCCGTCAAAGGGACAGATATTTCTCTAATTAACAAACTGTTGGCGCGTCGATTCTCAGTTCAATGTGCATTTAACTCTTTTCTATGACAGTTCGTTCCAGACGGTGAAGCATCTGCGGAACTTTTAATGGACTGTCGAGTCTACAATGCACAGGCTCGATTGCTCTGACTTAAACTCAGGTTCTTACACAAAATGCTACATTCCAAGGCCTTCCGTGCGTCTGCCCTCCTCGTGGTTGCTGTGGCGCTGGTCTGGGCAGGCCTTCGTCTTCAGGGGTCGCGCGGCGGATCCATCTTCCCCTTCGCCGCCGCCGCCAACCGTCCTTCCGGCCATAGAGAAAGTGATGCCATGCTGAAATTCAATCTCCCCAAGCAACGAGTCCGCGCCCCCGAATTCCCCAAGGATTTCGCCTGGGTGAACACGGACAAGCCGCTGTACATCAACCAGGACTTGAAGGGCCGCGTCGTGGTGCTCGATTTCTGGACGTATTGCTGCATCAACTGCATGCATATCCTCCCGGACCTCGAATACATCGAACAGAAATACGCCGGGCAGCCGGTGGTCATCGTAGGGGTACACAGCGCGAAGTTCGACAACGAGCAGGACCGCGACAATATCCGGCAGGCCGTGGAACGCTACAACATCGCCCATCCGGTGATCGTGGACGAGCGGCACCGCATCTGGTCGGAATATGGCGTGAATTCGTGGCCGACGCTGATGGTGATTGACCCCGAAGGCAAAGTGGTAGGATCCCTCTCGGGAGAAGGTAATCGCGTCATCCTTGATGAGATCGTCTCCGCGCTGCTGGAAGAAGGCAAGCAGAACGGCACACTTGCCGCAGGGCCGCCGGTGTTTCATCGGGAAGGCCGCGTGCCGTCCGCCTCGGGACTGGCTTTTCCCGGCAAGGTGCTCGCCGAGCCCTCCGGCAAATTCGTATTCATTTCGGATTCCAACCATGACCGCGTGATCATTGCCGATCCCGAGGGCAACGTAGTGGCGATTGCGGGTTCGGGCGAGAAGGGCAACGCCGATGGCGCGTTCGATAAGGCACAGTTTGCCAATCCGCAGGGATTGGCGTACGACGCGGCGAACAATTTGCTTTATGTGGCCGACACCGACAACCATCTCATTCGCAAGCTGGACCTGAATGCCAAGTCCGTGCAGACTATCGCGGGGACCGGCAAGCAGGTCTATGACCGCACCGGCGGCGCGAACGGAACCGCACAGGGTCTGAACAGCCCGTGGGATCTGGCGCTGGTGGACTGGAACTTGTATATTGCCATGGCGGGCAATCACCAGATCTGGTCTATGGATCTGCGGTCGGGCAAAGTCAGCGCGTGGGTGGGGTCGGGCGCGGAAAACATTGATGACGGCACAGGCCTCAGTGTCAATCTTGCCCAGCCCTCGGGGCTGACCCGCAAGGGAGATTGGCTCTACTTTGCCGACAGCGAAGTCAGCGCGCTGCGCCGCGCCAATTTGAAAACGCGCACGGTGGAAACGCTCATCGGCAGCGGGCTGTTCGATTTCGGAGACCGCACGGGCTCGCTGCGGAGCGCCAAATTGCAGCACCCGCTGGGCGTCGCGGTTTCCGGTGATGACATTCTGGTTGCCGATACTTACAATCACAAGGTCAAGCGCGTCAATGAAGCCAAGGGCGAGATCAGCGCAGTAGCAGGGACGGGCAAATCCTCCGCTCCCGCGTCAGACAAGACCGATCTTTCCCTCTATGAACCGGGCGGGCTTTCCGCGCGCGGCGACACACTCTACATTGCCGACACCAACCATGACCGCATCATCGAATACAATCTGGCCGGCGGCACATGGCATGAGTTTGCGTTGAAGGGTCTGCGCATGGAAGCCACCAAGCAGATGGACCTGACGGGAATTCCACTACAGGAAGTTGCCGTGAAACCGGGGATGGATCTGGTGCTGCGACTGAATCCGGAGTTTCCGCGTGGCGTTCACCTTAATAAAGAAGCGCCCATCAATTACGCGTTTGTCTCCAGTTCCAACGGCGGTAAGGGGATTGAGGGCTTGGCGAAGTCGCCGATGATCCCGGTGGAAGTGCGCATTCCCGCGTCGGCTTTTCAACCCGGCGGAGAATATCAGACCACGCTGAACCTTGCGTACTGTACCGATGAGAGCAGCAGCATCTGTGTTCCGGTAACGCTGGGCTGGCGTCTAAAATTCGTCGCCAATCCCGCCGCCAGTAATGATGTGCCGCTAACCGCGCGGGTCAAACCGCTGATGTAAGCCGCGATCACAAAAAAAGAAACGGGCGGATCTAAGATCCGCCCCTGCGTAACAGGGACATGGCATGCCATGTCCCTGTGTCATTATCCGAGGCGCGCTGCTATGCTTGAAGCGGGAGGGTTGCGCGGGGGCGGTGTGGGAGCGGGTAGGATCTGCCGCTTACCCCTCCCCTACACTGCGGGGGATGATCAAGGTCAGACTTGGTCTTTCACGCGCCCGCGGCTTTCGCTTCCTCGATGATGCGCACGCTTGAACTGGCTCCGATGCGTGTGGCTCCGGCGTGGATCATCCGCAGAGCATCGGCATAGGTGCGGATTCCTCCGGCTGCCTTTACACCCAAACCCGCAGGCTTGGCAATGCTGGAAAGGAGCTGCACGTCTTCCACCGTCGCGCCGCCCGGGCCGAAGCCCGTGGAGGTCTTGATGAAATTCGCCTTGGCCTGCACGCAGAGTTCACTCGCCTGCCTCTTTTCCTCGTCCGTCAGCAGGCAGCATTCGAGAATCACTTTCAGGATGGCGTGATTGTCCCGGCAGGCGCGCGCCACTTCCGCAATATCCTCGCCTACCCATTCGGTGTGGCCTGCCTTGAGGCCGCCGACCCAAATCACCATGTCGATTTCCTTTGCTCCCATGCGCATCGCCTCGCGGGCTTCGTGGACCTTCTGCGCTGTGGTGTTAGACCCCAAGGGGAATCCCACGACTGAGCAGGTCTTTACAGTCGTGCCTTCAAGGACCCGGCTGACCATCGGCACATAGACCGGATTGACACAGACCGACGCGCACTTGAGGCTTATCGCTTCGTGGCAGAGCTTCTCGATATCTTTCATCGAGCATTCAGGTTTGAGGGCCGTATGGTCAATCATCGCGGCAAGTTCGGTGTGATTGGGAACTTCAAGTACGGCGTGAGGCATAGCGGAGACTCCGAAAGACTGCAGGGGAGGCGGACCGGACGATCCGCCGCTGAAACAAAAGGAAAGGGGCGAACTTGCGTTCGCCCTTTCTTCTCACAAAACAGTAAAGCTACTTAACGGCTTCGGCGTGAACCTTCTTCTCGATGGCGGCCATCAACTGGTTGAAGGATTCCGTAAATTTTACCACTCCGTCCTCGATCAGATCTTCGGTGATCTTCACCACGTCCACTCCGGCATCGTGAACCTTTTTCAGCGTCTCTTCGGCCGTCTTCAAATTCTCGAGCAGACGCGGCTCGGGCTTGCCATGATCCATCCAGGCTTCGATGGTGTCGAGGGGCAGCGTATTCACCGTATCCTTAGCCATCAGCTCAGTGACATACAGCACGTCGGGATAGTCAGGATTCTTGGTGGAGGTCGAGGCCCACAGTGGCCGCTGGACGTGCGCGCCCGCCTTTTCCAGAGCCTTCCAGCGCGGCGACTGGAGCATCTCGAGGAAATACTTGTACGCCAGACAGGCATTGGCAATGGCGGCCTTGCCCATCAGGTCCTTGCGGCCCTTGGCTTCAAGCAGTTTGTCGCCGGCTGTGTCCACGCGGCTGACAAAGAAACTGGCGACCGACGCGATGTGGGAGACATCCTGCCCCTTGCGCACGCGCTCTTCGAGGCCGTCCAGCCACGCTTTCACGGTGTTATGATACTGCCGCTGCGAGAACAACAGGGTGATATTGATATTCAGACCTTCCGCCAGCATGGCGGCGATGGCCGGAATTCCTGCGTCCGTGCCGGGAATCTTGACCATCAGATTGGGGCGGTTCACACTCTTCCACAGGCGGCGGGCTTCGGTAATGGTGCCGTCGGTGTCGTTGGCCAGACCCGGCGAGACTTCGATGCTTACAAAGCCGTCTGTACCCTTCGTGATGTCGTAGACGGGGCGCAGAGCGTCGCAGGCCCGGGTGACGTCCGTTACCGCGATATGCTCGAAGATTTGCGGCGCGGTCCAATGCTGAGTGTGGCCTTCGTGGATATCCGGATCGTAGTCGCCGCTCTTGCTGATGGACTTCTCGAAGATCGTCGGATTCGACGTCTCGCCGCGCAAACCGTTGTCGATCAACTGCTGCAGCTTGCCCGAGTTCATCAGGTCACGGCTGATGAAGTCCAGCCAGATGGATTGTCCCAGATCAAGAGTCTTTTGTATCGTTGGATGGCTCATGGTAGTCCTGTGAAAATGTGTGGTTCGTAAAATACAATATTCCGGCATTCGTTCTTTTTTCTTCCGCCCTGTCCGGCCAACGTTGGCATCTGGCATTCTTCTTAGAATGCAGATATTTGATTATGCCACTCCCCGAGAGATCCTGCATCCCGAAGACGGGTTGCAGGATGACAAGCTTAGGGGGACAGAACAGGATAAGAAAGAACGGAATGACAAGCGCAGGGATTACGCTCCGGCGGCTTCCATCGCGAGCACCTTTTTGAGACGGCGTTCATGGCGTTCCAAGTGGGAAAAGCGCGCCTTCAGGAATGCGATCACGATTTCCTTGGCAAGCTCGCCGCCGATAACCCGCGCACCGAGGCAGAGCACGTTGACGTCATCGTCTTCCACACCCTGCCGCGCCGAGAAGGTATCCGCCGACAGTCCCGCACGCACGCCTTTCATCTTATTCGCTGCCACGCATGCGCCGACGCCGCTGCCGCAGATGATAATGCCACGCTCCGCGTTTCCGGAAATCACTTCCAGCCCCACCGCGCGCGCATAATCGGGATAGTCCACGGGATCAAGCGACATCGTGCCGACGTCAATTATCTCGTAGCCGGCTTTCAACAGCCACGGAACCAGTTCGCTCTTCAGGGTAAATCCCGCGTGGTCACAGCCGATGGCAATCTTCATGCGTTCTCCTCCACCGCCGGGCGCACTTTATCCAGAACCATTCGCGAGCGCTGCACCACATTCGGCACGTTAAACCCTAACTTCTCCATGACGATTTCACCCGGCGCGGAGGCACCGAAGCGGTCCAGCCCAATCACGTCGCCGTCGAGGCCAGTGTATTTCCACCAGCCGCAGGTCGCGCCCGTTTCGATAGCTACACGCGCTTTGATAAACGGCGGCAACACCGAATCGCGGTACTCTTGCGGCTGCGCATCAAACAGCTTCAGGCACGGCATGGATACCACGCGCGTCGCAATCCCATTCGCTTCGAGCTGCTCGCGGGCTTTAAGCGCCAATCCGACTTCGCTGCCGGTGGCCATCAGAATCAGTTGCGGGGTTCTGCCGGACGCTTCCGCCAGCACATAGCCGCCGCGTTCCACCTTCAGCGGACCATACAGTGCGGGATCCAAGGTATCGACATTCTGCCGCGTGAGCGCCAGCGCTGTCGGTCCGTCCTCCCGCTCAATCGCCAGCTTCCAGCACTGCGCCGTCTCATTGGGATCCGCCGGACGCATCACCCACAAATTCGGCGTCGCCCGCATCATCCACAACTGTTCCACCGGCTGGTGCGTCGGTCCGTCTTCTCCGAGGCCAATGCTGTCATGAGTGAACACATAGATCACCGGCAGCTTGGTCAGCGCCGCCAGCCGGATCGACGGCTTCATGTAATCTACGAAATTCAAAAATGTGCTGCCAAACGCGAGATACGGCGCGGTCAGCGCGATGCCGTTCAGAATCGCGGTCATGGCATGCTCGCGCACACCGAACCGCAGATTGCGGCCTTTGTAATTTCCTTTTTCGAAATCACCACCGCCTTCGATATACGTCAAATTCGACTCATGCAGATCGGCGGAGCCGCCGAACATGGCCGGTAAAATCGGGGCGAGTTGATGAATAACCTTCTCCGATGCTTTCCGCGTCGCAATCGGCTTGTCTTTTGAACTCCACGACGGCAGATGAGTTTCCCAGTCGGCGGGCAGTTTCCGCGCCCAGAAATTGTCCCACTGTTCACGGAACCCGGCGGAGCCGCTGCGGGCCGCGTCAACTTTGGCCGTCCAATCGTTTTGCAGTTTCGCGCCGCGATCCACCGCCGAGCGGAAGTTCTTCAGCGCTTCATCCGGGATGTAGAACTTCTTGTCCTCGGGCCAGCCCAGTGCACGCTTGGTCAACATTACTTCCTCATCACCCAGCGGCGAGCCGTGCGCCTTCTGACTGTTGGCCTTGTTGGGCGAGCCGAAACCGATGATCGTCTTGCAGCAAATCAGCGACGGCTTGGACGTCTGGGCTACCGCCGCCTTGATCGCCGTTTCCACGGCGTCGGGATCCATGCCGTCGATGCTTTGCACGTGCCAACCGTAAGCTTCGTAGCGCTTGCTCACGTCTTCGCTGAAAGACATGGCTGTCGGTCCGTCGAGGCTGATGTTGTTGTCATCGTAAAGGAGCACAATCGAGCCAAGCCCCAAGTGTCCGGCCAGCGACGCCGCTTCCGATTGCACGCCTTCCATCATGTCGCCATCAGAGCAGATGCCGTAGATATGGAAGTCGATGACCTCGCGGCCTTGAGCATTGAACGTTGCCGCCAAATGTTCGCGCGCGATGGCCATGCCGACCATATTGCCTACACCCTGCCCCAGCGGGCCGGTGGTCGCTTCCACACCCGCCGTGCCGTGATTGGCTTCGGGATGGCCGGGAGTCCGTGAGCCCCACTGCCGGAAGTTTTGCAGATCGTCCATCGTGAGATCATAGCCGGTCAGATGCAGCAACGAGTATAACAGCGCGCAGCCATGTCCCGCCGACAGCACAAAGCGGTCGCGGTTGATCCACTGGGGATCGTGCGGATTGTGACGAAGAAATTTCGTCCAGATAACATAACCCATCGCCGCCGCGCCGAGAGGCAGGCCCGGATGACCGGACTTAGCCTTTTGTACGGTATCGATGGAAAGGGTTCGAATGGTATTGATCGAGAGTTGGTCGAGAGCAGAACTCATGAAGATCACTCGGTTTTCACAGTAGGTGGGAATGACGTAGTTTGAACGGACGACAAAGGGGGAGGGTTCCGTGCGGCACAAAAACGCACAGAACGACGGGACGCATTGCCCGTCGTTCTGTGGTTGTCTCAGATATTCACTTCAGACAGACCGCTTGCGCCTTACTTCATCAACAGCATCTTGCGCATCATCACGCGGTCGCCGGTTTCCATGCGGACCAGATACATGCCCGAAGGACAGCTTCGGCAATCCCAGTTGATCGAATGCACGCCCGGCTGCATCGCACCGTCAATCAGGCTGGCGACTTGCCGACCCAGCACATCATACACCGCCACCTTCACCTCCGCCGTGCGAGGCACGCCGAAGCGGATCACCGTAGACGGGTTGAAGGGGTTCGGGTAGTTCTGGCTGAGGAAGAAATCGGTCGGAATCGCGCCCGGATCCAGTTGATCCACGCCGTCCGTGCAGTCGAGGATGAAGGTGTTGGAATACACCGTGTCGACGCGCGCGCCGCGGTGGCTGACCAGCATCAGATGACTGTTGGGATAGTTGGCGGAGTTGGTATCCGGCATCGTTACGTTGGCAAAGCTGTCGACCGGCGACACCGTGGCAATCGAACGGTACGCACCGCCGTTCAGTGACAGGAAGAATTCGGCAGTCGGAATGGCCGAGCAGTGCTGCAGGACAATGTGCACAGACGCGCCGCAACGCAGCGTCGTCGCCACATCGTTCATCCGCACCAGTTGCAGAACATGTCCGGTCACCGGAGTCGACTGCGCACTCTGACCGCACCACGGGTTGAACCCGGCTACGGTGTAAGAATGGTTGGCCGAATTCGGCAGGTTGCGGTCCGCATAACGCAGGGCCGTTGTGCTGTCGATCAGGACGCCGTCACGGAACACACGGTACCGCGACGTTTCGCCCGGCGATGCATTCCAGGTCAGCACCACCGAATCGCACACCGCGGCTGCGGCCTGCAAAGCGGCCGGGACGCCTGCGCTGGCATGGCTGGTGCCGTTGGTGGCCGGAGTGGCCGAGCCGTCGCCGCATTCCGTGCTGTGCCCCAGCACCGTGTACACATAGGTACCCGGCACGGTCACATCGAGATACGTGAAGGTGGCTGCCGTCACGTTGGCAATGTTCGTCGCGCCACGGAACACGCGGAAGGTGTCCACGTCGCCGGCCGCCGCGCCCCAACGCAGGAAGACCGAGTTGCAGGAATCCCGGGCCGTAAGGAAGGCCGGAATCTGCGGACCCTGCATCCGCGAGCCGTTGGCCGGGGCGGAAATCGGGCTGAGACCGCAGCCATTGCGCGCGCTCACCGTATAGGCATGCGGAGCGCCAATCGCCACGTTCGCATCGAGGTATTGCAATACGTCAGCGGCCACACTGTCAATCGCGGTGCCATCGCGGTAGATCCAGAAGCGGGTCTCGCCTACGATGTTGCTCCACGAGACCATAATAGCGTCGCAGCGGTTTGTCGACGCCGCCACGTTCTGAACTTGCGCCAGAACGTCCGTGCGCACGCCGGTCTGCGGAGTGTTGAAGCTGCCACGGCCGCAGGCATTGCGTGCCAGAATGCGATACGTGTAGGTGATGCCTGCCGTGACGGTATTGTCCACAAACGTGGTCACGTCGGCGCCCAGCGAGTCTTCCACCACGGGAGTCGGGTTGGTACGCTGAAGGATGTAGCCTTCATTGTCGGCAACGTTCGTCCAGGTCACCGTGATGTTCGTGCACATGGTGTCACTGGCCGCAAAGTTCGTCACCGTTCCGGGGATACCGCGGTGAATGCCGGTGGCGGCTGCGGACAGCACGCCTTCGCCGCATTCATTGAAGGCGCCGATCTGATAGGTGAACGATCCGACGCCGGAGGTGTTGTCGGTAAAGGTCAGGGTGTCGCGGCCAATGGTGCCGATCAACACCGTTTCCCGGTAGATATGATATCCGGTTTCTTCGGCCATATTGCTCCACGTCAGCACGATGTCCGAGCAACTGGTCGTCGACGCTTCGACGCCCGTTACCTGCGCCGGCACCGGCTTGAAGCGAATCGAAACCGGTTCGGAAACCGGGCCCGTGCCGCAGGCATTGATGCCCTGCACCGTGTACGCATAGGTTCCGGGCTGGGCCGAAACCGGCAGCGTCGTCACGGAACCGCCGACCGAATCCACACGAACCGCATTGCGCAGAATCAGATAGCCGGTCACGTCGCCGACAGCCGTCCACGTCAGCGTGGCTTCGCCGCAGGCGCTGTCCGGAGCCGTCACGGAGGACGTTTCCGTGGGCGGTCCCTGGCGTTCGCCGCTGACCGTACCCGACGCGGTGCCCGTGCCGCACTGATTGACCGCCTGAATGGCGTACTCATGCAGGCCGACCGTGGCGGTCGAATCCACATAGGTCACGACGTTCTGCGCCACCGTCGCCAGCGGAGCGGCGTCACGGAACAGCTCGTAGGTTACTTCGTTCGAAAGGTCCGTCCATGTTACCGTGATATGGCACTGGTCGTTCGTGGCGGCCAGACCGGCCACTTCAGCGGGGATGCTCTGTACGCGTCCGTCTACGTTTGCCGAGACGGGACCCGCACCGCAGAAGTTCACCGGTTCAATGGCATAGACATAGATGCCCGGCGTCAGTGTGGCGTCGTGGAACGTGCCTACGCCCTGATTGACCGAATCCAGCAGCGTGCCGCCGCGGAAAATGCGGTAGCGTTCCGCCGTACCCAGATCCGTCCATGTCAGATAGATGCTCGTGCAGCTATCCTGCGTCGCCGCCAGCGTGGTTACCTGTGACGGGATGGCATTGTACGTGCCGGTTACGGCCGCACTGCGCGTGCCTTCGCCGCAGGTGTTGATACCCACAACGGCGTAGTGATGGTTGCCCACCGTGGCGTTGGAATCATAGAAGCTGACAACGCCGGCGGCCAGCACGGCCACCTGCACGCTGTCACGGTACACATGATATCCGGTTTCATCGGGAAGGTCATTCCACGTCACGTGGACGCGGTTACACTCGTCGGTGGTCGCCGCCACACTGGCAGGAGCCACCGGCATCGGAGTGCGCGTGCCGGTCACGTTGGCCGGGAACGACGGGTTGGTGCAAAAGAGCGAATACGGGCGCACCGAGTAGGCCGAGTTGCCTTCCGGCGCCGCCGTATCGAGGAAGCTGGTCGCGCTCGAGGCGGTGGTATCGATGTTCACTCCGCCGCGACGCACAATGTAGCCGTCAATGGCGCCCGTGCCGTGAGTCCATGACACCAGCACACCGTCGCAACGGTTGATCGTCGCCGCAATATTGGTGGCCGGAGTCGGCTGGGTCTGCATGATGCCGTTGGCCGTATCCGAGCGCGCGCTTTCGCCGCATTCCGCGGAATACTGAGTCACGGCGTAGGACCAGTTGCCCGGGCCTCCCGGATGAATATCGCGCGTGGTGACCGTGCCATCGACGATGTCAATCAGAATAGAGTTCTGGAAAATCCGGTAATACTGTACGGGGCCGCTGACCGGCTGCCAGGTCAGACGCACGATGTCGCAACGGTTTGTCGTTGCCGTGAGCCCTTGCACGACCGCGGGGGCCGGACGTACGCCCTGCACCGCCGTGGGCACTTCGCCGATACCGCAGCTATTGTAGGAAACAACTACGTACGAATAGGTAGTGCCGGGAGTCGCGTCCGCATCCGAGAAGGTCGTCGCCGCTCCTGCCGCAACACCGATGCGCGAGCCATCGCGCCGCACCTGAAGGCTGTCCGCGCCGCTCGCGGCGGTCCAGGTCAGCACAACGGCCGCACACTGATTCGACGTGGCCGCCAAACCGGTGATTGCCGGAGGCGCGGGATTACGACGTCCCTGCGCCGCAACCGAGACCGGACCGATGCCGCACACGTTTGTGCCGGCCACCGTGTAATTATGATTCACGGCGTCGTGAATGTCGACATCCGAGAAGCTCGTCGCCAGCGGACCCGTGGCGCCGATGCGCACGGCATCCCGGTAGACGATGAAGCTGTCCACGCCGGCCTGCGTCTGCCAGGCGATATTAACGCCGGTGCAGAGGCCCTGCGACGCGGTGACGCCTGCGACCTGAGCGGGAAGCTCACGGCGCATTCCGGCATCCCCGGTAGACGGATCAGCCGAACCGCACGCGTTGGCCGCAACCACCGTATAGGTGTACACGACACCCGGAACCGACGTCACATCGGTAAATGTCAGAGCATTCGCTCCAACGTGGCCGACTTGAACGCCGTCACGCAGTACGCGGAAACTGTCCTCGCCGGCGACGTTATTCCACGTCACATCGACGCCCGCACACACGTTATCCGAGGCCACCACACCGGTTACCTGACCGGGCAAGCCACGACGGCTGCCGGCATTGGCAAGACTCGGCGCGCTGCTGCCGCAGCCGTTGAACGCCAGCACACTGTAGGTGTAGTTGACGCCGCCCGCAGCGGTCATATCTTCAAAATGCAGAGTATCCTGCGGCACCGGACCCAGCGTGTCCGTGGTGGCGCCGAAGGTGCGCATCACCTTGAATCCCTGATTCGACGCCACATTCGACCAGGTCAAACGCACACGGTCGCAAAGAGTACTGTCCGTCGCCGCGAAGTTCAGCGGCGTGCCCGGAGTCTGGAACCGCACGCCCAAATCATACACCGAAGCCGCCGCCGGTCCGCAGGTATTCGCTGCGATGACCCAGTAGCGGTACGATGTCCCGATCGTTCCGGTAATGTCCCGGTAGCGAACGGTATTGGCGGGCAATCCTGCCGGGACGAGGTTTGAAGGCGACGTGCCGTCGGCGTTCGAACGCCACACCTGATATGCCGTCTCACCGGTCACATCGGTCCAGGTAATAATCGTCGAGTCGCAAACACCGTCGGTTGCGCTGACATTCTGCACCTGCGCCGGACGCTGCAAAGCCTGACCCGTCACGGGGGCAGAAGGCAGTCCGTAGCCGCAGACCGAATTCCAGCCCACAACGGTATACTGGCCGGCTGCGCCCGATAACGTCGTATGACTGAACGTCAGAATTCCCGGCGTCACCACCTGACGGAAGCCGACGCTGTCCGCGTCACGCCGGACGACAAAGCGCTGCGTGCCCGCGATACTGGCGAAGCTCCACGTGACCGTCACGGTCGAACATGCATTCTGCACCGTAAGGCTGGTGGCGACCTGCGGAGCCGTAGACGCCATACCCGGGTCCGTCGGCTGAGCGGAGAAGGCTATCGACGTGCCACAATTTCTGCGGGCCTTAATCGAGAACGTATAGGGGACGCCGCTGGCAGCGGACGAGTCCGTATACGAGCGAACGGCAGGTCCAACCTGAGCGATTTCCTGAGTGTTGCCGCCTTCGTCGCGGTACAGGAAGAAAGCATCCAACTGGTCCACGTTATCCGGATAGTTCCACGTCATGTTCACGCCAAAACACGTGGAATTGTCCGTCGCCGAAAAGGCGGTGGGAGGAGGCGGGGGCAGACAGCCCGCGCAGGGCTGTTCGATGCACTGCCACGGTCCGACTTCATAGTCCGAAGCACCGCTCACAGGGCTGAACACATTCGAGACGTAATGTCGACCGGGGAGACAGATTCGCAGATAGAACCGGTTCGGTGTGGGCAAAATGCCGTACGAACAGAACTGCGGATTCCGGTCGTCCATGTAGAACTGGCCGGGCAAGAGACCGTTGTATTCGGCATCAAAGAAGAATTGGTTCAGGTTCACCAACCCCGGAGGGCAGTTGTCGCCTGTGCAGGCATTTGCCAGCGAATCCTCGGGGCCAATACCTGCCGGATCCTTGTCCTGCCAGATTTCGATAATTGTGCCGTCCGCAATGGGATGTCCGGCACCATCACACAGGCTGTCCAGTTGCTGATCGGATTCCAACAGCGCCACGCAGAAAGACTGCGCCAGCACCGTGGATGCTCCGGCTAACAAAGCCAGCAAAACCAAAACTGTTACAAAAACTCTCATGGCGGCTCTCCTCACAAAACCGTATGGAAAAAAAGTCAAGATAGACTCTATGGCTATTGGGCAGTGTGCCTGCCTGACCGATCCAAGTGTCTGCATTCCACCCGAGGAATCGACTCGGGATCTGTAAACCGCACAAACTCCGGTAATAGTGCGAAAACACACAAATTACATAGAGTTATGAAAAACATCTGCTGTAGGGTCTTCTGCTCACTTTAAGATAATCGTTTTTCTTAGGTGAGTCAACAGGAAAGAACATACGATAACAGTCATCCCTCGCCTGCTTGGGGCCACTTTACAAAGCGTTGTCAACGGTGAGATCAACCACGTGCCTTCCGTGTTGATCCTTTCGTCCTGATTGCGTACCTTAAGCACAGCCTAAGAGAGGGTTGTTTCGACTATGAATACACTGATTTTTCTATTCTTACTGGCGCTACCGGCCATTTCTTTTGCCGCTGCCACGCCTCAGTTACTTGTTTCAGCCGGCAAAACCGGGTGGACAAACCCCGTCATCTCCCGCGACGGCTCGAAACTGGCGTTCAGCAACGCCTCGCATAGTGAGATCCGAGTGCTCGTAATCGGCGAAGACTCCAGCCGGCAGGTGGTACTGAATGCCGGTGTCGGCAGACGTTTCGTCTTCGAGCCGGGGGATCAGGAGCGGGTCACCTATCGCCGCCGCATTGCCGCGCTTCCGGAACAGCCCGAGCGATTGCTGTCAGTCTCGCTCTACATGCTGGACCCGGTCTCCCGCACACAGAATGTCCGGGGCGATCTGTTTGGCCCGTATCTGATCGGCAACCAGATCTATTACCGGGATTCCCTTACAGCACCCTTGATCTCTCTGGCTGGCAAAGCCCGTAAGGACGGTCCCTACTGGAACACCACCACAGGCCAGCTTATGGTAAAGGATCCCAACGGTAAAGCCGTTTACACCTCGGATCCGACAGAACGCTTTGGGGCGATGGAAATCTCACCCGATGGCAATTGGGTGGCGGCTGCCCAGACGGAGCCTTCTCGAGCCCTGCTGGTAATTCGCGTTTCGGATGGCAAAGTCATCAAGGAAAATAATGCCGCCGACCCCGGCTGGGCAGGCAATTCGATGAGTCTGGTGTGCGTGCGGCAAGAAGGCTCAAATCCTCCGGAACTGTACCGGCTTCGCCTCCCCAAAGGGACCGGCGACGTGCTCTTCAGTTCCCCCAAATTCTCCCCGGAAACTCCAGTTCTCAATGTAGATGGAAGCCGGGCGGTGTTTGTCAGCCAAGGCTCGATTTACTCGGTAGACGCCTTGCCGTGACCGCTATAAAATCGCCATCTGATGTGCGGCCAAGGTTTGCCTCTGCATGAGATATAGCAAAAAGCGTGCGCTGATTCAGCAGGAGCAACCTTTCAGTTGCCGTGTCATCTCACAAAGCGTCCTAAACGCAAGATCCTCGTCACATTGACGAGGATCTTGCGTTTCAAAACAGGTGAGAATCGGTTCAGGCGTGCTGTACGGGCAGGGCGGCCTTCAAAGCATTCACCAGCACCGCATTCTGGTCCGGCGTGCCAACGGTAATGCGCAAGCCATTGGGGATGCCAAAGGCCTTCAGCGGGCGAATAATTACCCCGCGGCGCAACAGATCAGTATAAAGCTGCATCGCTTCCGCCTCGCTTCCCAGCGCCACCAGGAAAAAGTTCGCTGCCGTGGGAGTGACATTCAGCCCCAGGTCTTTCAGCGCCGCGCTCAAGAACTCCTTGCCCTTGCGGTTGACATCCAGTGTCTTGGCCAGAAAATCGTGATCCTCCAGCGCACCCAGTCCCGCGGCTTCGGCAGCGACGGACGGCTCAAACGGCAGTTTCACCTTGCGGACATTGTCGCACAGTTCTTCATGGGCGAATCCGTAGCCGATGCGCATCCCCGCCAGACCATAGGCCTTGGAAAATGTCCGCAGCGTAATTACGTTATCCAAACGGTATTTCATCGAGTCCGGGTAGTCCGGGATGTCCTGGGCGTATTCGAAATACGCTTCATCGAGGATCACCAGACAATGTTCCGGAACCCGCGTCATAAAGGCGTCGAATTCGCTGCTTGAGAAGATTGTGCCGGTGGGATTGTTCGGGTTGGCCAGATAAATGATCTTGGTTTTTGGGGTAATCGCGGCGGCAATAGCATCCAAATCATAGTGGTAGTCCTTCAGCGGCACCGTCACCAGCTTTACGCCGCGCGAGCGCGCCAGCACATAGAAGCCGATAAAGGTACCTTCCGCCGTCAGCACCTCCTCGTCATCGCACAGAAAGGTGCGGATGACGTTGGCCATAATCGCCTCGGAGCCTGAGCCCACCACTACATTGCCGATCTTCACCCGGAAACGGTTCGCCAATTCCTGCCGTAGCTTCTGGCCGCCGTCGGGATAGAGATGAATATCATCCAAAATCGTACCAATACGGGCGACCGCCTTGGGGGACGGCCCCATCGGGTTCTCATTAGATGCCAGCTTGATGACCCGCGAAATACCAAATTCCCGGCGGATGTCATCGGCGTTGCGCCCCGGCTGATAGGCAACCAGAGCTTGAATATTGGGAGGAACAAGAGGCATAGTGGGGATTCTATCCTTAAAGAAAACCAAGGACGGGGCCATAGACGTCAGGTCATGGGCATAATTTAAGATCAATCCTGCTAAGTTGCAAGTTTGCCGGTCGCGTTGTACTGGCTTTAGACTGCCTTGCCGGAATTTTCGATGTACTTACCGATGGCACCCCCTCGTTAGCTGTTGACTTCCGGGCAATTGTCAGCTAAATCGGTGGGCCTGTGACAGGCTTAGACTATGAAATCGGGAGGCTGGCGGAGGTGTGTCAGCACCGTTACCGCAGGTCATTATAGAAAAGGGCGACCCACCAGCCGGATCGCCCTTTTCTCACGTCTCTGGTCTTAGGTCTTAGGTCTACTTCATCAGGACCATCTTGCGGGTCTGCTTGACCGTCGGGGTTTCCAGACGGTATAAGTAGATCCCCGAAGCCAAACTGGATGCATCAAACGGCACCAGTTGCACCCCCGCACCCAACCGCGCATTGTCCAGCAGCGTCGCCACCTGCCGCCCCAGCACATCGAACACCTTCAGGCTAACTGTGCTCTGCGACATCAGGTCAAACTGAATCGTCGTCGTCGGGTTGAAAGGATTCGGGTAGTTCTGGTAAAGCGTGAACTCGCCCGGAATCGCCCTATGCCCGTTCCCCACCGCCAATGTCGTGTCCAGATCGCGCGGGAAACCGGTAGAATCCAGCCGCAGCACGCGGTACGGATTTATGTATGGACGCGCGGGAATCTGCTCGGCAGGAATGCGCTGATAGAGAATTGGATTGTGAGTGGGCGAACCTTCGGGCGTCGAATTGATAGCCGTCCCGGCGTCAAGGTCCAACTCATACTGCATGTGAATCGTGCCGTCGGTGACGAACTGCGCGAGGTTGATGTCACGCTCGCTGACGCACTGCCCAACCGCGGTATTCTGCCCGCCGTTGCTGTTGGTGACATTCGTGCCTTCCGACCACATGCGGCCACCGCTGGTGGACACACTCACCCATGCATCCGACTGCAAATAGCCGCCTTCACTGTATTGCGCCGTGTCAAAGGCCTGATAGGAGCAGTAGAGGAAACCGGTCGTGGTGTCGACAGCCAGACTGGGACGCTGAACCATGGTCTGCACGCGTCCGAGACCGTGATCAAGCGTGCCATAGGGGCGCTCGGCAATGATATTGAATTCCTGATGCAATTCATCCCAGTGCCAGATTGAACTGACGCCGTCATTATGCAGCCACGGACCCACCGCGCCCGTCTCGTCCCAATAGTAGAAGCCACGGGCCATGAACGCAAGATGCACCACGTCATTCTGATCAAATACGACCGACATGTCGATGTAAGGCCGCATGGTGTCCTGATTGCAGGCGGCAATATTGCCGCCGTTGTTGACACAATTGGTGTCGATCACCGGGAAGTTGGTCACGTTGATCGGAGCATCCCACGTCGCGCCACCATCCTCGGAAGTCTTCAAAAACACATTCATGCCATACCACGACCGCCAGTCAAAATAGATCCACGCCATCGCCACCCGGTTGCTGCGATACGATACCGCGATGTCGCGGGACAGATAGAAGGTCGAATCCTGTTCGAGCATTCCATCCGGCCAGTTGATGCTGTCGCCGTTTCCGTTCGTGAAATACGGGTGCCCCTTAGCGTAGTAACCGAAATTGCCGGGTGTGCCTTCCGTGGCGGTCAGGTGCAGATTGCCGTCAATGTCGCAGCCAATCTTCGGGTAGATAATTTTCTTGTCCTGAAAGTAGGGCAGGTCATGCACCGTGAATACACCGAGGCGGGGTGCGAAGTCGATGCCTACCGCCGTGTGCGCAATGGCGCCATTGGTCAGCACCTGATGGAAGGTCGGAAAGGCAATGCCTTCCCGGTTCACGGTCACATTGGCATAACCGGACTTGTACGCGGCGTCCACCACGGCACCGGTAGGCACATCCGGACTGGGGATCACAAAGGCCGAGGCCGTCGGATCCCAGACATTGTAGTAGATGTGGCGGTCGCTGGACGTCTCGTTGCGGCCATTGGTCCAGACGTTGTGAACATACCCCTCGTGATCCACGGCAATCTGCTTGCCGCAGGTGGTGTACTGCTGTTCATCATACCATGTGTACCCGACCGTGTCCACCGTGCCGATGGGATCATCCAGCGAGTGGCGGGCAGGTCCGCGCACGGTGTTAGCCGGAGCAGGAACGGCCTCTTCCAGACCAGTGCGCGCCGGAATCGGCTCAAGACGCACGTTTTTCGGCAGCTTTGCCAGTGCAAAACCGCACACGGCCAGTACAGTCAGCAAAACAAAAATGGATCGGACTCGCATCCTTTATTCCCTCATCGGTTTAGTCGGCATACCCTCCAAAACATAATAATATACTCAAGATACGCCTGAATATCAAGGCTCAGCCGCCGGGTTTTCTATCAAACTTTACAAGCGTTTAGACCATAGAAAAGGGCGACCCTTGTGCCGGATCGCCCTTTTCTCACGTCTCTGGTCTTTGGTCTTAGGTCTACTTCATCAGGACCATCTTGCGGGTCTGCTTGACCGTCGGGGTTTCCAGACGGTAGAAGTAGATCCCCGAGGCCAGACTGGATGCATCAAAGGGAACCATCTGCACCCCCGCGCCCAGCTTGGCTTGGTCCAGCAGCGTCGCGACCTGGCGGCCCAGCACATCGAATACCTTCAGGCTGACAGTGCTCTGCGACATCAAGTCAAACTGGATCGTCGTCGTCGGGTTGAAGGGATTCGGGTAGTTCTGGTAAAGCGTGAACTCGCCCGGAATCGCCGTATGCCCGTTCCCCACCGCCAACGTCGTGTCGGGGAAGCCGGTGGAATCCCAATGCAGCGCGCGAACCGGCATCAGCGGCGACGTCGGAATGGAATCGACAGGAATTCGCAGATAGTAGATCTCATTCAGCGTCACCACGCCACCGGGGGTCGAGAAGACCGCTGTGCCGGCATCATGGTCCATCTCATAGGTCATATGCACGTTGCCGCCGGTGACATACTTGGCAAGCATGATGTCCCGCTCGGACTTGCTATTGGGCGGGGCCGTGTTCTGACCGCCATTGGTCAGGGTGACATCCGTGCCTTCCGCCCAACGCCGGCCACCGTCGGTGGAGACCGTCATGTAGGCGTCGGACATCAGAATATTCGGCGTGAAGTTGTTCCACTGCGCCGTATCGAACGCCTGGTAGGAGCAGTAGAGGTATCCGGTCGTGGTGTCAATGGCCAAACTGGGACGCTGAACCATCAGGTTGTTGAGGCTGACGGTATGGGCGGTCGGATCTTCCGGGCCGTACCAGCGGTCGGCCACAAGGCTGAACCAGTCAGTAGCCTCACTCCAATGCCAGATCTGGCTGAAGCGTCCGGTGAAGGTCCAGCCGCCGGGTGCAAAGGTCGAATCGCCGGGGAACCAGTAGTAATAGCCTTCCGTCGAGAAGGCAATATGCAGCATGTCATGATCATCGAAGACCATGGAGAGGTCAATCCACGGACGCAGCGTGTCCTTATCGCAGGTGGCCGCATCGCCGCCCAGCGCGATACAATTCGTGTCCACGACTGCAAAGTTGGTCATATTGACCGTCGGTCCCCAATTCAAACCGCCGTCTTCGGAAATCTTGTAATAGATGTTGTCGCCCACCCAAAGCGTGCTGGAGTTGCCATAAATCCAGGCCATGGCGATACGGTCGGAATGCGGCGCTGCCGCGACGTCTGCCGTGGGGAAGGTTCCCAGTTCACCGGGCGATTGGAAGCCGCCTGGCCAGTTAACGCTGTCACCATAACCTTCGACGGAGAAATAGGGTACGCCGCGCGCGTAGAAATGGCGGCTCTGGCCACCTTGCTGCGTGCTGACCGTATGTAGAACGCCGTTGCGGTCGATGTCCGCGTGCGGCCAAATCAGCGTGTCGCCCGTCATTGGCGGAATTTCCCACGCCGCCAAGGCGCCCAACCGTGACTGGAAGTCAATGGCAGCCGCAGAGCGGGCGATGCTCTGAGAGTTATTGATCTGATGGAATACCGGGAAACCGAAGCCATTGTCATTCACAGCAACGTTGACGAATCCACCGCGGCTGCCAGTGTTGGCCTGATAGCCTGTGGGGGAGATGAATTCCTGTGTTGACGGATCCCAGACGTTGTAATAGACATGCCGGGGCGAGTTGGCCGAGTTCAAGCCGTTGGTCCATACCACGTGTACCCAGCCATCACGATCGACCGCGATCTGCTTGCCGGCCGAGCCGTTCTGCTGCAGATCATTCCAGGTCGTGCCTACAAGGTACCGCGACCCGACAATCGTGTCATCCAACGCATGCGCCCGACCGCGGGGCAAGCTCACCGACTGTGCGGCTCCCGGTTCCATACCGGTAACCGCGCTCGGTTGCGGGACGCGAATGTGCGAAGGAACGGCCGCCAGTGCAACTGTGCACAGAAGCAAGCCGATGAAGAATACCCATGAACCGCGAAGTCGCATGATCTGCCTCCTGTTCTGAGTTGGTCAAGTTTCGGGCAACGGGCAGTCCGAAAACGAAACACCCTGTTTATGTTCTGACAAAGAATATAAACAGGGTTTGGAGAAATGTCAATAGCAGGAGCACACTACGACAAACTTATCGAGTGTGCTTAAAGTCCCAATTCCACCGCCACGCCTTGCATCGCTTCGATCACATTGGCAATATGCTCATCCAGCGTAATCCCCAATAGCTCCGCGCCGCGCACAATGTCCGCCCGGTTCACCTTGCGGGCGAAACCCGATTCCTTCATCCTCTTCTTCACCGAGGACGCCTTCAGGTCTGCTATCTTCCGGCTGGGCAAGACATAAACCGTTGCCGTAATCAGTCCGGTCAGCTCATCGGAGGCCAGAAGTGCCTTGGCCAAAGGCGTACGCGGCTCCACGCCGGTATAGTCTGCATGGGCAAGAATTGCCTCGAGCCAACTTTCCGGCACTCCCAAGGTCCGGAGATGTTCCACCCCACGGAACGGATGATCTTCAGCCGTGGGAAAACGTTCGTAATCGAAATCGTGGAGCAGCCCGACGATTCCCCATTCTCCCTCGTCCCCGCCCAGTTTGCGGGCGCAGAAGCGCATCGCCGCTTCCACCGACAGCGCATGCTTGCGCAGGCTTTCCGACGGCGTCCATTCACACAGCAGATTCCAGGCCTGTTCCCGTGTCATCTCACTGTCCTCCCAGCGTCGTTTGGTCCGTAAGATAGAAATAGGCCGTATCCACCCCCACGGCTGAAAACAGCCCCAGCCCGCCTTGCACATTCGACACCGGGTAATTCTCCGTCTGCCCGTAATAGGCCGTGTAGGAATAGTCCCACAAAGCGCGGTCACAGGAGAAGATAATCGCCTCGTGGCGTCCCCGGTAGCGCAGCATCACCCAAGGCACTTGGAGACTGTCATCCCGGTGGCTGACACTCCAGTTGCTGGCGCTGCTCGTGGCGAACGGATTGATGTTACAGTCGACCGGGTTGTCCTCATAATTGAATTCCATGTTGTCGACCAGCACGTAATAGCCGGACGCCAACGAGTCAGGACGCCAACGCAGCACCAGCGCCGTAGGGCTCCCGCACACTACCGTGTCCTCATTCTGGTACAGCAGGAACATGCGTCCCGCCGCCACGGTTTCCGCGCGGAGCGTATCGCCTCGAACCGCTACCGTAATGGCATAGTGAACACCCGGCGTGACGCGGTGGCCGTTGTTGAGGGTGTAATAGCCGGGCCAACCGCGGCTGGAGTATTCCGTCATGCGGTAATCCACACTGTTCGAATCCGTGCCGATTCGCATCCGCACGTCGGCGCCGGCAACCCCGACGTCGTACTCCTCCGATGCCTCGCCGATGGGCACCGTATGGGTCAACCGCACCGTCGGCGGATAGCCGACAATCATCTGTCCTTGCAGCACCAGTTGCTCCTGATACTCATTCTGGCGGTTGACATCGCAGCCCCAGTATACCAGCAGGCTCAGCGTCAGCGCCAGCAGCACAAACTTCAGGCGTAGGCTCATGGTCAGAACTCCACGTTAACGCCCACGGAGGGCAGGATGGGCAACTGGGTGATCTCGTTGATCCGCGGCGGACTGTGCGACAGATCATAATCCCGGGTCAATACATTCTTGTGGTTATACACGTTGATGACTTCCAGATAGGGAGCCAACGTCCAGTGCCTGTAAGCATACCGCATCCGATAGGCGGCATCAAGGCGGTGATAATCGGGAATGCGGTAGCCGTTGCGGCGGTCGGGCAGGAACAGCGTCCCAAAGGCTCCGCCCGGATAGTAGTAGGCCATCACCTGTGTGATCGGCTGGCCTGTACCGTAGTTGAACCGGAGTTCGAGCGAACTGTGCTTGCCGATCTTCTGGCTGACGGCCACATTGGTGTTGTGCAGGCGGTCGAAGGCGGCGGGGAAAGTGAGTCCGCCATCATAGGCGTTGAAGGAACGCAGCGACGTCCCCAGTCCGTAGCCCGCCATGAAGCCGAAGCGGCCATAGTCCGCCTGCAGGAAGAGATCCATACCGAAGGCCCGCCCGCTGCCCACGTTGAACAGCTCCGACAATGGCTTATTTGCATTTTGGCCGTCGGGCGAATTGGTCATATTCCGCCGCAGTTCAATGACCCGCTGAAACCGTTTGTAGTAAACATCGGAAGAAATCTGGAAATGCTCACCGGCTTCACCCTCAAAGGTGAGCGCATATTGCTCGCCGCGATTGGGCGACAGGGTGTGATCCAGCGGAATGTAAGCGTCGAAGATCGAAATCAGGTTGCCGCCCATGCTCACCAGTTGCAGGTACTGGCTGTAGAGTCCCCATGCCGCGCTGAGGGAGGTCTTCTCCGACAGTTGGCGCTTGATGGCCAGACGCGGCAGCCAGTCCGTTGCCCGCGCGATTTCGTTGCGCTCCACCCGGATGCCGGGAGTGATCGTCCAGTTCTCTGTGGGGCGAAAATCGTCGGACAGATAGCCCGAGTACTGCCAGCCGCGGTTCGAACGGTCTACCAGTGTATCACCCGGCCCGCCGATGAAATACACGATTCGGATTCCTTTGGCGGTCGCGCCGAAGTCAAAGGTGTTGCGGGCAGTGGCGAACCACGTCACGTCGGATTTGAAGGTGAAGTCCTGAATCTGATTCTTGTACTTGATCAGGTTGCCGGCGGATTGAAAGCCGAAATCCGAATCATAGAAGCTCCCGGCCACGATGTTGGTCGAGAACAGCCGGTGGGACCACACATGCACAAAGGGCACACTGTAGGTGGCATTGCCCCACGTCAGGTGAACCTGATCGTGCGATGTCGACGTCAAGGACAGCACGTCGCGTCCGAAGAAGGCCGACGGAGACAACCGGTCTCCGTTGGCAAAATCCCGCGTGACTTTGACATTCAGGTCGTAGAAGTAGTAAGGGAAATCGTCCTCGATGATTCCATTGTGCTTGAGGGTCCGCGACGCCCAGTCAATATACGTACGGCGACCGGCGAGCAGATAGGAGCCATGCGGCAGCGGACCTTCGACGGTGCCGTTTGCCGAGAGGAAGGACAGTCCCAATTTGGCAACCCGGCGGTTGCGGTTGCCTTCGCGGTCTGCCACATCCACTACGGCGGAAAGCCGTCCGCCGTACTTGGCTCCGAAGCCTCCCTTGATCAGCTTGACGTCCTTGATGGCATCCATATTAAACACAGAGAAAAGCCCGCCAAGATGGACGGGCTTATACACTTCAATGCCATTCAGGAGAATCAGATTCTGGTCGCTGGAGCCACCCCAGATATTCAAGTCCGCGGAAAAATCCGAGGAGGGCAGCACGCCGGGAATCACCTGCAAGGAGCGGAACAGATCGGCTTCTACCAGTTGCGGCAGGGCGCTTAGTTCACGCCGCTCCATCTGGTACTGCGCCACCTTGGGAGTATATTCGCGGTCCGCCGTCTCCCGCGTCTCCACCGTGACCTCGATCATCTTCACGGCTTCCGGCATCAGCCGGACGGTAAGGTGCTGGTCCACACCTTCAACCAGTTCAAGCTTCTGCGCCTGCGGCTGATACCCCAGCGCGGAGATTCGCAGCTCCGTCTTCCCTGCCGGAAGATCCGGAATCGAAAACAGACCTTCCACATCGGCGGCGGCCCCGCGCGGAGTCCCCACTACCGATATGCCGGCGCTGGGAACCGACTCCCCGGTTTCGCGATCCAGAATCTTACCGGAAATCGTTACCGCATACAGATTCCCAACCACAGCACCTGTCAGCATGACCACCATCAGGAGGATGCTTGTCCACAGTCGGCGTGAGTCGTGGTGCATGTGCGGCCCTTGTCGTTTCAGTGCAGGTTACAGCAGACTCTCCAAAGGGTACTTTATCCGCGATGGCCAATCCACTGCTTAGGGACAGTTGTCGAAGGCGGGATTTTTGGCAATGTAGAAATAGACGGTGTCCACGCCGCCGACCGAGAACAATCCGAGGGCACCGTGCACGTTGCTGATCGGATTCGGCTGAATGGCGATGGGCATCCACGTGCTGCTCCAGTACCACAATGCACTGTCACAGGAGAAGATTCTCGCGCGGTGCAGCCCGTCCCGGTTGAATAGAATCGCCGGAGAATTGGTGCTGTCCATTGTTGGTGGCACACTCCAGTAGGAGGCGTAAACGCCTTCCCGCTTGTCAGGCCCAGCGTTGGTGGCGCACAGCAGTGTCGAGTCATCCGCATGATGCGGATTGACATTTTCGTAAATCAGCCAGTAACCTCGCGCCAGGCTGTCACGCTCCCAGTTGATGCCGTAACGGAACTGGCCATCATAGAGAATGGTATCCGGAGCCTGGTCCCTTGCGGGCACGGTGACGCGCACAAAACCTGCGGCCCGGGTCTGGGCTGTGATCGTGTCTGTGCCGGCAATGGCGCGGATCGAGTAGTGTGCTCCGGGAGTCAAGATGAGGGAATCACCGGGGCGGAGACCGTAATATCCCGCTCCGCGCAGATCCGAAAGCCGCTCGGTCAAATGAAAAGTATCCGCTTCAGCCGTCAGCACCACATCCGCGCCACTGATGCCGACATTATTGGGATCGTACCGTGTTTCCAGCCGGACCGTATGAGCCAGCCGGATTTCCGGCGCCTGTCCGACGAACATCTGTCCTTGAAGTACAATCTGCTCGACGTAATGATCCTTGTTGGCCGGATCACATCCGGCAATCAGCGCCAGCATCACCGTCAGTGTCGCGGCAAAGATGCAAAGAACGTTTGACTTTTTGGTTTTTTGGCATTTTGGCTTTTGCATCTCAGAACTCCACGTTGACGCCAACGGACGGCAGGAAAGGCAACTGATGGGTTTCGGCTACAACGGGCGGGTTGTCCTTGAACTTGTAATCCAGCGACAACACGTTCTTGCGATTGTACAGGTTGACCACTTCGATGTACGGCGCGAGCTTCCAGTGGCGGTAGTCATAGTGCAGCCGGTACGCCACGTCGAGGCGATTATAATTGGAGACACGATACCCATTCTGCCGAGAAAACGGCAGCGACTGACCGGGCAGGTCAAAACCGGGGCTGTACACGCCTTCCGCCTTGGTGATCGGCTGGCCTGTACCGTACGTGAAGCGTGCCTCCAGAGTGCCGTGCTTCGTCATCTTCCGGCTGACAAACAGGTTCGCGTTGTGCAGGCGGTCGAAACTGGCGGGGAAATTGTAAGGACCATAGTAACTAAACGAGCGCAGGGTGCGGCCCAGACCATAACCCGCCATCACCGTGTACTTGTCGAAATCGCCCTGCATGAACAGGTCGACTCCCCAGGCATGGCCGTCACCGACGATAAACAGCTCGGAGAGCGGGCGATCCTGGTTTCTGCCGTGCTGTGTGTCAGTGAGCTTGGGATCGAGCTGAATAATCCGGTTGAAGATTTTGTAGTAGGCGTCCGCCGAAATCTTGAAGCGGCCGTCCATCGCATTCTCATAGCCCAGCGCGAACTGCTGCCCGCGATTGGGGTTCATCGTCTTGTCGATAGGCACGTAGGAATCGAAGATCGACACCAGATTGCCGCCCATGCTCACCAGTTGCAGATACTGGCTGTACATGCCCCACGCCGCGCTGATGGAAGAGTTGGCGGTGAGATACCGCTTGGCCGATAGGCGCGGCAGAATATCGGTGGTACCGGCGATCTCGTTGTGCTCCAGCCGCAGTCCCGGGGTAATGGTCCACAGCGGCGTCAGGCGGAAATCATCCGACACATAGGCCGCCGCCATCAGGCCTTTGCTGGTGTGATCCACCAAAGTATCCTGCGGGCCGCCGATGAAGAACGACAGGTCCATCGCCTTGGCCTGCACTCCGAAGTCCATCGCATTGCGGTCGCTGATGAACCACGAAAAGTCTGTCTTGAAGGTGAAGTCCTGTATCTTGTTCTTGAACAGGAAATAGTTGCCACCGGTATCGAAACGGAAATCCGAATTGTAGAAACTACCCGCCACGATGTTGGTGGAGAACAGCTTATGCGACCAGACATGCACAAAAGGAATACTGTAGGTGGCATTTCCCCACGACAGATGGATCTGGTCGTTGGTGTTGGACGTCAGGAACAGCACGTCCCGTCCGAAGTAGGCCGAGGGGGACAGGCGGTCGCCGTTGGCAAAATCCCGCGTGACCTTGGCGTTCAAATCATAAAAGTAATACGGAAAGGCGTCGCTGATCACGCCGTTGTTCTTCAGCGTCTTTGACGCCCAGTCCACATAGGTGCGGCGTCCGGCCAACAGCCAGGAGCCATGAGGCAGCGGCCCTTCCATTGTGCCATTGGCACTGAGCAAAGACAACCCGAACTTGCCCCGCATTTTGTTGCGGTTGCCTTCGCGGTCGGCAATGTCTACCACCGCCGAAAGTCTGCCGCCGTATTTGGCCCCGAACCCGCCTTTAACCAGCTTGACGTCCTTGATAGCATCCGTATTGAATACGGAAAACAGACCGCCCATATGCACAGGCTTGTAGACGTCGATCCCGTTGAGCAGAATCAGGTTTTGGTCACTGGATCCGCCCCAGATGTTGAGGTCGGACGAGAAGTCCGATGTGGGCAGCACGCCGGGAATGATCTGCAGTGAGCGCAGCAGGTCGGCCTCTACCAGTTGAGGCAGAGCCGTCAGTTCGCGGGACTCAAGATGATACTGTGCCACCTTGGGAGTGTACTCGCGTTCCTTGGTCCCCTGAGCTTCGACATTCACTTCCATCATCTGCACGGCTTCCGGCACCAGCCTCATGATGATGTGCTGATCATTGCCTTCAACGAGAGTGAGATCTTTGGTAAAAGGCTGAAACCCCAGCGCGGAGATCTTTAACTGAACGGCTCCCGCCGGGAGATCGGGAATCGAGAACAGCCCTTCTACATCGGCTGCAGCTCCACGCGTCGTGCCAACCACCATAATTGCGGCGCTGGGGACCGACTCCCCGGTCTCTTTGTCCAGGATCTTGCCGGAGACGGTAACGGCGTGCGCGGTGGAAAAGCAGATCGTGGACAGCAAGATAAGCATCATGAATTTAAGATGCATGCCTGTCCCTGTTTTGTGTTCACTCATGTATGGTTAATCCTCTGATGTGCTTCTTTCTTCGGGTTGTGAAGGGCGCTTCGTGTCACGCCTCGTCGAACGGGTTGGGGGTTGGGCGCAAATGGCCGACGCCCGCCGCATCGCCAGCCTTCCAGATCCATTTGATCATGACCATCACGGTGTCGCGCAACTCATTGGTGGGAAAGTCTTTCAGGTAGACGTCCATGATTTCGAAGTACTTCACCATTACGCGTTCGGTAAGTGCCCGGCCTTCGTCCGTAATCTCCACCAAAGACACTCGGCGGTCTTCCTTGGACGAAATGCGCTGAAGCAGATGTCGGGCTTCCAGATCGTCCACCATCTGCGTCAGGTTGGACTGGCTGCGCATCATGCGCGCCTGATCCTTGAGTTCGGACATGGACAGTTGACCGCCGCAGTGACTGAGGGTAGCCAGCAGGCTAAACTTGGCCACGTTCAGGCCGAATTCCTCAAAAATCAGCGCATCTCCAGCTCTGGCCGTAATTTCCCCGGCCATGATCAGAATCCGTGGGAAGGCGATCAGTAGCTGTGCCCGGCTTTCAAGATCAACATCAAATGCAGTGCTTTTCATAACTTAGAAAAACTTCTTTCGGAAATTATTCTTCCGTGAAACTTACATATGTAAATTAACCAGTCAGTATGTATTTGTCAAGAGGAGTAACTTCTGGAGCTTTGGGTAAAGGAGACTGTAATATCTGTATTTGACGAAACTCGGAGAGGCAGCCGACAAAACAACAACAAAAAGAGGCAAGCCCGAAGGCTCGCCTCTCTGAATCGATTCGAAGGAACGATTACAGCTTGTACAGCGCCGAGTATTTTTCGTTCAAATAGCGGATGTAGTCTGCGGTGCCAAGGGGTTTGCCGGTGGCTTTTTGCATGAGTTCGTTGCGGACGAAGCGGCGGCCATACTGGTGGACATTCTCCCGCAGCCAGTGCAGAACCTCGGCGAAGTTGCCCTGCTCCATCTGCTGGTCCATGCCGGGCATTTGAGCGCGCATGGCATACCAGAACTGTCCGGCGGCCATGTTGCCAAGACTGTAAGACGGGAAGTAGCCGAAGGCACCGCCTGACCAGTGAACATCCTGCATCACGCCTTCCTTGCCGTTGTTGGGCGGCGTGACGCCGAGATACTCTTCCATCTTGCGGTTCCACGCTTGGGGAAGATCAGAAATGGAGAGCTTGCCGGCAAACAGATCGCGTTCGATTTCGAAGCGCAAAATGATGTGCAGATCATAGGTCATCTCATCGGCTTCCACCCGCACCAGAGATGGCTCGACATGATTGATGGCGAGCACGAACTGATCCAGTGAAACCTGCGCCAGTTCATTGGGGAAGAGTTCCTTCAGGCGCGGCAGGAAGAAGGTCCAGAAGGGCTTGCTGCGTCCCACGAAGTTCTCCCACATGCGCGACTGGGATTCATGAATGCCGTAGCTGAGAGCTTCGGCCAGCGGAGTCCCAAGATTCTCGGGGAGGAATCCCTGCTCGTAGAGCGCGTGGCCGGTCTCATGGATGATGCCGAAGATGGCCTGCTGCGGCGCGTGCTCATTGTAGCGCGTGGTGATCCGCACGTCGCCGTAGGTGCCGGAACAGAACGGATGCACTGAGGTATCCAGGCGACCACCCTGAGTATCAAAGCCCATAGCCTGCATCACCTGCTCGCCGAACTTCTTCTGCATGGCAGCGGGATAGTCCATCTCCAGAAACCGATGGTTCGCCTTCACAGGCGAGGCCATAATTTTGCGGAGCAGCGGGACATTGGCGGCCTTGAGTTCATCGAACAGCGTGGTGAACATGGCGGTCGTGGCGCCGGGTTCGAACTCATCGATGAGGGCATCGAGCGGAGTATCCCGATACCCCAGATATTCGGCTTGCTCGGCGGTGAGGCGCACCATCTTTTCAAGGAAGGGCGCGTACTCGTTGAAGTCGCCGGACTCGCGCGCTTTGACCCAGGCTTCATGACAGACCGACTGGTGACGGCTGAGTTCTTCCACCAGTTTCTGGGGAATCTTGGTAGCGCGGCGGTAATCCCGGGTAATCTCCCGGAGGTTGGCTAACTGTTCGGGCAGCAGGTCCTGTTCATGAGCTTCAAGATCGGAAAGCAATTCACCAATCCGCGGCGAGGTCAGGCGGCCATGAGCCATGCCGGACGTGAGAGCGAGCTGGTCGGCACGCCTCTCGGCTCCTTTGGGAGGCATAATCGTCTGCATATCCCAGTGGAGCAGTTCGGAAATGGTGCGCAGGACCGTGTACTCGCGGTACTTGGCGACCAGTTCGCCGTAGTGTGTCTGAACATTTGTCATGTTCGAATCTCCATTACTTTCCGAAATTGTAAATGAAATGCCATAATTCGGCAGTATCACTCATTCCAGCGCGAAGTCCACGATCGTAAGGCGGCCGTGGCAATTTGCTCACCGGTCAGAGCAGTAAGCTCAACCCTGCAACAGTTTTGTAAGATATGAGAAATCCTTGTTAAGATCAAGGATGTGAAGCGTTAAAGGATCCGGGCTTTTTTGAATATGTGTGATGCAGCTCTTTACACAGGCGGCTGTGCGCCTTATCTTATAGATTCGCGGCATGGGTGAATGGATGTTGATGATTGCGATGGATGGGACGGACGATTCTATGGTTTTCGCGCGCGTGGTGCTTTTATTGGCGGGTCTGCTGGCAGGGGTGGCATGTGTTTCAGCACTGCCGCTGATGGAGACCTTTGAGGGCGATTTTCCGCCGTCAGGGTGGCAGACTTTTGAAACCGGTGACGGCACGACCGGATGGACGCGCTCCGGTGGTGCGACGAGCCCGTGGGGATACAGTGCGGCCTCGCAGCACGACCCAAATGTATTCGGCGGGACGATCCGGCAATGGCTGATCACACCCGCACTGTATGCCGACTCTGCACACGCGGAGTTGGCTTTTTATGTGCGTTCTTCGGGCCAGTCCGTATCGTTTTCGGACACTCTCTATGTACTGCTGTCAACGACCGGCACGGCAGCCGGAGATTTTTCGGTGCGGTTAGCCGTGCTGAGCCCGGGCCGCGATTTTGACTCGGCTTTTGTGCGGCGGGCCGTCGGTTTGCGTGCATATTCCGGCACCGTTGTGCACATCGCGTTGGTGCGAGCGGTACGCAACGCAGCGGCAAGCACAATTCTGCTGGACAATGTCGGCGGTCCGCTGCTGATCCTCCCCCCTGCCCTTCCGACTTTTCCTGAGCCAGCCGATCAGTCTTCCAATGCCAGCGTGACTTCGGCCCTGACGTGGATTGCGGACACAGAGACCTCGGCGATTGACCTGTATCTGTCTCGAACGGCATCCGACGTGCAACAGATGCTGCCTGCGGCAAGGGTGATCGCGAACGGGCAAGGGACGCGCTATGTGCAGCCTTCCCACCTGCTGAGCAGTCACGTTTATTACTGGCGGGTAGTGACGCGGAATCCGTGGTTTCAGACGGTTGGTCCGGTGTGGAGCTTCACTACGGGAACCGGTCCTTTGGGGGGCACCTATGCGGCAGGCGGCACAAACGCGGACTTTGCAGGATTGACCGAGGCCGTGGCTGCACTAACGGCAACGGGTGTGTCCGCGCCGACCGTAATCTCGGTGGCGCCGGGGGCGTACAGCGGGCCGGTGGTGATTTCCGCTGTGCCGGGGGCATCTGCGGAAAGTCCGGTTACGATCCGTAATGCGGGAGGCGGCGCCGTAACGGTTTCCTGCGGGAGCACGGTGGATACGGCAACGGTGACACTCGCGGGCGCACGTTACCTGACGCTCGATGGCATTGACATCACGGCGTTGTCCGGGACAGTGCGCCACTGTCTGATAATGACGGACGGAAGCCAACACAACACGGTCCGCAACGCGACCCTGCGGGGACAGAGTGCAGGCCTTGCCAACAGTGATGGGATTCTGTTGCGCGGGACGGCGTGCGAATTCAATCGCTTTTCCATGTTGACGGTGCGGAGAGCGGTGCGGGGAATTCAGCTTGAAGGCACGGTTTCGGGGGTCGGCACAGGCAACGAGATCGACAGTTGCCACGTGGACAGTGTGCGCTGCGGGATCTATCTGAAGTATCAGTCCGCCTGCACGGTGCAGGCAAATGACATCGCGGTGAATGGCGGATCGGCAGATGAAGTGGATGGGATCTGGGCGGGAGCGATGCTGCCGGACGATACGCTTGAGGTGTTGGCAAACCGGATTCACGGTATGAAAACCTCGAGCGTGTACGCCGTGGGAATCCGGGTGAAGCCGGATTCGGCGACGGCGGTCGTGCGCATCCGCAACAACTTTATCTACGGATTTCAGAACACGGGTGGCTCACAGGCGCGGGCGCTGTACATCTCGTCAGGCCAGACGGAAGTGGCGGACAACAGTGTGCTGGTAAATGACGTCTCCGCGACAGGCGCCGCTTATGCGCTGTATATCGGGACAAGCGCCGCGACGGGGAACACGCGGATCGTGAACAACATCTTCTGCAACCGCGAACTCTCCAGCCCGGCGTACAACATTTTTCTGATGCTGAACACGTCGCCGCTGGAGTCGGACTACAATGTCTTTCAGGGCACGGGAAGCAGTTACCGCGTGGGACATTTGGGTGTGGATCTTCCCGGCCTTGCGGACTGGAGAGGCGCGACGGGCGGGGACCTGTATAGCCTCGAGGGCGATCCGGGGTTTGTCAACTCAAATGATCTGCACATTCTTCCGGCATATGGGCTGGCTAATCGCAACGGGACAGCGATAGCGGACCTGCTGACGGATATTGACGGCGAGCCGCGATGGACGCCGCCCTGCCGGGGTGCGGATGACTATGCGTTTGCGGCACCGTCCGCAGACGTGGCGGTGGTGGGGTTTGCGGAACCGGCATCGCAGGTGGTAGAGCACTCTGCCGTGCCGGTACAGATTATGGTGCAGAATCGCAGCGCAGCAACAGTGAATAGTGTACCGCTGCGATTGTATTTCAACAATGTTCCGCTGGACAGTACGGCGCTCGCGCTTACTCCGTGGCAGACGGATACGGTGACGCTGGTATGGAATACTCCGGCAGCGCCTTCCACGGGGCGACTGAAAGCCCAAGGCTTTCTGGCGGGAGACGCCGATCCGGCAAACGACAGCGCCGCCGTGTGGGTGAATGTGGTGCGTGCGCCGTTAAGCGGTGTGTATTCCGTCGGTGCGGACCATAGCAGCTTCAGATCGATTTCCGACGCGGTGCGGGATGTGCAGGAGCGGGGAATCAGCGGGCCGGTGGTGTTCAGCATCCTACCGGGAGCGTACAACGAACCGATTCTGCTCGGTCCGGTGGCGGGGACATCTGGAGATCATACGGTGACGTTCCGGCCTGCGGACTCGCTCGGCGGGGTTACCCTTAGCGCGGACAGCGGCGTGGCGGTAGTGATTTTCAGCGGTGCACGGCACGTGGTTCTCGACGGACTGGCGATTGTCCCGGAGTATCCTTGCCTGAGCGCCGTGCGGATGGACAGCGATGCGGATTCCAACCGGATTCTGAATTGCACCTTGACGGGTTCGGCGCTCGCGGCAACCACAGCTTGCGGGGTGATCATTGCGGGCGGAGGGAACGACGGGAATGTGCTGCGCGATTTGGCCATCAGCGGATTCTACTATGGCATCCGGCTGGATGGCAGCGCAGGGGCGGATGACCGGGGCAACACGGTGGAACGGTGCACGATCACGACGACTCGCACCGCTATCCGCGCTGATTATCAGGACAGCACACGGCTGGTTTCCAATAGGATCCGCCCCGGGTTTGACGGCGCGGGAGCCTGTTACGGGGTGTATCTTGGCGCGCAGAGCAGCGGCATGCAGGTGATTGCCGACGGGAATGAGATTACCGGAGGGCGGAGCGCGACAGGCTGCTGTGGTGTGTACAGCGCGTCAGGCGAAGGCGACGCGACGGTGCAGAACAACATGATCAGCGGATGGACTGCAAGCGGTGCGGATGCGGTATACGGAATTCTGGTGGGCAGCGGGCACGCGGACGTGCGATTTAACAGCGTGTGGATGAACGATATTGCGGGCAGCGGCGATGTGGTTGCCCTGGCGGATACGGGGCTGGCCACCCACACGGTCGCGCAGAACAATGTCCTGCAGATCAGTGAGACGGCCAACAATGCCTGGTGCCTGGTGCGGAGCGGTGGCACTCTTAGCAGTGACTTCAATGCGTTCAGTGACCGCACCGGAGGCAACGGCCATGCCCATCTTGGACGATCCGGAAATACGGACTATGCCACGCTAAGTTTGTGGCAAGCAGGAACGGGCGGAGAGGCTCACAGCGTAACGGGAGATCCGGGGTTTGTGGATTCGGTGCATCTGCATATTCTGCCGAACATATCGCTGCTGAACCATCGCGGTGTCAGCAGCGTGGGAGTCGACAGTGATTTTGACGGGCAACTACGAGATGATCCGCCGGATATCGGCGCGGATGAGTACGACTTTCTGGCGGCGCAGCATGATCTGGCCGTATCCTGGGCGCAGATTCCCGGGGGACGCTATGAGGCGGCTTTTGACTACGATATTGCTGTGCGGGTGGTGAACCAGGGGACCGTGGCGGCATCCTCGGTGCCGCTGCTGCTGTATTTCGGAGGGATTCCCTGCGGCAGCGCATCGGTGAGCGTCGCGGCGGGCGGTGCCGATACCGCGCTTGTTCACTGGGCGACGCCGGATACGGGGCTGGCGAGTGGCGTCTTGAAGGCACAGTGTTTTTTGACCGGTGACCAGATTGCGGTGAACGATACCGCAACGGCAGAGGTGACGGTAGTGGGGCCGCCGCTGGCCGGACATTACAGCATCGGCGGGGTTGAGGCGGATTTTGCAACGCCGGCAGAGGCCGTAGATCATCTGTCGATGCGCGGTGTATCCGATGAAGTGGCACTGCGGATTACTCCGGGAATATACACCGGAACGCTTTGCATTCCGGCCATCCCCGGTGCCGGCGAAACTCATCCTGTGACGATCGAGTCGCTGTACGGGTTGCAGAATCCGGCACTGCTCAGAGCGGCTACGGGTGAAGCTGTGATCCTGCTGGATAGCGCGCGGTATGTAAACCTGGCCGACATGGAGATTGTCGCCGCGGGCAACTGCACGACAGCGGTAACATTGCGCAGCGGGTCCTCGCATTGCGAGATTCGACGTTGTGGCATTCATGGCGCCGATTCTGCCGCAAGCATAACCACGGGGATCTTCGTGCATGGAGACGGCTGCCATAACAATCTGATAGACGGCGTGACGGTAAGTGGTGCCTTTACGGGAATTGCGATCGGAGGGGATGCCACGGCAGGGCAGGACAGCGGCAATACCGTCAACCGCTCCATGATCTTGAATGCGCGCTACGGGATTTCTGCCGGCAAGCAGGTGGACTGCGTCATTAACGGCAACGAAATCGTTCCCGGATCTCCGTCTCCTTTGGCGGCGGCCTGCTATGGGGTATATATAGCGGGACTTGGGACAGGTGGCAGCGTGCAGATTTCGGGAAACCGGATTCACGGGTTTGCGGATGGGTCTCTGTCGGCGTCGAACCGCGCGGCGGGAATTTACGCGGCGGCGGGAAGCGGCGCGGCGGTGATGGCGGTCAACAATTTCATCTACGGTTTTTCCAATGCGGGACATCTGAAGATCAACGGATTCTATCTCTCGTCAGGCACCAATACGATTTTGCACAACAGTGTGCGGCTGGATGACATGCCGTGGACCAATGACCTATCGGCCATCTGCATTTCCACGGGGAGCAGTCAGGTAATTGAGAACAATATTCTGGTGTCCCTCGAAGGCCATGTGACCAGCTATGGAATTTTGCAATACAGCGGCGGGAGTCCGCAATGCAACGGAAATGATATTTTCGGAACGTCACCGCTGTTTGCCGTGGGACGCGTGAACGGAGTTTCCTACGCGACCCTCACGGCCTGGCAGGCGGCGGGATACGACAGCAGCGGGATTGCGGCCAATCCGGGTTTTATCAGCGGGAGCGATTTGCACATAGCGGATACGTCGGGAGTGGTGGATGGACGAGGTATTGTGACCGGGTTAGTGACGACAGATATTGACGGCGACGTGCGAGGAAATCCACCGGATATCGGGGCGGATGAGTACCACCCGCTGCCGGCGGTGATCCGGGATCTGGCCGTATACACGCAGAGCGACTCCGTGCGGTTAGTGTGGAGACACTCCGCACGGGCCAGTGGCTATCGGGTGTATGCCGGGAATTCGGCAGTGTCCGCCCAGCCGCAGTTCCTGGTTGCTTCCGTTACAGATACGGCGTTTGTCGAACCGGTGGTGGCCACAGGCCAGGGAAAGCGGTTCTATGTGGTAACGGCGGTGGAAGAAGGGGTGAGAATGGTTGGGAGATAGACCGGAGACCTGTGTGTCCCGGTCAGGGCTTCGGTCGGTAGCAATGAAAGGAGAGGTTCGCCTCTCATTTTTTTGTTCGGGGTTATAGCTGGTGACATAACAAATGATCTAAACAAATCTAAAGCGGCAACTCTTACCCAGCGGGAGGGAATAATTCTGACAGACAAAGAGTTACACGGTGGAAAAGTGGACAATCACATCTGAATACCAAAGGCAGCTCCTGAGCGGAAGTTGAAGTCCAAATGTGCCGGAAACATGTTCAAATATTGCACATAGATTCATGGAGAAAAAAATGCAGGGGTGGGAACGCGGCTTTTCCGACGCGGGTATCAAGTAATAGAGACCCTATGGGAACAAGTGGGATCTCGGAGGAATGTGATTTGCATTGCACAATTGCACCTGCCATAGAGAGTTTAAGAATGCCGGTTGAACCCGGCGGTGATAGGTTTCCGGAAACGGGACTGCTCCGCCTTAAGAGAGTGATGCGGAACAATGGTCTTAGACGAACGAATCCCGTATGCAAGCTCCGGCGAAACCACGGCCGCTCGCGAGCGGCTGTCCGGCACAGGAGAGTTGTCCAGTAAGTTATTTGAAAACGTACTTATTCCTACAGACCTTGATCCTGCTGCCAAACCTCTGGTCACCCTTGCGGCCGATCTGGCCGGAAGATTCCACAGCCAATTTGTCTTAGTGCACGTTGTTCCTCACGAGCCGACACTGGCGCGAGATCCTGCCGTTCTAAGAGAGCGCCGCACAGAGCTTGAAAAACTCGCGGCAAAGTTGCGCGATGCCGGAGCGTCTTACGTGCAGACGATTTTGATGGAAGGCAATCCGGCCTACCACATCGAGCAGGCCGCCCGGCAGCACCATGTAAGCGTGATCCTGCTCTCCGAACGCAGCGATGCGTCGCAGACCCACGCCTGGTTCGGCACGCTGACACAAAAGCTTGCGCGGCGCGTAGATGTCCCACTGATGGTAGTGCGCCCGGTCGGGCAGCACACGCTGAAGCCCGTGTTGTGCGTGGTGGATTTTACCGAATCCTCGCGCAAGGCGCTGAAGTACGCGATTGCACTGTCACGACAAACAGGGACTCCGTTGGCCGTGCTGCATGTAGTCCCCGAACCGCTGCCATCATCGATGTTGGAAGGGCCCATCTGGCAAGGCTGCGGCCCGGCAGACGCAGGCGGCAAACGCTCGTATGCCGCTTCTCAGAATCCGGATGCGACGACTTCCACCTTGATTGAAGACAACCGGCGTACGACGCTGGCACGGCGGGAAGTGGAAGATTTTTTGAGCCGCTTTGACTTTTCGGGTGTGAAGCACGATGTTGTGGTGCGAAGCGGTTCCCCGGTGGTGGAAGCCCTCATGGTTGCTAAAGAGCACAAGAGCGGTGTGATTGCCATCGGTGCGGACCACCGGTCAGGGTTTGTGCATCTGATGAGCCAGAGCACGGCGGAAACGCTGGCAGAGACGGCGGATATTCCGGTCTTGATCTTCCGCAGTGCGGGCGAGCGGCCTAAGGTAGTTGGTGCGCGGTCGAACCCTGCGGTTAGTTTGCCAATCAACTAACAACCGGACAGGATGTGAACGGACCGGGTTAGATACATTTGGACGAAGCAATTGAGCTAAAGAGGCTGCTTTCGCAAACGCGATAAAGCAGCCTCTTTTTCATGACCAGTTTGTCTAATTAATTAGATAACAAGATACTGGAATTTATGATCAAGTATTTTTCGACTTGACTTTGTGTAAGTTTTCCCATAGATTGGAGATGTATTGATCATCAAGTAATAGAGAGAGACAACCATGTTATCAGCAACTTGGCAGTATTCCGTCCGCGCTCTCGTTCACTTGGCGATGGCCAAGGGCAAAGGCCCAGTGCTGGCCAGCCACATCGCAGATGCAGAAGGCATTCCATTGCCGTTTTTATCCAAGATTTTGCATCAGCTCAAGGTATCGGGAATCGTCGCGGCCACGCGGGGCCAGAAAGGCGGTTACATTCTGCAGCGCGATCCGGGCAAGCTTACGCTGCTGGATGTCGCGCATCTGACCGACCATGTAGATTTTGGAGAGCAGTGTCTGCTGGGCTACAAGTTTTGTGACGACCACTGCAACTGCGTGTTGCACCACCAGTGGGAAGGGATCAAGAAAGAGATCCGGCATTTTCTGGAAGCGCGAACCATTGAGCAGCTCGCGACGGATCAGTCCCGGGTCGAACTGGATGTGAGCGGCATGATGCGCTTCCGCCAGCCGCCGCTGAGGCCGCCCTATGAAGTGGCGGCGGGAGAACTGGAGTAGGTTTTTCGAGGATTTGTTCTCCCGGTCACGACGGGCGAACACACGAAGAGCGCGGCCTGAACGCGCGCTCTTCAACCATGCTGAAGCAAAAAAGTGCAAGACGAACTCTTGCACTTTTTTGTTGGGTCACATTCAAGGGATAGTGCGCCGCCGGGTGATGGCGACGCCGGAAAGAATCAGCCCGGCACCGAGGATCATTTGCCACGTCAGGGACTCATGCAGGGCAAGGGTGGCCAGTGCAAGGCCCCAGATGACATTCAGGTATTCGATGATGCCGGTGCGGGAAGCGCCACGGCGCTGCAACAGCCACGCCCACATGACAAACGCCGTGATGGTGGAGAATACGGCAAGGGATGCGGCGCATAGCCACGGAGCATAACCCGCGGGGAGACCATGGGGAAAGGAGAACGGAGCCAAAGGCAGAAGCACTACGGCACCGGAGAGCACACAGGCGGCAGGCGCGGTGAAGAAACCCAGCTTGGGGATCACGTCCGCCAGCAAAATCGTGTACACGCCCCAACTGACCGGACCGATCATCAGAATCGCGACGCCGGTCGCGGTGGTTTGATCGATGCCCAGTCCGCCACGGGAGAGAGTCAGCACAGCGACGCCGGCAAAGGCGAGGATCATGCCAAGCACGAAATATTTTTTGACATGCTCGGCGCGGAAGATTACGGCCAGCAGGAAAATGGCAGGCGGATTGAGAGCATCCATCAGCGCGGCAATGCCCGCACCGACATGGGTCTGGCCGGTGTTCAGCGCGAGATTATGAATGACCGTGCCGAAGAGCCCGGCAGCAAACAACTTGGCCCAATCGGCGCGATTCAGGAGACGGAACTTCTCCCGCGAGTACCAGCAGATGGCCGCGAACACCGGAACCGTGGGAAGAAAGCGAACAAGAATAAGCTGCCAAGGGGTGAAGCTTTGCAACGCAATCTTGATGACCGAGAACAGCGACCCGGAAATCGCGGTCAGCAGAAAGATGATGAAGTATTCGAAGGATTTGCTGCGAGACACAGAAAGAAAGGATGAAAGATGAAGGATGAAACGTAACCCCCATCCCTGGCCCTTCCCCCACTAAAGTGGGGAAAGGGAACAAGAAGAAGGGGATATGGCTATGCGGCGAAGTACTCGGCGCGGGGATGATGGAAAACCAGGGCAGAAACGCTGGACTCGGGAACCATCATCATCTCCTCGGTGAGGGTTACGCCAATGGTCTGCTGCGGTTTCAGCAGGTCGAAGAGCTGCACCTGATCTTCAAGATTCGGGCAGGCGGGGTATCCGAAGGACAGGCGGATGCCGCGATAGGCGGTGCGCAGCAGATCCTGCCACGTGAACTCGGCAGGATCGGGAAAACCCCAATCGGCGCGCAGTCTGCGGTGAGTCCATTCGGCGGTAGCTTCGGCCATTTCGATGGCCAGCGCCGAGAGAATATGCGACGAGAGCAGTTCGCCTTCCTGTTGCAACTGTTTGGCGCGGGGTTGCACATTGTCTCCGGCAGTGGTGACAAACACGGCGAGGTAATCTTCTCCACCGAGAGACTTCGGGCGCACCCAATCGGCAGCGCAATGGAACGGCGCGGTGCGTTCCCGGGGGAAGGTCCACTCGGCGATTTTGGCTTTGGTCACCGGGTGGAGCACCGACACGACTTCGTTTTCGCTGTATACGGGGAACCAGCGCCACGTGGCGCGCGGGGAAAGGAGCTGTTCACGCTCGGCCATCGCCAGAATGCGCTCGACGTGAGCCTTAAGGTCCTGCGCCTGCTTGTCGGAAGGATTATCCAGCCGTGAACTGGCCAAACGCAGCCCCAGGTGCTTGCCGTAGAGCATCGCCCGGGAGATCAGCGGATAGATTTCCCGGATGGGAATATCTTTCAGCACATGCAGATCGAGGTCCGGCGGACGCGGGATAGGGGTCTCTTCATAGAGCGATTGGGACGGCGCGGGGGGCAACTGTTCGACGGCATCGCGCGCGGTGCGCACGGCCTTTTCGCGCAGAGCAGTCCACTCGGATTCGAGTGCCGGGCGTTCGGCGTCATCCATCAGGCGATTGGCCAGCCGCAGGCCCTGCATGGCTTCCCCGGCATAGAACACGGGACCGTCATACTCGGCGGCGATGCGGGTCAGTGTGAAATTTTGCGTAAGGGCAGCGCCGCCAACGATGAGCGGCAGATCAATGCCGGCTTCCTTAAAATCATGCGCGGTGACCACCATCTGCTGGGCAGAGCGCACCAGCAGACCGGACAGGCCGATGAAATCGGGATGATGGGCGGCTACGGCTTCGATGAGCACATCCGGCGGAATCTTGATCCCCAGATTGACAACCTCATAGCCGTTGTTGGAAAGAATCATGTCCACCAGATTTTTCCCGATGTCATGTACGTCACCCTTGACCGTAGCGAGCAGCATCTTGCCACGTACAGAGGTTGTCTCGCCGGGCTCGAGGAATTTCTCGAGATAGTCGACGGAGGCCTTCATGACTTCGGCAGATTCGAGCACTTCGGCAACGATCAGCTTGTTGGCGCCGAACAGTTCACCCACGACCTTCATTCCGTTCATGAGCGGACCATTCACCACGTCGAGGGGCTTCATCCGCGTCAGCAAGTCATCTATCATCTTCTCGATGCCGGCGCGGGTGCCTTCCACGATGCACTTGGCGAGGCGCTCCTCGGAGGTCAGGTGCGCGTCTTCATCGGCGCTCTTCTCCTTTTTGGCTTCGCGATAGTGCGCGGCAAAGGCAGCAATGGATTCGGAATCACCTTTGTAAAGCACATCCTCGCAGAGCCTGATCTCTTCGGGGGCGAGTGTACCGTAGCGCTTAATGCCGGCGGTGTTGACAATAGCCATATCAAGACCCGCCTGAATACAGTCATAGAGAAAGACCGAATTCAGCGCCTCACGGCCTTCGGCAGGAAGACCGAAACTCACGTTGGAAATGCCGAGAATCGTGCAGGCTTCGGGATAGCGCTTGCGGATTTCGGAGAGGGCATCGCGCGTGGCGGCGGCGGCTCCCAGATAGTTGGGATCGCCCGTGCCGGCGGGGAACGTCAGCGGATCGAAAATAATTTCGCCGGGATCGAAGCCCCACACGTCCGTAAGCGTTTTGTAGGCGCGGTCAGCAATCGCGAGCTTGCGCTGCAACGTTACCGCCATGCCGGACTGCTTGTCCTCATCGATTAAGCCGAAGACCACGGACGCGCCGTATTTCTTGGCAATGGGGCAGACCAGTTCAAGGCGCTTCTCACCATCTTCGAAATTGATGGAGTTGATGGCTGCCTTGCCGCCGATCTGCTGCAAGGAAGCTTCCACCACCGCGGCATCGGTGGTGTCAATCATGATCGGGACACGCACCTTACGCAGCAGCGGCCTCAGCGTGGCGAGGGTGTCACTCAACTCGTTGCGGTCAGGATTGGCGAGGCAGACGTCCACGAGGTGCGCGCCTTTGGCAACCTGTTCGCGGCCCACTTCGGCGGCGAGTTCGAACTTCTCCGCTTCGATCAGCCGCTTGAACTTACGCGAGCCGATGACATTGGTCCGCTCGCCGACAAACACCGGGCGAATGAATTCATCGATCTTCAGCGGTTCATTTCCGGCCAGAGCGCGGCGAATAGCTTTTGTCTGCGGCTTGCGGGGCGAGTGATGATCGGCCACCTTGCGCAGCGCCCGGACATGGTCCGCCGTGGTGCCGCAGCAGCCACCGACGAGGTTGATGAAGCCTTCGGAACAGAAGCGCTCAAAATGATCGCGGAAGTGCTCCGGGCCCTCATCATACTTACCTTCGGTATTGGGCAGGCCCGCATTAGGCACACAGGACACCGGCACATGGGAAAGTCCCGCGAGAGTCCGCAGATGATCGGTCATCTGCGACGGGCCGGTGGCACAGTTCATGCCGAGGTACAAAAGATCGCGCGAGGCCAGCGTGTAGTAGAGAGCTTCGATATTCTGTCCGGCCAGCATGGTGCCATTGGTCTCGATGGTCACGGACACGGCCAGCGGAACGGTCCTCCCCGCCCTTCTCATGGCCTCATCAATGCCGATGAGGGCGGCCTTGATGGTGACGGTGTCCTGCTGCGTTTCCAGCAGCAGATAGTCCGCGCCGCCGAGAATCAGACCTTCTGCCTGAATGGCGTAGGAGCGCGCGAGCTGCTCGAAGGTCACGCCGCCGGTAATCGAAATGGACTTATTGGTGGGCCCCATAGACCCGGCGACAAACACGCGGCGCTGGGCCGCGAAGGTCTGCGCGGCTTCGCGGGCTAACTCTGCGGCGCGGCGATTGGTTTCGAGAGTCCGGTCCTGCAGACCGTATTCGGAAAGAACAATGGTCGAGCCGTTAAACGTATTGGTCTCGAGAATATCGGCGCCGGCATCCAGATAGCCCTTGTGCAGGCGGAGCACGAAATCCGGCGCGAAGAGGTTCAAGGCCTCATTGCAGCCGAACAGCGCATCACCGCCGAAGTCCTTGGCTGTGGGGGCGAGTGCTTCAAGGCCCGTGCCGGTTGCACCGTCGAGCACCAGAATCCGCTGCGATAGTTCGCTGCGGAGTTCGCGGGTCAGTTCATCTCCGGAAGGGAATGCCATGCCGATTTGCTTGATCTTTCCTGTGGTCGAGGGTAAAGTTTACAAATATAATCATATTCAGAAGGAAATGCAACTCCTAAAGTGGGGTGAGGACCTTAGCGTCCTACAGTATCGCCAAGCGGGGCAGGCCCAAATCCCCAAGCCTGCGCCGCGACGCTCCGGGCTTTCCCTCCTCGATGCTAACAAGAAGGCTGACTTGCGCCAGCCTTCTTGCTTTTCAGGAGGAGAGTTGCTGTCAGGCTTTACGCACCAGCGAGAGATCGAGTTTGATCTGAATTTTTTCGCCGACGATGAGACCACCGGTTTCGATGGCCGCATTCCACTTCAAGCCATAATCAAAGCGGTTAAGAGAAGCAGTCGCCGTGCCGCCGACGCGGAAGTTGCCCCACGGGTCCTTGATTTCCTCGGTGAAGCCTTCCATATCCAGAGTAATTTCTTTACTGATCCCGCGAATCGTAAGGTCTCCTGTCAACTTCCAGCGGTCATCCGCGAGGCGCTGGAGATTCTTCGACCGGAAAGTGATCTGCGGGTACTGCTCGGCATCAAAGAAATCCGCGCTGCGCAGATGCTCATCGCGCTTGGGTTCACGGGTGTCAATAGAGGCGGCCTCGATATGGGCTTCCACTTTGGTGGTTTCGGGCGACTTCGGATTGAAATCGATGGTCGCATCATAGCGAGTGAAGCGGCCGCGCACGGTGGTAATGAGCATATGCTTGGCCGTGAATCCGATTTCCGAGTGCGAGGAATCCACCGTCCATATCATTTCTTTCGCCGGAGCTTGAACTGGGGTACGGGTTTCCATAGTATACCGCCTGCGTTTGTATGTTTAGAACGATCTATAAATCCGAAGGGTAGCCTATTTGGGATTGACCGCCTTGCCAAGTTTGCGGCAGAGAGCACCGAGGGCTTCCTGCTCCGAGGGCTCAAGGGCGGACATCTGCACTGTAATGAATTCCGCGTGACGGGGAAAAATACCGGTGATGAGCTGCTTACCTTCCTCTGTCAGGCGAATGGTGAAACTGCGGCGGTCCTCGGGGATCTTCTCCCGCGAGATCAGCCCGCGTTTTTCGAGGTTGTCCGCCACGGTGGTCATGTTGGCGCCGCTGGTGAGCAACTTGGACGCCAGTTCACAGGGCCGCATCGGGCCGATGTGCATCAAAGCCTCCAGCACACCGAACTGGCTCTCGGTCAGCCCGGATTGCGCCAGGCTGCGGGAGATCGTCAGTGAGACCGAATCGGCGGCACGAGCCAGCTTAATGTAGGCGTCGAGTGCCCGAACCTGCTCGGGATTACCTTTGTGTCGTGTAGACATATTCCTTCGATGTTTAAGTATTATACGTCGAACAAGCACGGAAGTTCCTTGAGTAGGGAAGCACTGGCGAATGACGTTAACTGTTGTTATTTTTAGCATAGGATGTTTTGTTCCGAAATCAGAGCGGCTACGCGCGGGCACTTGCTTTTGCCGCGAAGCTTCGTAAATTGGAAGCTTATCTAACTTGACCCAGTCTGGAGAGTCCATGCGGTTTATATCCCATGTATTGGCTGTGCTTTGCCTTGCGATGAGTGCTGCGGCCGCTGTACCGGCGGATTGGCAAACGGTGTACGAGCAGAGCGGTTTTGTGCAGACCTCCCGCTATGATCAGACGGTGGAATTCTGCAAGCGGCTGGCAATTGCCAGCCGGGGGAAAGCGGAGTACCGCGTGTTTGGCAAGAGCCCCGAAGGACGGGATTTGCCGATGCTGCTGGTGAACTACGAATCGGATACCTCCAAGCCGCTGTTGCTGATCTGGGCGGGAATTCACTCAGGCGAGATTGACGGCAAGGACGCGGGGCTGATGCTGCTGCGGGATGCGCTGGTGCTGGGACAGTATCCGCAGTTGTTGAGCGGAGTGCGGATTGCGTTCATACCGATTTTGAATGTGGACGGGCACGAGCGGTGGTCGGCCTTCAACCGGATGAATCAGCGCGGACCGAAGGAGATGGGCTGGCGGACGACGGCGCAGAATCTGAACATGAACCGCGATTTTTTGAAGACGGATGCTCCGGAAACGCGCGCGCTACTGAAGCAGATGACCGCGCTGAAGCCGGATTTCCTGCTGGATATTCATGTGACCGACGGCGCGGATTACCAGTATGTGCTCACCTACTCGATGAACGACCACGAAGACTCTCCCGAGCCGTTGCGTAAATACACGCATGAGCAGTTTCTGCCGGAGGTCAAACGGACGCTGAAGAGCGCGGGATACGACTTTGTGCCGCAAGTTTTCTTCAAGGATGGCGAGCACATCGAGAGCGGCTGGGTAAGCCCGGTGTTCGAACCGCGCTTCTCGACAGGCTACGGCACGGTGATTAACCGCCCCTCCCTGCTCATCGAGACTCACAGTCTGAAGGACTATCACACACGGGTGACGGCAACGTACGAATTATTGAAAGCGGTGATTCAGACGGTGAGTGTGCAGGGAGGCCTGCTGAAGAACTCCATCCACCGCAGCAATGTGCAGACCTCGAACCTGGCGGGCAAGAAATACTACGTAAGCTGGGACAACACGAACGACTCGACGATGGTGGATTTTCTCGGAGTGGATTACAGGCGGGAGTATTCGCCGACGCTGGGGGATTCGGTGGTCCGCTGGCTGGGGACGCCGCATACCTACCGCATTCCGCTGTTCGAGAAGAGCGCGCCGACCGACAGCGTGGTCGTGCCCTATGCGTACATTATTCCGCCCGCCTGGCTGCCCCTCGTGGAGGATCTGCTGAAGCTGCATAACATTCCGCTGACGCGCACTACAAGGCCGATGGAACTGGCGTATGAGACCTACCGCTTCAACAAGGTAGAGTTTGGGAAGAAGCCCTATGAAGGGCGGTTCCGGGCCAGTTACCAGAGCACACCGATCCGGCAGACGGCGACCTTTCCGACGGGAAGCGGTGTGGTGTTTCTGGATTATCCCCGGGCGCAGATTACGATCCACCTGCTGGAACCCAGCGGGCCGGACTCCTTTGTGCACTGGGGGTTTTTGAATCAGATCTTCGAGCAGAAGGAATACGCCGAAGCCTACATCATGGACACTCTGGCAACGCGGATGCTGAAGGAATCCCCACCGCTGGCCGCGGAATTTATGAGCCGACTGGCCGATTCCACGTTTGCCAAAGACCCGCAGGCGCGGCTGCAATTCTTTTATGAACATTCTCCCTACTGGGACGCGCGCAAGGATGTATATCCCATTGCGCGGATCACGGACCCGAATGACTTTGCCGTGATGCGAAGGCTGATGGGGAAGATTGAGAGATGAGGCATAAGACCTGAGACTGGAGACGTGAGAATTATTTGATTGTGCCCGCTGATCCATGGCAACACTATCGCCAAGCGGGGCAAGGCCAAGCCACAAGAGCCCTGCCGCCGCGAAGGGTGGGGATGCCGCCGCGAAGCTTATTGAAGAGGCCGATGGCGTTGATGGAATAGAAACAGGGCGACCCATGCGGGTCGCCCTGTTTTTTGTGATTGTACCGTTTGAGATCCTTCCGCCCGAAGACGAGCGTCAGGATGACCCTGAAGGGTCATTTCATCAGCATCATCTTCTTGATGTCGGTGAAGGAGCCGGCTTCGAGACGGTAGAAGTAGATTCCCGTGGGCAGGCGGGACGCGTCGAACATGCTGGTGTGGACGCCCGCGGGCAGCGTGCTGTTGACCAGCGTGGTGACTTCCTGACCGAGCACATCGTACACGGTCAAGCGAACATGCGACTGCACCGGCAGGGAGAACTGAATGTCCGTGCTCGGGTTGAACGGGTTCGGGAAGTTCTGCGTCAGCGAGAACTGCGAGGGCAGAACGCTCTCATGATCACCGGCGGCTGCGGGACGAACGCCCGAGCCACGAACGATCAGGGAGTCACGGCGGTTGTTGTTCGAGTTATTGAACAGCACGAAGCCGCCGGCATAGGCCTGAATACGCGACGGATTGAAGGTCGCCACGGCGCTGGCGGAATCGCCGGCAGCGATGACGAGGGACGTCGGGTTCACGGTGCAGACCGCGGCGATGCTGGCGGGCTTGAAGCGCATCGAGTCGACACGCAGGTCCACGCCGCCGAGGTTGTATACCCAGAAGGTAATCTGTGCACTGGTGCTGCCGGTGGTGTCCACAGGACCGAACGCCAGCGTGTCCAAACTGGTGGAGATCAGCGAATAGTTCGGGGTCGCGCTGGTCGTGTCGAGGTGAGCCTGAATCATCCAGTTGCCGATGGCATCGCCTTCCCACGTGCTGCCGTCACCCTGCCAGGCGATGGTGTCCATGAGCGTGATGCTGGCTTCGTTGGGCGGATTGTTGTCTTTGCCCAAACCTGCCGTGGTGCTGTAGAAATAGGCGACGGTGAAGGTCTGACCGCCGAAGATATTGACGACCGGCGTCACGGCGATGTCATTCCAGCCGGTGAGGACGCCTGCGGGGGAACTCCATACGGGCTCGCCCGTGGGACGTCCCTGAGCGTCATTGAGGTAAATCTTGACCTGGCCCTGATCATCGCCGCTGACGTTCACGCGGACGGTGTCGATACGGGTCGGATAGACAGCGGGACGATAGGAAACGCCGGTGGCGGACCCTTCGCCAAAATAGGTGGAGCCTTCCGAGTCGCCGTTATCATCATAACGATACCAGCGCGGGTAGCCGCCCACGAAGAAACGCTGATAGGTGGTATCGTTCTGCGTATCGGCATCATTGTCGGCAAGCACGACGCAACGGGCCATATACTCGCCCGGCGTGGTCACCGTAAACGGGGCGGTGGCGCTCAGGATCTGGGTCGCCTGCGGAGCAATCGTGGTGCCCACGACTTCTTCCGAGAAGACTTCGGTGCCGCTGGGATTGCGGACGGACCATGCCATGGTGAAAGCATCAATGGCGGCGCTGGAGAGATTCTTCGCCTGGCCCTTCATGAGGACGGATGAACCCGCCGGCATGAAGAACAGACCGCGGCCACCGTCCACCTGATTGTAGCACTGTTCCGCAGACATATCCACGAAAGTGGCAATGCTGCCGCCGACGCGTACGCGCAAGTCCACCGCTACGCTCTGGTAGGGGCCGGTCATGCGGGAGGCATTGGCGTTGGTGACAAACGAACGGTTCACGGACGTCGCGCCGTCAAGCAGCGGAGTCCAGCCGTTGGGGCCAACCGCGCGGCCAAACACGATCAGGAAATCTTCAGCAGCGTCAAGGTGCACCGTGTCGGGCAGCGTAGCGTCATACCAGAAGGATCCCGTCTGGGGCGCAATCGCCGTGCGGGACAGCAGCGTTCCGGGCAGGGTACCGTTTGCGGTATAAACGAACAGTGAGCAGGGCGTGGTATTGCCGGACGTATTCGACAGTGCAACGTAGATGCTGCGCAGATCGAAGGCGGCGGGCGGGGTGAAACGGACGTACGACCAGAAATTGGTGAGAGCGTTGAAATAGTAGCTCTGCGTCAGGTTGTCGTCATACTGCAGGGTATCCGGTTCGGGATTGTCCAACGAATTCCCGATGCGCCCGGACGGCGAGAGAATTACCTGCTGAGTGTCAAAGTTGCCCGCAAATGCAAATGCGGCCAACATCAACAGGCACAGGAGCAAACACGTTCTAAAAAACATGGCCCGACCTCAAATGTTTGATGTGGATAGCGTTATCAAAAAGAATGGTTTCTTCCAAGGGATGGTGCCGCAAAACAGACAGACTGAAGCGGCTTGGGATTAACGAGTATGAAAATGTTTGCAACTCTCATGCCTGCAAGAGCCGTTGCTAACATGCTGACAATATGCTTCTTAAAAGGAAGGAGCCGTCACGCAGGGTAGAAAGAGCGCAAATCTTGCACGGACAGACGCATTGTTTGCCCGTCTATTGGTAGAGTTGGTGAGCGAAAATGTAGTTGCGGACCGGGTCCGCTATCAGTCCTGCGACCGATTGTCCACGGTGCAAGCGCTCGCGAATTTCAGTGGCGGAAATGCTGAGCATGGGAGTTTTCAGAACACGAACGCGGGCGAGGTAATGAGGATCCACCTTGCCGATATCAAATCCCGGCCGCGGCAGCACCGCCACATTCGCATCCCGGAAGAGCGCTTCGGGATCTTTCCAGCGGGGCAGTTCGATCATCGAGTCCATGCCGACAATCAGCCACAACTCGCGTTGTTCTTCGGGAGGCAGCGAGGCGATCACACGGCGCACGGTGTCTGTAGTATACGCAGGGCCAATGGCCTGTTCCTCAAAGTCCGCCATTTCCAGCGCGGGGAATTCCTGAAGCGCCAGCCGCAACATCTCCTTGCGATGCACATACGGAGTAAGCGGATAGGCGAGCTTGTGCGGCGGCTGCGGATTAGGAAGGATAAGCACTCGCGGCAGGTCCAGTTCGCGGCGCGCACTGTCGATGGTCTTTAGATGGCCGTAGTGCACGGGGTCAAAGGTCCCGCCGAAGAGCCCCAGTTTGATCATGGCTGCGTCGTGGGGCGGGTAGCCGTGTTCAGATGCTTATCCGCAACGGTCAGCATCTCCTTGGCGCGCAAAGCAAATTGCCCGCCGGGGAATTTGTCCAGATACGTCTGCAATTCCTTCTGTGCGCGGCCCCAATCCTCCAGATCATAGAAGGAGCGGCCTTTCAAGAACTGCGACGGAGCGGCCCACGACGTATCGTAGTAGTTGGCCAGCACCACGTCAGTATAAAGCACGGCGGAGGCGAATTCGCCAAGATCGTAGTAGAGCTTGGCGGCCGCGTATTCCTTGTGGGCAAGCTTGTCGCGGCAGAACCCGAGATATTTGTAGGCACTGTCGGTCAGGGAGTGCTGCGCGTGCTCTTCGAGGAACCGCTGAAAACCCTGCACGGCCTTGGTGGTGTACTGCTGATCAAGCTGATACTGCGGAGCCTGCTCGTAATAGCAGCGGGCTTCCCAATACTGGGCGTCACCCCCGAGGTTGCTTTGCGGATACTGCTCCACCATTTTGTGGAACTGGTCGGCCGCAGTGAGGTATTCTCCTACCTCGTAATGGGTGCGGCCCAGCAGAAACTGCACGGAGTCGATAATCGCCGCGCCGGGATAGTTCAGGGTGATGTCCTTGAGGACCTGCTGAGCCTTGAGATATTTCTCGCGGGCGAAGAGATCCTTGGCTTTTTGCCACGCGACTTCCGGCCCCAGCACCTGTTCGCCGGAGGATTGCTTGCCGCATCCGGCGAGAACGACCGCCGCGATGATCAGGGCCAGTACGAAACCATGCAGGATAGCCGAACGGATTTTGTTCAACAGGGTACGCGTTCCGGTTTTTGAGAGTTTCTTAACGAGAGATGGCACCGATGGGCACTCAGCGGGACCGTGTGCTGAAGAGCAGCCACACCGCCGTGCCGGTCAGAACAATGACGCCTAAGGGAATCAGCCAGCGGTCTACGGTTCGTTTGCCGCCGCCGAGGGAGTCGCTATGGGCAAAGGTGGAGTCGCTCCAAAGGGGCATCTGCTGTGCGGCCACATGCAGCGAATCGGCCGTCTTCAGCGAATCGCCCACCTGAGCGGCAGCGATACCGGCGGCACAAAGGATGACGAGCGCAACGGCCCTGAAGGGGCGCATCACAATCTCCAGGCACAGGTCAGAGAGCCAATTCCGAGGCGGGGAGTGCGGCGATGATAGACCACCGCCACCGCTACTTGCAAGACGTCATCGGGGACCAGCAGCCGCGCGACTTTGCTGCGCAGCCAGTTGGCGTCCAGGAGTCCGATGCCCGAGGTCCAGGCCCAGTCTGCGCTGCGGGAGAATTGCACGCCGCCGGCGCGAATCGCCAGCGCCCGCACGGGCCGCCATTCAAAACCCGCGTGGGGTTCAAGAAAAGCGGGCTGATCCGACTGAGTAAGGTTCATCACCTGCGCGCTGACCGTAAAGGTTTCCCGGACGACGGCCACACCGGCGGAGGTGGACTGATCGCTGCGACGGTCGAGGGGATGCCAGACGCGCGCGCCGGACGCGGGGAAGCGCTGATATTGAACACCGACGTTCATACCGCGCGGCCTGAGGATCACACCGTAACTGTAGCTCTCGCCCTCGGGACGGTCATATCGATAGTAACGGTCCACCCTACCCCCCACCGATACGCGCGGATGCAGCGCAAGGGACATGGAGAGGCTGTTCTGGTGATAGTCGAGTGACGAGCGCTGCTCAAAGCGGTGGTAGCGCGCGGTGTCGTCCCGGGCCATCACGGGCTGGGAAACAAACGCCGCCAGTGTGATGATATGAGATTGAAGCGCCGCGCCATGCAAAAGCAAGCGGGCGCCGTCTCCCGCCCTTGCCAGAGACGGCCGGCTGCCGGCCTCGCGGTCGGCGTAGTTCTTCAGTTGCCAGAGCCCGCCGGGATTGAGAAAGACCGTGGCGTGAAAATCATCACGCGGACTGAAGAGCGTCAGTCCCGCTGGGTTGATGCTCTGCGATTGCGGCGCAAAGGACATCGCCAGGGTGCTGGCGCCCATCGCCAGATCGCGACTGTACGCCGGATTGGGCGCGACGGCGATCCATTCGAACGCCAACGCATCGGAACCCCGGACAAAAAGCAGCAGCGCCGCCACGCACAGAAACCAGACCGCGGTTCTGCTTTTCACAGAACCGGACGGGACGTGCGCGGGTGCCGGACTTTTATCCACAGGACCACTAAGGTAAGCAGAAGGATTGCGCCGTAAAACGGCAGCCAGATATGCGCGAGCCACGCGGCCAGAGTAATTTCGGTCTGCTCAGGCACCGTGCCGTGAATTTCGCCCGCGCGATTATATCCGAGGGTTTTGGACATCGCACCCGTGGGAAGAATCAAGGCACTGATGCCAGTATTGGCGGAACGCACAATGCTGCGGCGCACGGCGATAGCGCGCAAGCGGGCCAGATCGAGGTGCTGGTACGGACCGGATGAGTTGCCGTACCATCCGTCATTGGTGATGGTAGTCAGAAGCCTGGCACCGCCCCGGGTCATATCGGCAGCGAGGTCAGGAAAGACCACTTCAAAACAGATCAGGCAGCCGGATGCGGGAATACCGTTATTCGGAGGAAAGACCACTACCGACTTGCCGGGCTCCCATTCCGCCTGCCCAAGATGGAGACGGTGCAGAAAGGGAAATATCTTCTGCGCGGGGATACGCTCGCCGAAAGGCACCAGATGAATCTTGGCGGAACTCAGCAGTTCACGCGTACCGGGGCGAATCAGAAAGGCCGAGTTTAACGGCACCATGCCGCGCACGGAATCCTGTTCATAATCGGTTGCCCCGGTCAGCAGCGTCATGTTGCTGCCATCGCAGAAGGTGTGCAGCTCGTCGCTTAACCATTGGCGGTAGCGCAACGGCGTCGGTGTAGCCGTTTCCGGCCAGACCACGAGGCGTGTGCCGGTGCCGACCAGCGGCGCGGAGGTCTTCAGATAGCTTTGGGCGATGTCTTCGGCAGACATTTCCCACTTCTCCTCGACCGGGGTGTTGGCCTGCACCGCCGCCACTTGAACAGGTGGGCCGAAGCTGAAGGTTGAAAGGCGGATGATTCCGTAGAGAAGCGGGACGACAAAGGTGAGAGCGGTAATCAAGCCGATTTGTTTCCGCCGCGCCGGAATTTTCCATAAGAGAAAGAGCAGCGCGTTGAGGCTGACCACCCAGAGGGACAGGCCGTAAACATCGCCCAGATCGGCGAGCTGCGCGGCGGGAAGGAAGCCGATTTGCGTCAGCCCCCAGAGCGCCCACGGGAACCCCAATTCCCCCGTTCCCCAGAAAACTTCAAAGAACAGATAAAGCACGACGAAGAGGATCATCGCCGTCACCAGACCAAAACGGCGGGCGGCCAACGAGACTGCGCCAGCCGTGATGCTCCAAACCGTGGAGAGAATCAGCACAACCACCACCACAGACGCCGCGGATAGCATCGGTGGAGCGCCGCTATTCAGGCCAAGCCAGTAGAGCAGACCGGCGAAAAACACGAATCCACCGAGATAAGCCCACCGGCGCGCGCGTTTAGGCGGCAGGGCAACGCAGGATGCAAGAAAGGGAATCAGCGCGACATAGGAGAGGGGCCAAATCCCGACGGGCGGAAAACTGAGAATGCCTAAGACGGCAGAGAGCAGAAATCCCAGAGGTGCTGACACGGAGATCAGGATTCTCCGATAACCACTTCCCGGCTTTCGCCGGTGGCGCGATAGGTGGCTTCGACCAGTTCCATCACCGCGGCCGCTTCGGCGCCCGTGGAGATCGGAACGGTGCCATTCAGCAGCGACTGGTAGAAATGGTCGATCTCCAGTTCGAACGACTTGCGGTAGAGATCCTGAGCGCGCATCGGTTTGCCGGCGGGAGTGACATTGACCAGGCTGCCTTGAACCTCCTTGGTGATCTTCAGGGGATTCAGGATGGCCGTGCCCTTGGTGCCGCTGAAAATCGTCTGCGCGTCGCTCTCATCGGCCATAAAGGCCCAAGTGACGTTCAGATACAACGACGCGTTGCCATCCAGCATGTAGAAGGCAATCATGGTGTCTTCGACGCGGAAGCCGAGACGGTCCCGCGTGGCATGGGCGGACACCCGTTTGACCTGCGGATTGCCGAGCACCCACAGACAGACATCGAGCATCTGAATCCCGAGATCCATGAACACACCGCCACCGGAAATCCGGGAGTTGGAAAGCCACGGACTGCGGGACCAGCGATCTTTCTTCTTCAGCCAGCGGGCACGGGACGCGCTGATGTGCCCAAGTTCGCCACCTTCCACGAACTTGCGGAGGGTCATCGAATCGGGACGAAAGCGCAGGTTCATCGCCACCATCAGGGTGCGGTCCGCTTCCCGGGCGGCTTCCACCATACGATAAGCCTCCTCGGCTTTGCGGGCGATGGGCTTTTCCACCAGCACGTGTTTGCCGGCGGAGAGGGCTGCCAGCGTCACGGCAAGGTGCGAGTTGGTGGGCGTGTTCACGTGCACCGCGTCGATATCGTCGCGGGCGAGCAGTTTTTCCGGATCGCGGTAGAAGTTGGGAATCTTGAATTTTTCCGCGACCGAAGCGGCCTTGGGCAGATCGAGGTCGGCGATTGCCACCAGTTCCGCATTGGGATGTTTCTTGACGATGGGAACATGCACGAGTTGGGAAATTCCGCCCGCGCCAATGATCCCGATCCGCAATTTATCCGCCACCGTGTTCCTTTCCTTCAGCGTGCATAGAGTCCAGATAGGCCTGCAGCATAAGAATAGCGGCAGACATATCTATCTTGCCCCGTTGTTTTCGCTGTGAAATGCCGAGCCGCGAGAGATTGCGGCTGGCGTCCTGGGTGGTGTAGCGTTCGTCCCAGCGGCACACATCGTAGCCCGCCGCCACAAGCCGGGCGATGAAGCGGTCCACTTCGCGAGCCTTGGGTCCGACCTCGCCGCGCAACGTCAGAGGATAGCCGACCACAATGCGGCCGATCTCCTCTTCCCTGACGGTAACGGCCAGTCGGGGGAACAGTTCCGCCGTCGGCCATACGGCATAGCCGACGGCAAAGAGGCCGCGGTCATCGGTGACCGCCACCCCAATGCGTTTCTCGCCCCAATCAAGGCCTAAGAGCCGGGACAAGCGAGGATCAGATCTGATCGAGGGGTTTCTTCAGCGCTTCTTTGAGAAGCTTGCCGGGCTTGAAGTGGGTCTTCCGGCGGGCAGCCACGTAAATGATCTCATTCGTCTTGGGATTGCGCGCCTTGGGTTTCGGCTTGGTCTTCTTGACTTCGAAGACGCCGAAATCCCGGACTTCAATCCGCAGTTCGGAATCGTTGCCCGACATAATCTCGCGCAACACGGTAAATGTGTCGTTGACGACCTTGGCCACGGTGTCCGGACGCTCCTGGCTACGCTGACAAACCCGTTCGACCACATCCTTCTTAATAAAAGTCCTCATTCGGCCTCCTTGGCACGTTCTGCGGGTGAGGGGGTATAGAGAGTTGAAATGTTCATCGAGAGCCGTCTCCCGTAGCGGGATTTGCTTCGTCCACGCGTTCCACATGAATCACGTCTTTGATGGACTTCATGCGCTTGAACACGCGGGTGAGGTGCGGAAGGGATTTAACTTCAAGAGTAAGCTGCCCCACGGCAAACGCATCTTCGCGCTTCATTTCCAGATACAGAATATTAACTTCTTCCTTGGCCATGGCATTGGTCAGTTCGCTTAAGAGCTTCTGCCGCTCCTTGGCGATGACGCGCACGCGCACGTTGAAAGTGGCTTCGCGGTCCACGTCCCATTCGACGCTGATGTTGCGCTCGGGGCGCTGCATGAGCACGGGGATGTTTTTGCAGTCGACGCGATGGACCGAAACGCCGTGGCCTGTGGTGATGAATCCGGTGATGCGGTCACCCGGAAGCGGCTGACAGCAGCGGCCAAAGGTGATGGCCACGTTGGTCATGCCGTGAATGCGGACGGCAGAATCGGAGCCCTTGACGCGGCGGATAACTTTGGAGAGGATCGATCCCCAGCCCTGCTCCGCCGGCTCCTCGGCAGGCAGCACCTTGCGCAGCACGGCCTGGGCGGTGATGTCACCCGCGCCGACCGCGGCCAGAAAACTGTTGGTCTCGGCATGACCGAAGAGCAGCGCGATTTCGGTGAGCTGCGCGTCGGTCTTCTTGATATGATACTTGGAGAACTCGCGCGTGAGAATTTCGTGGCCGAGCTTCACCGACTCGTCGTAGTGCTGCTCTTTCAGCCACTTCTTGATCTTGCTCGAGGCGCGGGTGGTGCGGACAAACTGCAGCCAGTCGAGGTTCGGACGCTGCGTAGGCGAGACGATGATTTCGACCACGTCGCCCGATTGCAATTCGCTCTTCAGCGGCGTAATCTGCCCATTGACCTTGGCGGCCATGGCATGCAGCCCGATGTCAGTATGCACGGCGAAGGCGAAGTCGACGGGCGTTGCGCCGCGCGGCAGGGGAATCACGCGGCCACGGGGCGTAAAGACGAAGATTTCTTCCTGAAAAAGATTGATCTTCAGGCTTTGCAGAAACTCGCTGGAGGTGGTGTCCTCGTTGCGGGATTCGATCAGGCCGCGCAGCCACTCCATCTGCCGGTCCATCTCCTCGCGCGTGGCGCCGCCTTCCTTGTAGCGCCAGTGGGCCGCGATGCCGATTTCGGCGGTGCGGTTCATCTCCTCGGTGCGGATCTGCACTTCGATCTTGCGGCCTTCCGGCCCGAAGACCTTGGTGTGCAGCGACTGGTACATGTTCGATTTGGGCGTGGCTACAAAGTCGGCGAACTTGCCTTCAATCGGCGTGTACAGGGAGTGAATCACCCCCAGTGCATGGTAGCAGTCCTCAATCCTTGGAACCACTACGCGCACGGCGATCAGATCGAGAATCTCTTCGAAGGAATAGCCGCGATGCTGGATCTTGCCGTAGATCGAATAGAGATGCTTGGCGCGTCCATGCACCCGGGCGGGAATGCCCGCGCGCTGCAGTTCGCCTTCGATGCGCTCACGCACGTCCTTGACCATGCGCTCGCGCTCGCCGCGCTTCATCTGGACTTTTTCGGCCAGTTCCTTGTAGGTGCGCGGTTCGAGTACCTTAAAGGCGAGGTCTTCCAGTTCCCACTTGATCTGGTGGACGCCGAGGCGGTGAGCCAGCGGCGCGTAGACGTCGAGAGTCTCGTGGGCGATGCGTTCCTGCGTCTTGCGCGGCAGGTAGCCGATGGTCCGCATGTTGTGCAGGCGGTCGGCGAACTTGATAAGAATGACCCGCAGATCCTGCGACATCGACAGCAGCATCTTGTGGAAATTTTCGGCCTGCTTCTTTTCCTGGGACTCATACTTGAGTTCCGGGATCTTGGTCACGCCGTCCACCAGCGCCGCTACGGAATCGCCGAACTCCTTGCGCAGCGTTTCGACGGTGATATCGGTATCTTCCACCACATCGTGCAGGAATCCCGCCGCCACGGCGACGTCGCCCAGATGCAGATCGGCGATGATCTTGGCGACGGCGATGCTGTGGATGATGTAGGGCTCGCCGGAGATGCGGCGCTGTCCGAGATGCGCTTTATAGGAAAAACAGAACGACCGCTCGAGCATATCCAGATCGGCGTCGGAAGACGCTTTGTCCACCGCCGCGCGGATGGCTTCAAACTCCCGCACATGTTCGGGATCCATCTCATCGTAGAGTGGATCGGTGAGCGCGGGAAGTGGCGGTTTCTGTTCTGGAATGGCGGCGTCCATTTTCTTTCAAAAGCCAAAAAACCTAAAATCCAAAAAGCCAACGTGCGGGTGAACACAGTCTCGGACGGTCCAATGTGCAGCAAATGCTTAGAAGCCCGCGCCTTCTTCTTCAGGCTCGCTGTAGGCCTCTTCGCCTTCGGCCACAGGCGGCGGGGTTTCGCCGGTCATATCGGCAAACTTGGTGTATTCGCCGATGAAGGACATGGGCACGCTGCCGGTGGGACCGTTACGGTTCTTGGCGACGATCACTTCGGCCAAGTGTTCAGTGATGTCGTACTGAACGTTGGCGATTTCGTATTTCTTGACCTTCGTCTGGTCGCGGTAGACCCACGGACGGTAAATGAACATCACCATATCCGCGTCCTGCTCGATGGCGCCCGAGTCACGAAGATCGGAAAGCATAGGCTTGCGGTCGCCGCCACGGGTTTCGGGGGCACGGGAGAGCTGCGACAGGCAGATCACCGGAATGCTCAGTTCCTTGGCCAGAGCCTTAAGGGACGAACTGACGAAGGCCACCCACTGCTGCTGGTTGTCCGCCATCTTGGGCGGCTGGATGAGCTGCAGGTAATCGATAACAACCAAGCCGATCTTGTGATCCATCCAGAGCTGCCGCGCGCGGGTGCGCAGTGACTCGATGCCCAACCCGGCGGTGTCATCGAAGTACATGGGAAGTTGGGCCAGCCGGCCCGCCGCGGCCACAAGCCGCGTCCACTCTTCGTCGCGCAGCTTGGCGGTGGTGCGCAGCTTCTGCAAAAAGATATTGGCTTCGCCGGAAAGCATACGCAGCAGGAGCTGCCGCGTTTCCATTTCCAGCGAGAAGACCGCTACCGGAGTATTCTTGTGCTCGGCGGCGGCGACGGCCATGTTCATGGCCAGCGAGGTCTTACCCATGGACGGACGGGCGGCGACAATCACAAGTTCGCCGGCGTTGAAGCCGGTGGTGAGATCGTCCAGCTTGCGGAAGCCGCTGGGCACACCGGTCACATATTCGCGGCTGAGCTTCATCTGGCTGATATACTCCATCGTATCATGGAGCACATCATCCACCTTCATCGCATGGCGGCCACGGCGTTCGCGCAGCAGTTCCACCAGCTTTTTCTGAAGGGTTTCAAAGACCGAATCGGCGCGGGCGGCGCTGTCATACGCCTGCATGGCCGCTTCGTTGCTGACCGAGATCATGCGGCGCAGCATGGCCTTTTCGTGAACCATGCGCGCGTAATGTTCGACGTTGGCGGCGGAAGGAACGACTTCCGCCAGTTCGGTCAGGAAAACCGGACCGCCGATCTCCTCCAGTTTGCCCATGCGCCGAAGCTGTTCGGTGACCGTAATGAGGTCAATGGGCTCATGGTGAGCGTCCAACTCGTGCATGGCGGTGTAAACCAGCGCGTGCGCGGGGCGGTAAAAGGACTTGTCATCCAGCAGATCGGCCACGCGGCTGAACGCGGACGCATCAAGGAGCAGCGCGCCTAAAAGGGCCTGTTCGCTTTCCTGCGACTGCGGCGGCGTGCGCAAGCCGTTCGTCTGAGCGTCCGTGGACTGAGATATACTTCTTGGAATACTTGGCATCTATTCGAAAAAACGGTTCCATCATGATTTCTTGGTGCGATCATCATACAGGCGGCGCAGCAGTTGAAAATCTTCCTCTCCGAAGTGGAGATTTCCCATGTTGCGCAGGTAATACGCCGGATGGTACGTCACCAGCACCTCGAATCCTTCCCACGGAAGGACGCGGCCCCGCAATTCCTTCATCGCCGAATCCACGCCGAGCAGTGCATGGGCCGCATGCTTGCCGAGGCAGACGATAATGTCCGGGTTAATCAGGGAAAGCTGCGCCATCAGATACGGGCTGCAGGTTTCCACTTCCGCCGGGAGCGGTTCGCGGTTGTTGGGCGGGCGGCACTTGAGCACGTTGCAGATATAGACATCCTGCTCGCGCATAAAGCCGACGCCTTCGAGAAGCTGGTTCAGCAGGCGCCCCGCGGCTCCGACAAACGGTTTGCCCTGTTTGTCTTCTTCCGCGCCGGGCGCTTCGCCGACAAAGACAATGCGCGCCTTGGGATTGCCGTCGCCGAAGACAATATGCTCGCGCGCTTTTCCGAGCGGGCAGTTCGCGCAGTTGACAATGCTCTCGCGGAACGTCTCGAGATTCTTTGGCAGAGGCTCGAGGCTTCCGGGCAGAGCGCGGCGCGCACGCGAAGTCTTTTTGGCGGAAGGTGGCAAGTAGACGCTGTCCTCAAAGAGTTCAAGGGTCTTGAAATACTCACGCGCCAGATAACGCGCCCCGGATTTCGGCGGATGGTCCGACACGGTCGGGCTACTCGTCGTCCGGAATAATTTCGTTATCGGGATTCTCCGCCGCGACCCGTACCTTCACCTTCGCCACTTTCTTGGCGGCAGGTTTACGGCGGGGAACAGGAGCGGGAGCGGCCGCTGGGTCTGCCGGAGCGGGAGCTGCAGCAGGAGTGCGTTTCGCCCGTTTCGGCTTTGCTTTTGCTACGGGAGCGGCTTCGGCAACTGCAACGGGCTGTGACGGTTGTTCCGGCCTTACTGCCGGCGCAGGAGGCGGTGCCATTACCGGTGCGGGCTCGATAGCGCGAGTCGGCTCGGGCGTGTGAACAGGTTCCGGTTCACGCGCAGGTTCCGCACCCCGAATGGGTTCAGGTGTACGCGCAGGTTCCGGCCTGCGTGCGGCTGGTGGCCTCGGTGCAGGCGCGGGCTTGCGAGCAGGTACCGGCGGGCGAGCAGGCGCAGGCGTACGAACCGGCGGCTCAGGAGCCACAGCGACGGGCTGGGGAGCAGCTATGACCGGCGATTCCTGAACGGCGCCAGACTCATTCACAGGCTGTTCTCCACCCACTGCCGCCTGACGCTTGGCACGGGCGCGCTGAGCGCGGCGGCCTCCGCGACGGCCACGGGACTTCTTTGTGCCGGGCGCTCCCGGAATGGGAGTTCCGCTGTTGGGGAACGGCAGTTCCGCCGGGCTATCTATACTTGAACCCGGAAGATCCGTGGCGGTTTCGGCAACCGAAACGCGAGCACTCTCGGCAGCAACCGGCGGCGCCACACGCTCGGGAACATTCTGGCGGACGGGTGTGGGAACCGGCGGGCGAACAGGCGGACGTACAGGCTGCGACTCGGGTACGGGAGCATGCTCCACAACCGGAGCAGGCGCATGCGCGGCGACGGTTTCCTGCGGACGCGGTGCGGGTTGAGGCACAGGACCGTGCGGCTTGTTGCGGTCGCGATCACGGTCGCGATCACGATGCTTTTTGTGCCGGCGGCTGTTGCGATCCCCCTGCGGGAACGGCTGGCCGGACGGCTGACCGTGAGCGGGCGCGGGCTGCTGCGGGGAGAAACGCTCCTCGAGCGCGGCGTCTTCGTCGATCTCCAGACCATCGAGATTCAGACCACCCAGATCCTCTTCCTCATCGAGCAGCAGCACTTCTTCCGGTTCGGGTTCAGGCTCGGGGTTGCGGTAAATTTCGATGACCGCATTCAGGATGTCGCGCGCGGCTTCCCGTTTCGATTGCAGCGGCAATTCGGTGACACGTCCCGTGCGGTGAATAATCAGGACCTGATTGGTCTCGACCGCAAACCCGCTGCCCTGAGCGAGTGGATTGTTGGCCACCACGATATCGAGATGCTTGTCACGTAGCTTCTTCAGCGCGTTTTCCAGCAGATTTTCGGTCTCGAGGGCAAATCCCACCACGATGCGGTCGTTCTTCTTCTCGGCCAGACTTTTGAGAATGTCTTCCGTGGCAACGAGCTGGATCTCAGGCGAAGGCTCGCCCTTCTTGATCTTGTGCTCGGCCGTCTTGGCAAAGGTATAATCGGCGACGGCGGCGGCCATCAGCACCACCTTGGACTGCGCATATTCCTGTTTGACCGCGCTGGCCATTTCGGCGGCGGTGGTCACGCGGCGCAGCCGTACTCCGGTGGGCGGAATGACGTCGGTCGGGCCGTGAATCAGCACCACGTCGGCGCCGCGTTCACGGGCTTCTTCGGCCAGGGCAAAGCCCATGCGACCGGTGGAGCGATTGGTGAGCACGCGGACGGGATCCCACGATTCTTCGGTGCGTCCGCCGGTCACGAGCACACGCACGCCGCGCAGGTCCTGCGGAGCGGAGAGCATGTGACTCACTTCGCGGAAAATGGAGTCGAGATCGGCGAGGCGGCCAATGCCGTCTTCTTCGCCGGGCCGGGCCATCTGGCCCTCTTCGGGCATTACGAAGCGGAACCCACGGCGCTTGAGCACCGCCAGATTATCCTGCGTGGCCGGGTTTGCCCACATGCGATGGTTCATCGCCGGGCAGAGCAGGCGCGGACGATCCAGCGTGAGCATAATGGTGGTGAGCAGATCGTCGGCAAAGCCCGCCGCCAGGCGCGCCATGTGATTGGCGGTGGCGGGAGCGATGACGGCCAGATCCGGCCACGTGGCCATCTCCGTATGCCACGGCGAGAAGTCGCCGTGATCGGGAAACATCTCGATAAAGACGTGCCGTCCGGTGATCGTTTCGAAGGTCAGCGGCGCGACAAACTTCTCGGCGGCGGAGGTCATGACAACCTGTACCCGCGCACCCTGTTTGACAAACATCCGGGTCAGTTCGACCGCCTTATAGGCGGCGATGCCCCCGCATACGCCCAGCAATATCTTTCGGCCGTTCAGTTCCGGTCCCGGCTTCACGCCCGGGCGCGAAGGGGGATTACCCTTCATAGTAGAATTCAATTTTCTTCTCTTTCATTTCAGCCATAGAGAGCACGACCGGCTTGACGAACTTGGGCACGGGACGGTTGATGTGCTCCACGGGTTCGGGCGGAGCGGCGTCGTCGGATTCTTCCGCGCGCGCTCGGGCCGCAGCCTGCTCCAGCATTTCCGTCTGCCCAAGGTGGCGGTCAATCAGGCGCTTCTGCAACTCGCCGACCTGGCGTCCACGCTTAGCGATTACCAGCACCGCTTCATAAATGTTAAGGGCGCCTTCAAGGAAATCTTCGGGAAAGTACTCTTCTGCTCTCATGGTCATTTCTATTGTGGTTTGTTCAATTCAAGGTTTCGGGACGCGCATCCGGCGCGAAGTAGCGAACAATGGCCTGCTCAGTGTCGGTGACGGTCCGGTCAAGCTGATCGTTGACGATACTCACGTCGAAACGCGGGGCGAGGGCCAGTTCCATATCGGCGCGAGCCAGACGGCGCTCCACCAGCTCCGGGGTTTCGGTCTTGCGGGCTACCAGCCTCTGCCGCAGCACCTCACGGGAGGGCGGCAGGAGGAAAATGCTCAGCGCTTCAGGAAAGTGCGCCTTCAGGTTCAGTGCGCCTTTGACGTCGAGATCGAAGATCACGGTCTCGCCCCGGTTCAGGCGCTCGCGGGTCGGAGCGATCAGCGTGCCGTACAGCTCGCCGTGCACATCTTCATGCTCGAGAAATTCGTCTGCCGCCACGCGCCGCAGGAATTCCTCGCGGGTCAAAAAATAATATTCCTTGCCGTCCGTTTCTCCGGGCCGGGGCCGGCGCGTGGTGGCGCTGATGGAAAATCCCCAATCCGGATGGGCCGTACGCAGGCGGCCAATGACGGTGCTCTTGCCCCCGCCCGCGGGAGCGGCAAAGACGATCAGACGGCCCTTACTCAAGGTTCTGCACCTGCTCGCGCAGGCGTTCGATCTCCTCGCGCATGCGCACGCCCAGATGAGAGATTTCAAGACTCGACGTTTTGGAACCGATGGTGTTGGCTTCGCGGTGCATTTCCTGCAGCAGGAACTCCAGCCGTTTGCCGGCCACTCCCTCGGGGGAGCGCAGGGTGCGGCGAAACGCTTCGATGTGGCCCTTCAGGCGCACGCACTCTTCGGTGATGTCGAGACGGTCGGCGAGAATCGCCATTTCCATCTCCAGCCGGTACTCATCATAGGCCTGCGGCAGAGTCAGTTTCTTGATCCGTTCACGCAGTTTTTCATGCGCACGGCTCGGGACGTCGGTCTGGATCTTCTCGATCTCCAGCAGCGCCTTTTCGATTTCGCCCACCCGCTCGATCATGTCCGCGGCCAGGTTCCGGCCTTCCAGTTCCCGCATGCGCATCAGATCGGTCATCGCCGCATCGGTGGCTTCCTTGGAAAGTTTCAGCAGCAGTTCGCTGACCTGCGGGTCTTCCACCTGCACGAGCAGTTCGGGGAAGTGCAGGAGATGCTCCAGCGTGACGCCGCCGATGAGTTTCAGGTTGTCCGTGAGCTTGTTCAGTTCACCGGCGAGTTTCTGAGCGGCGGCGAAGTCGAGCCTGGCGGCGGACGGCGCATCGGCGGTGCGGATCTCGGTGAGATTCAGATTGAGCTTGCCGCGCTGAATTCTGCCGCGGCACAGTTCGCGCACGTCGCCTTCGAAGTTCTGCAAACTGCGGGAAGCACGGAGACTGAAATCGAAAAAGCGGTTATTGAGCGTGCGCGCTTCGGCGATAATGCGGAAGCCTTCGGCGGACGCTTCTCCCCGCCCGTAACCTGTCATGGAATAGATCATGGGACGGGATTTGGATGTGCTATAGGGTTCAAAAGATTCTACCAGACAATACCGACTGAAATGCGGTGCGAGAAACCGAGATCATTGTGATTCTGAAAAGCGGCGTTGACATTCAGCCAGGAAAAGCGGATGCCCGCGCCATAGGTAATCGCATCGCCGTTGTAGCCGCCGCGCAGGGCGACGGTATTGGAAATCAGATATTCCGCGCCGACGTGCGGCTGCACCGTGAGTGGTCCGGCGCTGATCTTTTCCGCTTCGCCGCGCGATTCGAAATGGCTTTCGAGGTCTCCGGCCAGCGTCAGCTTGGCATTGACGGACTTGAGGTCCGCCGCATACGCTCCGCCGAGCACCGCCGAGGGAAGAATCGCCTCCGTGCGTCCGGTGCTCCAGGCCAGAATGCTGGTGGTCAGATCATGAACGGCCAGACCGGCATCGAAGCCGGGCAGCAGCGTGCGGCCAAAACCGACGTCGAAACCCAGACCGCCCGCGGATTCTCCCGCAACATTTTTGAAAAGCACTTTGGCATTGGCGCCCGCGCGCCATCCGGACCCGATGGTCCGTCCCACGCCTGCCATCAACGCCAGTTCATTGTCCCCGGTCTTGTGATCCACCAGCACGCGATTGTTATCGCTCAGCGGTTGACTGGGATCATTCAGCTTGGTAACCGGAATGTCTCCCACCCGCGTGTACATGGCGGTCAGCGCGCCGGCCATGCCGTTGGACATGGGCTTGGCGAAGGACAGATAATCGTACGTGTAAAGATTGTCGAACTGCGACGCGTGCATGAACTCGAGATACCGCTTCTGAATCCCGGCCAAGGCCGAAGGATTGTAATACGAAGCGGAGGAAGCCGTCGGAGCGGCGACCGCGGCACCACCCATCGCCAGGGCACGTGCTCCCGCGCCCAGAGAGAGAAACTCTCCGGAGTAACGACCGATCACCAACTGAGCGGATGCCGTCCGGCAGGACCACGTGGCCGCCAGAAGGATCAGCATGAGGACGATAGCGCGCCGTGAAGTCACATGTCCCTCCTTGCAGAAGAGCTTCACCAGATCGTCAAAGACGACCGGCAGAGTACTGCGGATCGAAAAAAGACAGCCATCCGCATTCCACAGTGTGAAGCGATTTCGGGTACCAAATCAAGATGCTACAAAAGAATTTCCGACGGACGGCGATCCGCCGCAGCAAGGGGCATGCAAAAAGCCTTCACGCTAAGACGTTAGTTCTTGTAAAAATAAGGAAAAGCAAGGGGATAGTCAAGGTCTTTTTCGGGTCTTGCGCATCCCATTTTCGATGAGTATCTCTCTAATTTCGAATAGTTTATTAAGCGCATCCCGAGGACTTAAGTGCTCCATGTCCAGGGCAAGGAGGGCATCGGCGGCTTTCTGAGTATCGGATTCAAATAGAGTTAGCTGAATCGCGCCATTCTCGTAAGCCGGAGCGGGCGGAGCCGATTGCGCACTATTTTGTTGACCTTCCCACGTTGGCAGCAGCGTTCGTGCCCGTTCCACGACTTTTGTGGGAAGTCCTGCCAGACGAGCCACTTCCACACCGTAAGAGCGATCCGTTTCGCCCGATGAAATGCGGTGCAAAAAGACGACGCGATCTCCCCACTCCTCTACCTCGACGCGATAATTGTTCACCCGGGGGAGCTGGCTGGCCAGCAGGTTCAGCTCATGGTAGTGCGTGGCAAAGAGGGTTTTGGCCGAAACCGCAGACGTTTCGTGCAGATATTCCGTTATCGCCCAAGCGAGAGACAGACCATCGTACGTGGAGGTGCCTCGACCGACTTCATCAAGGATCACCAGCGAGCGGGGCGTGGCATTGCGCAGAATATTGGCGACCTCGGTCATCTCCACAAGGAAAGTGGACTCGCCGGAGGCCAGATTATCTCCCGCTCCGATGCGCGTGAAGATGCGGTCGACGATGCCGATCTCGGCGGACTGCGCCGGGACGAACGATCCGGTTTGAGCCATGATCACAATCAGCGCCGCCTGCCGCAGGAAGGTGGACTTTCCGGCCATGTTCGGGCCGGTGAGGATCATGATCTGAAAATTTTCCGCACCGATATCGAGATCATTGGGCACAAAACCGGTTCCCGCCGGCAACAGCGATTCGACCACAGGATGGCGGCCCTGAAGAATCTTCAGCCGGTTGCCGGTGTTGATTTCGGGCCGCACGTAGTTCTGCTCGCGGGCAATGCGGGCCAGGCTGAGGGTGGAATCCAATTCGGCAATGGCGCGGGCAATGCGCGACAGGGTTTCGGCGCGTGACACAATCTCCTCGCGCACGCGCTGCCAGATTTCCGTTTCCAGCGTGGTGATCTTTTCTTCGGCGGTGAGGACCTTCTCCTCCCACGCCTTCAGTTCGGGAGTGACGTAGCGCTCAGCGTTGATCAGCGTCTGCTTGCGGATGTAATTGGCCGGGATTTTATCCTTGTGCGGGTTGGTGATCTCGATGTAATAGCCGAACACCTTGTTGTAGCCGACCTTGAGCGAGGAAATGCCCGTGCGGCCGCGCTCGTCCATCTGGTGATCGAGAATCCAGCGGCTGGCGTTTTTCTTGATGTCGCGCAGCTCATCCAGTTCGGTTGAATAGCCCGCGCGAACCGTGCGGCCATCTCCGACCATAAGCGGCGGCTCCTCACTGAGCACACTGCGCAGGAATTCCACCAGATCCGCCTGCGGCTTCAGCGGCTCGAGCAGCGGCGCGAGCGGGGAGTCCCGGTGCTCGCTGAAAATCTCATGCAGGCGCGGCAGCTTTTCGAGCACGTTGCGCATCGCCAGGGCATCGCGCGGCGAAGAGCGCTGCGTGGACAACCGTGACAGTAACCGCTGCAAGTCCGCCGTTCCGGTCAGCCAATCGGCGAGCGAGCCGATGAGCAGCGGATGCTCATACAGGTAGGCCACGCGTGCCTGGCGTTCGAGAATACTCTCGACATGCGTCAGCGGCGAAAGCAGCCAGCGCCTGAGCAGCCGCGCACCGGGGCCGGTGCAGCAGCGGTTCATCACTGAGAACAACGTGGCGCGGGCTTCTCCGGCCAGAGATTCCACCAGTTCCAGATTGCGCCGCGTGGCCGGATCGAGCACCAGTTCCTGCGTGGTGCTGAACACCTGCAAATCGGGCAGCACCGGCGGCCTGTCGACGAGGCTCGAGCGCAGGTAATGCACCAGCGCGCCCGCCGCGCCTACCGCCAGATCAAGCCCGGACAGGCCGAATCCCCGCAGCGTGGAGACTCCGAAGTGCTCAGTCAGCGTGCGGGACGACGCTTCGGGGGTGAACTGCCAGTGCGGCAGAACCGTGATGGCCGCCTTAGTGCGCTCGAAGCTGGGTTTCAATTCGCTCTGCTGATCTCCGGCGCAGAGAATTTCCGAAGGCTCCAGCGCAAACAGTCGCGCCGCCAGTTCACTCAGCGGCAGCACACCCGTAAAAAACTCTCCGGTAGTCACGTCCGCATACGCCAGACCGGCGAACTCGCCGTCGAGCACGACCGAAACGAGATAGTTGTTGCGCGCTTCATCCAGCGCCGCTTCGGAAAACGTCGTACCCGCCGAAACCACTTCGGTCACCGCGCGCTTGACGATGCCCGTTGCGTGTCGCGGGTCTTCCACCTGCTCGCACACCGCTACGCGGTAGCCGGCGCGCGTCATCTTAGTCAGATAGTTTTCGAGTTGATGGTGCGGAAACCCGGCCAACGGCACATCGCCGTCCTTGCCGTGATTACGGCGGGTGAGAGTCAGCCCGAGCACTTCGGAAACCAGTTTGGCGTCTTCAAAAAACGTTTCGAAGAAATCTCCCATACGAAAAAAAAGCACCGCACCCGGATAGGACGCTTTGACCTCATGGTACTGTTTCAGCATAGGAGTGGACATGGGGGAGACTCAAAATTAGAAATTGGAAATAGGAAGGAAATCGAGTGCAGGAAGCGGAAGGCAAAGGAAACGAGCGCGCCGTCATCCTTCCGCCTTCATCCTTGTCTTCAAAAACGCCAAACGCCGCCTCGCGCACGAGACGGCATCGAAAGGCGATCCGGACTGTCAGGAGACCGTCATTCGTTGACCACCGCTGTGGGAACGCTGAATTGCTGTTTGAGCTGCGCCATGACCGCCTTCAACTCGGCGCGCTTCATGTATCCCCCCACGCGCACTTGCAACAGTTTCGTCTTGCCCTCAAGAGGCACCAGCTTTACCGAATACCCCGCCTGCTGCAAGGCAAGCGAAAGCTTGTGCGCGTTGTCGAAATTGGCAAACGCGCCGACCTGCACAAACCAGTGGCCCGCCGCGGGCTCCACGGGCTTATCGTGCGGCTGCAAATTTTCCTTCAAGGGTTGAACGCTTGTGGAAGCAATTGTCTCCCGCTCCGGCACCGGCACTGGCGCGGAAACGGGCGCCGGCTGATCGGACACCACTGGAACCTGCTCGGTGGCAGGGGCTTCCTCTTTGGCCGCAGGAGTCGCTGCCTGTTCCGGCGGCTTGACTTCGGCGGCTTCAGGAGTCTTGACTTCGGCAACTTCAGGAGCCTTGGGCTCGGGAACCGAATCCCGTTTGACGGGTTCCGGCGCGGCGACCACCGGCGAAGGTGGCGCAACATTACCCGGCGTGGCGGGTGTCACCGGTTCGGCAACGGCTGCTCTTTGCGAGAAGAGTGGCGTGGCGGCGGCTGGGGCTTGCGCCCATTCGGCAATGGGAACCACGGTAAAACCCATGGTGCGCGCCTGATCCAGACGCTCGCGGGAGACGCTGTCACAATCGCTGCCGGGGTAGCGGATGGCAATCACCTGATAGAGCGAGCACGCCCGCGCGGCATCGGCCTCGGTCATGGCAAAATACAGCAGCTCGTAGCGCGGGCTGAGATTGGATTTCTCGATCAGTTGCCGGGCTTCGCCAAACCGGCCTTCGAGCATCAGATCGAGCGCGGACTTGGCGGCGAACAACGGGAGTGCAAAGGCCAGGAGAACCACGGCCCATCGCAGATTACGCATTGAAGGTATCCAGTTTATTGCAGCGCGGACAGAGCCACAGAGGCTCCGTGGCGACATGCCCGCAATTTGAGCAGGAAAACTCGTATTGCGTCTTCATCACGCGGCTTAGAATATCCCGCGCCAGTTCCATCACGTGTCCCATGTCATTGACGTCGCCGTAGGCCTGAACCAGCAGACGGCGCAGCCATAGGCTGTCGGGATTGTGGTGCAAACCATCCTGCAGCACGGCGACCGCATCGGACACGTCCCCGCGCTTTTCGAGGAACCGCGCGAGCGCGGCATACGCGTGGACATTCTGCGGGTAGCTGCGAATCAACGCGCGATAGATCTGTTCGATTTCCGAGAAGCGGCCCAGATCAAACAGGTGCGACTCGAGCCGGTCGAACACCAGATGGGCGCGTGCCGGATTGACGCTGAGCAGCCGCCGCCAGATACGCACGGCGTCTTCGGTGCGCTCTTCGCGAATATACGAATCGCCCCAATACAGATAGGGCGCGATCAGCGTGTTGTCGAACTTGATGGCGTCGCGGAACTGAATGCGGCCATCGCGCTCTTTCTTGGACTGGCAGAGCTTGATGCCTTCCTGCACCTTCAGCACCGCCAGCAGCCGCGACGGCACCTTGCCGTCCTGGTATGCAAGCTTGTGCGCAGCGTCGAACGCTCCGGCCCAGTCCTGCTGAGCAATCAGCAACTCCGACTTCTTGTCCAGCCCCCAGCGGTCCTTTTTGGCCAGCGAGAGAATCTGTTCAATCGCTTCCAAGGCACGTTGCGGATCCCCAACCTTCAGATAATCATTGGCCAGAGCGCGGTAAATTTCGACCTTTTGCGCGACCATCAGATCCCCGCGGAAGGTCAAGGACTTGTGAATCTTGATAGCTCGGGGGACATCACCAGAATTTGCAAAAAGCGCTCCAAGCCGCAGATAGGCATCCACGTTGGACGTATCCTGCGCCACAACGTCGCGGAATTTCTGAATGGCGCGCGGATTGTCGCCGTCCAGCATGGCCCGCAAGCCCTCGGCATACGGAGTAACCGGCGTGGGTTTGTTGCGGTCGCGGCGCTGCAGATAGTAAAAAGCTCCGCCCGCCGCGAAAATCACGATGAGCAGCAGCAGCAGGGATTCCGTCATGGCAGGTCCTCCCCGTCGGCCGGTTCCGGTTCAACGGATGTGCCGGGAATGTCGCCTTCGAGAGCGAAATTCCGCAGCCGGTCCAGTTCGATTTGCAGTTCACGGTTCTTGCGGCGCAACGTGCCGATCTGTCCGCGCAGCCGGAGCTGATTGATCAACGCGACAATCAAGCACAACACATACCCGGCCAGGCCGGCAAAGAAGAGCGCGTACGAAAGCGGCGCGTCGGGAAACGGCTTGCCCAGCAACTTAACGGTCACAATCTGATCGGCATTCTCCGACAGGAAGCCAACCAGAAAAAACATGACCAGGATGAGCAGTAGCCAACGGAGGATCCACATAGGGTTTTCCTCAAAGGGTATAAAGTGCGATAAGAAAAATCGGGTGCGTCTTGCGACGCTACGATACGACCACGCGCTCGGCGCGGAAGGTGAACCCCACCAGTTCGGTCAGGCGCACGGCAATCACGTCTCCCACGGTCTCCCCGTTGCGCGAGATCACCACGGGCCGGTAATCGGGTGTGCGGCCTGTCCACATGGCCGCGTCCTTGGGCGCCGGTCCTTCAATCAGGATCCGGGTCTCTCTGCCAAGCTGTTCCTGATTGCGCTCGTGGGCAATTTGTTGCTGCAGTTCGATCAGCCGCGTCAGCCGTGCCACCTTCACCGGTTCGGGAACATCGTCCTCAAGCTTGTCTGCCCGGGTGCCGGGACGTGGAGAATACTTGAACGTGAACGCGGTATCATAGCGCACATCGCGCACGATGTCCAGCGTCTCTTCGAATTCCGCTTCCGTCTCGGTGGGAAAGCCGACGATAATATCCGTGGAGAGCGCAAGATACGGCATGCGCTTGCGCGCGGAAGCAATAATTTCGAGGTACCGCTCGCGCGTGTAAGGCCGGTTCATCATCTGCAGGATGCGGTTGTTTCCCGCCTGTACCGGCAGATGCAGAAACGGGCAGATCTTCTCGTGCACAGCCATCGTGTCGAGCAGTTCATCCGAAATATCCGCCGGATGGGACGTCATGAACCGTACGCGCTCCAGGCCGGGCACTCCTGCCACGGCGGTCAGGCACTGCGCAAAACCGCGCCCTTCCCAGCGGTAAGAATCCACGTTCTGCCCGAGCAGCATGATGTCCTTTGCCCCCTGCTCCACCAGCGTTTCCACTTCACGCAGCACGGACGGCAGCGGGCGGGAGCGTTCGCGGCCACGCGTGCGCGGAACGATGCAGAAGGTGCAGAACTTGTCGCAGCCGCGAATCACCGTCACGAAGGCCGTCACGCCGCCGCGATGCTTGGGCAGAATATCGTCGTACAGCTCTTCGCGCAGCAGCGTGGCTTCCAAAAGTCCCGGCGTTCCCGGTGGTGAGATCAACCTCTCTTCCAGCAGCACCGGCAACTTGCGGTAAGCATCGGGCCCAACCACGAGATCCACGAACGGTTTCTCGTCGAGGATCTCTTTTTTTCGCGCCTGCGCCACGCAGCCGAGGATGCCGATCACCACGCACGGATTCTTCTTTTTGAGCCGCGCCAGATCGCCGAGTTGCCCCAGCGCCCGCGTCTCCGCGCTGTCTCTGACCATGCAGGTGTTGACCAGAATAATATCCGCATTCTCCGCCGCGTCTACAAACCGGAACCCCGCTTCATCGAGCAGCGATTCGATGGTCTGCGAATCCGCGACGTTCATCTGGCAGCCATAAGTTCGTATATATACCTTCGGCCCGCGCGTCTGCTCATCCGTGGGGATGCGCTCCGGCTGCGGTTCGCCGGTAAGATCAAGATTAAGTTTAATGGGACCGTGCATCGTAGATCAGTGAGTTATCATTGTTTGCTTGTTCATCATTGGTCAGGCAGACGCTATTTACCTTTGTATGTGCCAACAGACCCCCATCCCCCCGGCCTTACAAATTCACCTTCACCCTTTCCTTCAACCAAATCCCCTTCGGTGAAACCTCCGCCTTCCAGGCTTCGATCTTCACACCGGTCTTGGCGGCCACGCGCAGGATGCGGCCGAATTCGGGATCGAGATCATCGGCAGGAGTAAATACTCGGGCGGCGTGGTGCTGGATCACAAATAGCACGGCGGCGGTATTGCCGGCTTCGACGTGGGCTATCAGGTGGCGCACATGCTTGGCGGCGCGGGTGCTCACGCAATCGGGAAATCGTGCCACGCCGTTTTCTACCAGCGTGACGTTCTTGACTTCCACCATGCACTGGCCGCGCTTGCCCAGCACAAAATCAATCCGCGAGTCTTCCGAGATCTTGACTTCACTGCGGTATTCGGCATAGCGGCGGAAGGCGGGGATCAAACCGGATTCGAATGCTTCGGCGGCGATGCGGTTGGGGATCATGGTGTTGACGCCCACCCAGCCGTTATCAATCGAGATCATTTCCCACGTGTATTGCAGCACGCGCTTGTCGCTGGGATGATGGCTGATCAGCACCGGGTTGCCGGGAATATTGCAGCCCTTCATGCTCCCCGAATTCGGGCAGTGCGCCCACACGATTTCGCCGCTCGCCAGTTTCACTTCCGCCAAGAAGCGTTTGTGGCGTCGAAGCAGCGTACCGGGAATCAACGGTTCACTGAAGATCACGCAGCAAAGCCTGAACGGTTTCCACCAGCGCCGCGCGAGCGACTTTCTTCTGCTCGGTCGTCTTCAGGTTTTTGACGGCCGCCATGTTCTCGGCGCGCTCATCAGGTCCGGCGATGATCACCAGCGGAATGCCCTGCTTGTCGGCAAAGGCAAACTGCTTCTTCATCTTGTCATTGTCGTACCAGATTTCCACGCGTACCCCAGCCTGCCGCAACTCCGCCGCGATCTTCAAGCCTTCGGACACGCCGTCGGCATCGAACCGCGATACCAGCACCTGCGTGGTGGACGGCTGCGTCTTGAACTTATTTAGCTGCGTCAGCGCCGTCTGGATCCGATCCAGCCCAATCGTCGTTCCCACCGCCGGGAAATTCTCTTTGGAGAAGGTCCCCACCAATCCATCATACCGCCCGCCACCGGAGAGAGATCCTAAATGCGGCAGTTCCGTCGAGACGCTCTCGAAAATCGGACCGGTGTAGTAATCCAAACCACGCGCCAGAAACGGATCACATTTGATGAAGGTCTGTGGCACGCCGAGATTGATCGCCTGATGAAAGACGGCTTCGATCTCCTTCACGCCTGCTTCGCCATCCGCATTGCCCTGCAGGTATCCCAAGGCTTCCGCAAAGTCGGACGCTGCAAAAGCGGCCTCGACCTTGCGCAAAACTTCCTGCGCCGTCGCGGCGGGAATACCGGATTGCTCCAGTTCTGCGGCCACGCCGTCCCAGCCAATTTTGTCCAGTTTGTCAATCGCGCGGCAAAAGGATGAGAATTTTTCCGGATCACCGGTGGCGGCAACCACGAGCCCCTTCAGGAATTTGCGCGATGAAAGCCGGATATGGAACTGCTCAAACCCCAAATCCCGCAGCACTTCATAGGTCAGCGCCACGATCTCCGCGTCGGCCAGCAGCGATTCGGTGCCGACAATGTCGGCATCGCATTGCACGAACTCGCGGAAACGGCCTTGCCGCGGCTGCGGGCGGTCGGCACGCCAGACCGGTTGGATCTGATACCGCTTGAACGGCCTCGGAAGCTCGCCGGCATACTGCGCCACAACCCGCGCCAAGGGCACGGTCAGATCATAGCGCAGCGCGATGGCGGACTCGGCGGTCTCCTCTTCGTCACCGCGCGCCCGTTTGATTTCATAGATGAGCTTGTCATTCTCCTCGCTTTTTCCCGTGAGAATGTCAAGATATTCGATGGCGGGTGTTTCGAGAGGCTGAAAACCGTAGCGGCGGTACGCCTCCTCTATAACTTCCAGTATGCGGCGGCGACCCAGCAGTTCCGATGGCAGGAAATCGCGGGTTCCACGAAAGGTCCGGGGGGTGATTAACGGCAAAGTTCTTTTAAATTAATGAGTTAACAAAATTAGAGCCACGCGCCGCCAGCCGATACGGAGACCGGAGCGGCACCAACCACAGAAATGGGCTTAACTTTATATTATGCGAAATTTGAGACGCAAATGCAAGGCAGGCAGGGGTAACCACTGCACCCGGGTCCGCTTCGCGGCGCTGGCGTTGAAACATCTGCCGTAGTGCCGAACGGCAGTCCGCTCTGCCGCCTGAAGGTCAGGAGACTGCCAGATCAATCGGCGCGAAGGCGTCCACGTCGATCAGACCAAGGTCGGTGAGCTTGAGATGGGGGATTACAGGCAGGGCAAGAAACGACAGCGCCATGAATGGCGCGGAGAGCGAACATCCCAATTCCCGCGCGGCGCGGTGCAGATTTTCCACGGCCTGAACCACATCCGGCGCACTCTGGTCCGACATCAATCCTGCCAGCGGCAAAGGCAAATGGGCCAGCACCTTTTCTCCTGCAACCACCACCCAGCCCCCCCCCTGCTCGCCCAGCACCTGCGCGGCACAGAGCATATCCGCATCGCTCATACCCGCGCAAATCAGATTATGAGAATCGTGCGCCACCGTCGAGGCCAGCGCGCCATGCTTCAGCCCCAGACCGCGCACAAATCCTTTGCCGATGTTTCCGGTGCGGCGGTGACGCTCGATCACCACCAACTTGGCAATATCTTGTCCCACATCCGCCTGCCATTGCCCATTGCGTACGGGAAGCAGCGCCGCAGAACGTCCGGTGACGATCTGATCCGGAATAATGTCAATGATATTCGTCTGCCCTTCCTGCGAAGGAACGGCCAAATCAGCGCCGGACAGCGACGGCAGCCTCACCGTGCCCAGCACCGCACTCGCATCGGCAACCGGAACATCGGCAAGCAGCGCGCCATTTGACGCAATCAATTTTCCATCGCGCCATACTTTCGCGGCGCGGAAAGATACCAGATCTTCGAAGGCCGCAAGATTCGCGCGGCGGCCCGGTGTGATGGCCCCGATCGCTTTCAATCCGAAAATCGCCGCCGTGTGCGACGTCGCCATCGCCAATGCAAGAACCGGATCAAGCCCCTGCGCCACCGCCTTCGCCAGCGTGGCATTCATGTGGCCTTCACTGACCAGATCGTCCGCGTGGCGGTCATCGGAAACAAACGCGAAGCGGTGCGCATTGGCGGGAGTGACCAGCGGCAGCAACGCTTCGAGATTGCGCGCCGTGGAGCCTTCGCGGATGAACACCGCGATGCCGCGCCGCAACTTCTCCTGAGCTTCCGCGAAGGTCGTGCTCTCATGATCGGTTCCGATCCCCGCGGCCGCATAAGCGTTCAACCATTTGCCGCTCACCGCGGGAGCATGCCCATCCACCGGACGGCCATCGGCCAGAGCGATCTTGCGCAGCACCGCCTCGGCGCCGAACACCACGCCGGGGAAATTCATCACTTCAGCAAGTCCAAGCACACGGGGATGGGAGAGAAACGGCCGCAGCCGCTCGGCATCCAGATCCGCGCCCGACGTCTCCATATGCGTCGCCGGAACACAGGAGGGCAGCATCACGAACACATCCAGCGGCACAGAATCGGTCGCGTCCAGCATGTAGCGGATACCCGCTTCGCCGCACACGTTAGCGATTTCATGCGGGTCGCACACCACCGCGCCGGTCCCCCGTGGGACTACGGCGCGGGTGAATTCGGACGGTGAGAGCAGGCTGGACTCAATGTGAATATGACCGTCGATCAGCGACGGCGCAAGAAAAAGGCCCTCAAGATCGATGATCTCGCGGGCCTCATAGTCGCCGATACCTGCGATCAGGCCGTCGAAGACGGCCACGCTGCGCTCCTCAATCTCATAGGACAGCGTGTTCACCACGCGGCCATTGATCAGCAGGAGGTCCGCCGGCCGGTCTCCCCGCGCAACGGCCAAAAGTGATTGCAGACGCGGAATATTCATAGTCTAAAAAAGAACGATCCGCTGTTTCATACCTTTGGTCCGGATGGAGACGGCCAGAGAGTCAATCTGCTCCAGCGTCCGGTTCAACCGCACGTACAGAGAACTGTCGGTAAGCACCTTGCCGAGGGTGCCTTGACCCTCGTTCAACAGGCGCAACGTCTGCGTCGCGGACTGAGTCAGATGCGCCATCTGCGCCGTAACGGAATCCACACCGCCGAGAGTTCCGTTCAGACGGGCGGCGGCATTCTGCGAGAGTGACTTGACCGCGACCAGCGTGCTTTCCGCTTGTGTCACGGTGTTGGTCAGACGCTCGCGATTCTGCATCAGCCACTCGTTGGACGTACGCGCAATTTCACTCGCATTGTTCACCAGCGTGGTCACACCCTTGCGCGTCACGGTGTCCGCCGCCACACGATTCAGGTTCACCAGCAAGGTATCCAAGTCACGCAGCGACGTCTGCACGTCGTTGGCAATGTCCTGAAACACGTGCACCGCTTCGGTCATGCCCACAGGATTGTCGCCGTTCAGGGGCATGGTGATATCCGCCGGCGGAAGTTTGGATCCCGGCAGCAGCGACAGCGCCTTGCCCGCCATGACCGTCGGGGACTCGACCGTAACGTGATAGTCCGAAAACAGCGTGACGCTCTTGTCTATGGCGGCATCCACAAACACTTTGCCGCCGGACAGGCTGATGCGCGTGACCTTACCCTTTACCACGCCGTTGGCCAGCACGTTGGCGCCGTTTTCGAGGCCGCCCACGTTATCGAACACGACTTGAATGTGATAGCGGGAGGACCGCAGGCGGTAGCCCTTGCCCCACATAATCCCGCCGATCAGAAAGACGATGGAAATGATGACGGCAATACCGACACGAATCTCATTTTTTCTTGGATCCATGCTCTACTCCTCGTAGGGTATGGGTTTCGTCGCGGGCAGATCCTGGCATTTGATCTTCACCCCGAGGTGGCGAAGTTCCTGCAGCGTCGTACGATCCCACTCCGATAAATAAATGTAAGACAGCACCTCTTCCCGCCCTTCGCGGAAATGCAGGCCGCCCAG